>SLNJ01000022.1 GCA_007133065.1 Opitutales bacterium
ACCAACCTGCGATCCGCCGCCGCGCGGTACGCCGCCTTGACCTGGCCGAGGATCTCCGTCTCGCCCACGATCTGCGAATTCAACCCGGCGCAGACCTCGAACAGATGCCGAATCACTTCCTCCCCGGTCCGCACGATGAACGCGTTCTCCCAGTTCTCCGAGGAAATGCCGGACTCCCGCCGAAAAAATACCTTGAGCGCATCCGTACACGCCACCTGGTCCCCAACCCCGTACACCTCCGTGCGATTGCAGGTGCTGAGAACCAGGGTCTCCGCGGTCGCGCCCCGATCCCGAAGGAAGCCATAGAGCCGCTCTTTACCCGCATCATCGAGGGCGATCCGTTCGCGCACGTCGAGCGGCGCGGTATGATGACTGACGCCCGCCACGAATACCTGCTCTCTCGCCTCAAGCATCACAGATCCGACATCACATCTCCCGCCGCCCGATCCACCGAACCGTCCCAGCGGTTCCACTCGACCGGCAGCAGTGTCACGAGCGCAAAGAGAAACAGTCCCACACAGGACCAGGCAAATCGCCGGGTATGCAGTTTGTGTTTTAGCCGCAGGATCAGCACCCCCGCGTACCCGACCCACAGCCCGATCGCGAACACAAGTTTGAGCGCCGCAACATCCTCGAGTCGCGCGGCCCAGTACACCCAACCAATCGCCACCGCCACGGTGTAGATCAGCACACAACTCAACAGGAGCCGAAGGTTCATCTGCTCCAGTTCGCGAATCGACGGCAAAAACCCGAACACCACCTGCCCGCGCTTCTGGCGCAGGCTCGCGTGCTGAATCAGGTACATCGCGCTGCACACCGCCAGCAAGGCGAACGCCCCGTATGAGAATGTCGCGAGAGCAGCGTGCGCCTCCAGCCATGGATTCCCCCCGAGAATCTCCCGTGGCTCCACGCGGTCCCACGCAGGCACTGTGAACGAAATCGCACTCAGAACGATCGCCAGACCGACGGAGAAAAAGCCCATCAGGCTCATCCGGAAAATCGGCCCGGTCAGAAGATAGAGAATGATCAGCGACCAGGTGATGAACTGCAGAACCTCAAACGGATTTCCGACCGGACACGCCCGTGTCTCCAATCCGCGCGCATACAACCCGAGACTCTGAATCAGCAGTCCCGCCAGAACCAGCAGCACGAGCACGCCGTGCGAGTATCGCCGGCGGTGCAGCAACGCCTGAAGCGCGTACGCGAACGCAACCACATAAAGCAGCATCGCCAGACCGGCCAGCAGACGTAGTTCCAGAATTCCCTCCATGATTACCCGAAGTGCTACAGAAGTCCGATACTTCGCCAGCTTTTTCCGGCCCCGTCAAGCACGGCGCCCCGTGACATGCAGGGGTCCGGGAGCGGCGAGCGGCGGAGGCGCCTTCGGCGGCGTTGTTGGGATTTGGTTGTTCGGAGCTGCGGGACGCAGGCGTTTCCCCGCTTTCGTTGCGCGCGCTGCGGCTGAGTCCGAAGGCTGCAATTCGCCATTGCCAACCCGCCAGAAGCGCGTATCGTCACCTCTAAACACTCGTGGGGTGCCCGCCGCGCCGGGCTGAGATGGGAATGCGAACGATTCCCGGACCCTTTGAACCTGACACGGATCATGCCGTCGGAGGGAAGACCCGGAACCCAATGCAGGCGGGATTTTTGACCGGAGGCGCGATCCGTCGAGTCCAACACAACATTCAACCCTCCGCATCGATGCCCGACACTGACAACTCCACCGCCGCACACCGCCCCCTCCCCAACTCCCGCCGCGTCTACGTGAGCGGTTCTCGTCCCGGGGTTCGCGTCCCCATGCGCGAAATCGCCCTCGCTTCGACGCGGCAGCCGGACGGCACCGTGGTCGAAAATGATCCCGTCCGCGTCTATGACACCTCCGGCCCATGGGGCGATCCTGAGTTCACCGGAGCGGTAACCGAAGGGATCCCCGCACTGCGGCGTCCCTGGATCGCAGGGCGTGGCGATGTCGCGGAGTACTCTGGGCGGGCCGCCAGCGCAATCGACGACGGTTACCTCTCGGACACCCACGCGCAGCAGGCCGCGGAGAACGGAAACCTGTTGCGATTCCCCGGCCTGCGCCGAAGGCCGCTTCGCGCCACCGGCGAGCCGGTCACGCAGCTCGCCTACGCGCGGCGCGGCATGGTTACCGAGGAGATGGAATTCATTGCGATTCGCGAGAACACAAAGCTTCAGTCGGCGCGTGAAGCGGTTCGAATGCGCTCGGACGCGCCGCGCGACAGCCTCGCGCTCCAGCACCCGGGGCAATCGTTCGGAGCGCGGATTCCGGATGAAATCACCCCGGAGTTCGTTCGGGACGAGGTCGCCCGCGGTCGCGCAATCATCCCGGCCAATATCAACCATCCCGAGGCCGAACCAATGATCATCGGCCGCAACTTCCTCGTCAAAATAAACGCCAACCTGGGCAACTCAGCCGTCACTTCCTCGATCGACGAGGAGGTGGAGAAGATGCGTTGGGCCGTGCGCTGGGGCGCCGACACCGTGATGGACCTCTCCACCGGCAAGAATATCCACGAGACGCGCGAGTGGATCCTGCGCAACGCACCGGTCCCCATCGGCACCGTCCCGATCTACCAGGCGCTCGAGAAAGTCGGCGGCGCGCCCGAAGCGCTCACATGGAAGATCTACCGCGATACGTTGATCGAACAGTGCGAACAGGGTGTCGATTATTTCACCATCCACGCAGGCGTCCTCCTCCGATATATTCCCATGACCGCACAGCGGATGACCGGAATCGTCTCGCGGGGCGGCTCCATCCTCGCCAAGTGGTGTCTCGCCCATCATCGGGAAAACTTTCTCTACACGAACTGGGACGAGATTTGTGACATCATGGCCGCCTACGACGTCTCCTTCTCCATCGGAGACGGACTGCGACCGGGCTCGATCGCCGATGCGAATGACGAGCCGCAGTTCGCCGAACTCAAAACACAGGGGGAACTGACGCGGCGCGCGTGGGAGCGTGGCGTGCAGGTCATGAACGAGGGCCCGGGCCACGTCCCCATGCACATGATTCAGGAGAACATGGAAAAACAGCTCGAGTGGTGCGACGAGGCGCCCTTCTACACGCTCGGCCCGCTCACCACGGACATTGCGCCGGGCTACGACCACATCACCTCCGGCATCGGCGCCGCGATGATCGGTTGGTACGGTTGTGCAATGCTTTGCTACGTCACGCCGAAAGAACACCTTGGACTTCCCAACCGCCAGGACGTTCGCGACGGTGTTATCGCTTACAAGATTGCCGCGCACGCGGCCGATCTCGCCAAGGGGCATCCCGCCGCTCAGTACCGCGATAACGCCCTCAGCAAGGCGCGGTTCGAGTTCCGCTGGGAGGATCAATTCAATCTCGCCCTCGACCCGGAAAAGGCGCGCGAGTATCACGATGAAACCCTCCCCGCGGAAGGTGCCAAAACCGCACACTTCTGCTCGATGTGCGGCCCAAAGTTCTGCTCTATGAAAATCACAGAGGACGTGCGTCGATACGCCGCCGAAAAAGGCCTGGACACGCAGGAAGCAATCGAAGCCGGCATGCGCGAAAAATCCGAGGAGTTCAAAGACAAGGGGTCCGAGATTCAAACGCAATCGATTGAACCTCCCCGCGGCGCCCGTGTTCCATCGCAGGATCGGTGAACCCTGATCGGCTTAACATTCGATGAAGAATAGAAAACAACGCCGCAGGAATATCATCGCCGTTACTGTATTCGCCCTCTTCCTCGCGAGTCTCTATTTCATTCTGAGCGGCGGCTTGGCCGATATGCGACGCGGCATGGGTCCGCCTGTCATCCTCGAAATCGATCTGGAAGGGGGATTCCCGGAAATCGCGGAGGACTCACCGCTTCATCTGCTCCGCCGGCCTCCGGTTACCCTGCGCGACCTCGTCGATTCGATCGATCATGCCGCCCGGGATCCGAACGTCGCCGCGCTCATCGCGCGGGTCGGCAACTCGCCGAACGGTCTTGCTCGGATTCAGGAGATCCGGGATGCGCTCCTCCGCTTCCGGGAAAGCGGCAAACCGGCGATCGCATGGTCGATGACGTTCGGTGAACTGGAGCCCGGCAACGCATCCTACTACCTTGCCACCGCGTTCGATGAAATCCACCTGCAACCGAGCGGCGAAGTGGCGTTCACGGGACTGCGGGCCGAGATTCCATTCGCCGGCGAATTGGTGAACAAACTCGGCATAGAGGTCGAGGGCGACACGCGTGAGGAATACAAGTCCGTTTTCTACCTCTACACCGAATCCGAATTGCCGGACTTCCAGCGTGACGCCGAACAACAACTCCTCGACAACATCTTCGGACAACTCGTCCGGAGCGTTGCCGTGGGACGCGACACGGATGAGGCAACGGTGCGGGAATGGGTGGCCCGCGCCCCTCTCCTCGCCCCCGCCGCCTTTGAACACGGTCTCGTTGACTCCCTCCGGCACCGGGACCAGGTTTATCGGGAGCTGCGTGGACGCTTCCCCGTCCAGCCCGAGATCGTCGGCCTCTCCACCTATGCGAAGGACCACCTCACGCGCCCCGACACCGGTCCCGTCGTCGCTCTCATCACCGGTGACGGCGCCGTGCTGCGCGGACGCAGCAATCGGAATTTCATCACCGGTTCCCGCGTCATGGGTGCGGACAGTATCGTCGATGCATTCGAGCGCGCCATCGACGACTCCGACGTGCGCGTCATTGTCTACCGCATCACGTCGCCGGGAGGCTCGGTCGTAGCCTCGGAGGCAATCTGGCGCATGGTCCAGCGCGCGAGGGAGGCGGGGAAACCTGTCGTCGTTTCGATGGGCGATGTCGCCGCGTCGGGCGGGTACTACATCGCCATGGGAGCCGACCGGATCGTTGCTCAACCCGGCACCGTGACCGGATCCATTGGCGTCGTCCTCTCCAGGTTCCTCACCGAGGATATGTGGAGCAAACTCGGAATCACCTGGGATGCGGTCCAGTCCGGTCCGAACGCCGACTGGTTTTCGTCGCTCAGCTCGCACTCCCCGGAACAATGGGCGCAGTTTCAGGAACGGCTGGATTTCTACTACGACGTCTTTGTCGAACGAACGGCGGAGGGCCGCGGTCTCTCTTTGGACGAGGCCCGTTCGGCCGCAAAGGGACGGGTTTGGAGCGGCGAACAGGCGCTGGAGCTCGGCCTGGTCGACGCGCTCGGCGGGCTCGATATCGCACTCGACCTCGCCCGCGATCTCGCGGAGGTGGAACCCGACGCACCGGTCCGGGTCGTCCCCTACCCCCGCCCCCGCACCCTCATTCAACGCCTCCTAGGAAGAGATGCCACCGGAGCTTCAACGGTACCAGTCGAACTCATACGAATTCTCCGCAGCCTCTACGGTCTCGCCGGTCAGGCCGGCCTGGTCGAACGTCCCGCAGGATATACCTACGACAACCCCGAGCGGAACTGGTAACGCCCCCGTTCGAGGCCGGACGGGACGCCCTCTATCGAAAAGCTGAAAGCCTGCCGGCAGTTCGAATCCCCCTCCGGTTTCCCATCCTCTCTCCGAGCCGGAGGCGTCGCAACCTGTAGCCTTTCAGCCTTTCAGCCTTTCAGCACTACCGATCCACGAGTACGCGCTTCTGCCAGGCGGCCAGAACCTCGGCGAGGTCCTCCGTATTCCTGCCGCCACCCATGGCGAAATCGGGTTTGCCGCCGCCCTTGCCATCCAGTTTCGCGGCCAGGTCACGAACGATTGCTCCCGCCTCGTAGCCGGCCTCCACGGCCTCGGGCGAGCAGAACGCGACGACCGTCGCCTTGCCGTTGAGGGAAGCACCGAGCACGACGACCGAGGGACCTATCTCTCCGGCCAGCCGAGCACCGGTCTGACGCAGAGCATTCGGGTTCTCGGCCTCCACCACCCGTGCCAGGAACCGGACCCCCCCCCGATCCTGCGCCTCCTCTGCAAGGCGGCCCGCGGTCGCCTGGGACTGTCGCTGGCGAATGCGCCGGAGCTCGGCATCCAGTTCGTTGCGTTGACTGATCAGGGCGGAAACGCGGCTCTCCAGCTCGGAGGGCCGACACGAAAGCAGCGCGCACACCGACGCGATTTGAGCGTCTTGTTCAAGGCTAACTTCAAGCGCACGATCGCCGGTGATTGCCTCGACCCGGCGCACACCGGCGGCGATCGCGCTCTCGGAGACCACGCGCACCAACCCGATCTCGCCCGTGGAACGCACGTGCGTTCCGCCGCACAGCTCCACGGACCATCCACCGATGTCCACGACGCGTACGATGTCCCCGTACTTCTCTCCAAAGAATGCCAGGCATTGCTCCGGCTTCTCGTCGTACGGCGTTTCGTACCAACGGACCTTCGAGTTCTCCAGGATCCGGCGGTTCGCCAGGCGCTCGATCTCATGAAGACGCTCCTGGGGAATCTGTTCGAAATGACTGAAGTCAAAACGCAAGCGATCCGGTGCAACCAGCGAGCCGGCCTGGTGCACATGCTCTCCGAGGATCGCGCGCAGCGCCCAGTGGAGGATATGCGTTGCGCTGTGATGTCGCTCGATCCCGCTGCGTCGCTCCCGGTCGACAGTCAGCAAAATCGACGCCTCGCGCGCGGCTGCGGCGCGGAGCAGTTCCACATCCCGCTCCTCCGGGATCCGGTGCAGATGGCGTCCGGAGGAATCAACAACCGTATCCGTAATCGCAATACGGGAACCCGTGATATCCGCGAACCCGGAATCCCCGACCTGCCCCCCTTTTTCGCCGTAGAAGGGCGTCTCGGGAACCACCAGGAAGTGGGTGCCGTCCACCTCGACGAGATCCGACACAACCGTGGGGTAGGCCTCGAGGTTCTCCCGCTCGTATCCGACAAACCGTGTGGCGCCGGCCTCTGTGCCGCTCCCGGCAACCGTGACGGCCGTCGACTTGCGGGCGGACCGCGCCCGCGCCCGCTGTTTCTCCATCTCGCGAGCGAAGCCGTCGGTGTCGACCGACATCCGCCGCTCCCGCGCCACCAGCTGCGTCAGATCCAGCGGAAAACCATAGGTGTCGTAGAGCGCAAACGCATCCTCGCCCGGGATCGTCCCCCCGGACTTCCCCTCGGTCCACTTGTTGATCAGCTGCATGCCGCGATCGATCGTACGATCGAACGCGGCCTCCTCCGCGCCGATCACTTTGCGGATTACCGCATCCTGACGCCGGAGTTCCGGGAATACATCGCCGAGCGATGCCATGACCGGGTCGACGAGGCTGGTGAAGAATCCGGGGTTGAGGTCGAGCCGCCGGCCGAACATCACCGCCCTGCGGAGGATGCGGCGAAGGACATAGTTGCGTCCCTCATTCCCCGGAAGGATTCCGTCGGCGATCGCGCAGGAGAGCGTTCGGATGTGATCGGCCAGCACGCGAAACGCCACGTCCTTCATCTCCTCCGGAGTCGGATGATCGCGGTCCCTCGGAAGCGTGCGCCCGTATCGGTGTCCGGAGAGGTCGGTCAAAGCTTCGAAGATTTCGCCGAAGACGTCGGCGTTGTAGTTGCTGGGAACCTCCCCGAACTCGGTCAGGTTCCGGGTCGTCGCGAAGATTCCGGCGATGCGTTCGAATCCCATTCCGGTGTCCACGTACTTGCTCTTCAACGGTTCGTAGGTGCCGCCGGGAAGCGCATTGAACTGTATGAACACATTGTTCCATAGCTCCATGCAATACGCGGAATCCCCGTCGACAAGCCGCCCCTTCGTGTCCCCGAGCTCCGTCAGGTCCATATGAATCTCCGAACACGGTCCGCACGGGCCGGTGTCACCCATCGCCCAGAAACAGTCGCGGGAGTGCTTCAGGTGAACCTCCGGGTCGAGTCCTGAACGCTTAAAGATCGCGGTCCAGATCTCGAAGGCTTCCTGGTCGAACTCTGAAGGGTCGCCTTCTGCCGGCGCGTATACGGTGGCGTACAGGCGTTCGGCCGGCAGCTTCCAGACTTCCGTGAGCAGCTCCCACGACCACTCGAGCGCCTCCTTCTTGAAATAATCGCCGAACGACCAGTTTCCCAGCATCTCGAAGAAGGTGTGGTGATAGGTATCGAAGCCGACATCCTCCAAATCGTTGTGTTTGCCTCCGGCGCGAATGCACTTCTGCGTATCGGCCGCCCGGGAATACGGCGCTTCCCGCTCGCCGAGAAAATACGGCACGAACTGATTCATCCCCGCGTTCGTAAACAGGAGATTCGGCGCCGCCGGCATCAGTGAAGCTGACGGCACGATCTCGTGATCGCGCTCCCGGAAAAAATCAAGGAAGGATTCTCGTATCTCTTTGGAGGTCATTTCAAAAACTGCTTGATTCAAATATTACACGATCGGCACTTCAGGGTTCCAGCGGTCCGCCGGGCGGGATACAGACCCTTGGCACCGCGCCCGAACGGATCAGCCGGCGGCCGCACCGATCAACCGATCGCGAATCGCCTCGCCCATCTCACGGCACCCCACGGCGCTCCCGCCGAATGCGATGTCCGCCGTCCGGGTACCCGCTTCCACCACCGCGCGCACCGCTGCTTCAATCTCATCCGCGGCATCTGTCAACCCGAAGCTGTAGCGCAGCATCATGGCGGCGCTCAGGATCTGGGCGCACGGGTTGGCGAGATCGCGCCCGGCAATATCGGGCGCCGTGCCGCCGGCCGGCTCGTAGAGCCCGAACGGGCATTCGAAGCGGTTGTTTCCCGCGCCCAGGCTCGCGCTCGAGAGCATTCCCAGCGATCCGCAGATCACCGCCATCTCATCGGAGAGGATGTCCCCGAACATATTCTCGGTGAAGAGCACGTCGAACTGGTTCGGGTCGCGCGCCAGCTGCATCGCCGCGTTGTCGACATACATGTGGGAAAGTTCAAGCCCGGGATACTCGGCGGCGAAGAACTCGGTTACCGTCTTGCGCCAGAGCACGGAGGTCTCCAGGACGTTGGCCTTGTCCACCGAGCAGACCCGTCCGCCGCGATCGCCTGCGGCGAGCGCGGCGATCCGCGCGATGCGCTCGATCTCGCTCTTGCGGTAGATCATGGTGTCCCGGGCCTCGATATCGCCATCCTCCAGCGTGCGCGTCTCCTTCGGCTCCCCAAAGTAGATTCCGCCCGTCAGTTCGCGGATACAGACGATGTCGATGCCGTCGGGGATACGCTCCGCCTTGAGCGGAGAGGCGTCGAGCAACTGGGGGTAAAGCAGTCCCGGCCGGATGTTTGCAAAAAGCTTGAAATGCTTGCGCAACGGCAGAAGCGCCGCCCGCTCGGGTTGCTCCTTCGGTGGCAGATGCTCCCAGCGCGGCCCGCCGACCGATCCGAACAGGATCGCGTCCGCCGCTCCGCACGCCCCGAGGGTCGCCTCCGGCAATGCGAAGCCATGCTCGTCGATGGCCGCCCCGCCGACCGCGCACGAGGTGGTGTCAAATCGATAGCCATGGCGCTCCGAGCTCGCGGCGAGCACCTCGAGTGCCACCGCCATCACTTCGGGACCAATCCCGTCACCGGGAAGAACGGCAATGTTGAGCGATTTCATAGTGTCAGTTGTCAAAGGCCGATCCGGACATTTTGGCCCGGCCCGGCGCAAAACCTTCCACCGTAACGCCTCCGTTTCAAATGAAAAGCGGAAAAGCGCGGAAGCGCGACCCCTCCGGTATGTTCCCTCACGCCAAGGAATTGGGAGCAACGGTTCGCTACGAGGCTCAGCGAGACACGCTGATTGTCTTCGAGAACAGTCTTGCCGATGGATTGACCAATGTTGGAATGCCGGCGTTTTTCAGAGTCGACCCAGAGGAACTCATGGCCCGCAGCGGCCACTATCAACCGATCCTGAAGTTCGAACTCGTGGACAAGAAGAAGCGGCTCTTCGATCCGCAGCGTATGAGCTACCGCGACTCGGCGGAGCACTGGAACTGCATCGGTGAGGCCACGCCGCTGCGGAAATGCCTGCAACTCACGGTGCCCCATATCGGCAAGGATTCGTTCTTTGAATTGGACGGGGATTGAAGGTGGCGCAAGCGTCCCGCTTGAATTGCGCCTTCAACCTTCATCCTGTTCCGCGTCCACTCCCCTCACTTGGCGTATGGAAGAATATCCAGGAAGCGCGTGAGCGCTGCCTCCAGGCGTATCAACAAGGCCGGTGTGACTTGTCCGATAACCTGTCGGATCCGTTCGCGTTTGATGGCTACGATTTTGTCGACCATTACCTGTGAATCCCGCTTCAATCCGTTTGAGGCGTCCGGGCGGATGTCGATACGAAAGAGCGGAGCGGGAACGATGTGGGTCGTGATAGGCAATACGACCACCGACGCGTGGGTCTCGTTGTAGACGTCGGCTTGCAGAACCACCGCCGGTCGCGGTTTGCCGTAATCGCCGGCAACGACGCACAGCACGATATCTCCCCGCCTGAGCGCGTTCACTTCCACTGATCGAGATCGGCCGCCTCGCTCCAGTCACCGGACTCGGCGGCAGACGAAGTGGATGCGACTTGGGACTGACGGCGCGCTTGGGATTCATACTCCGGGTCGTCGAGTTCGAGGTAACGCCGGAGCGCTTCGTTGATAATCCAGTTCTTACCCTTTCCTGTCGCACGCGCCCGCCGCTCCAGATGCTCGCGCAACCGCCGGGTCATCCGGATGCTTGTTGTAACCGAGTCAGTCATGGCCATAAAACCGTAGTTGTACCACATCCTATTGCAATCAAATTCGTCACCTGTCGATTGCGATTAGGAATAGCACAAAATCGCCCTCCTCCCCACTTTCCCTTTCACTCTCACTTTCACTCTACAACCCAGTCCACCCCCCGGGGCGGCCCGGGGCGGCCGGGGAACACCGGTTTTTGTTGCTAATGACCTGGCAGGGACCGAACATGCCAGTGATTATGTGGTCGTGATGCGCAGGGACGAATGCGCCGGTCGCCGATGTGCCGGCGCGCAGCGGGCACCCACGGTCCCGCCCTTCCCCTGAGCCGCCCAATTTCCATCCCGCAGCCCTCAACGAAATGGAGGAACTACAGGTTCAGATGGTCTTACCCGACCTTTGGCAACAGGAGGCCATCCGCGCCCTCCAGGCCGGAAGGGATGTCGTGGTGGACGCACCGACCGGAGCCGGCAAGACGTACATTTTTGAGCTCCTGGTCGAGACTGGAGGACTCAAGGGACAGGCCATTTACACCGTCCCCACGCGCGCCCTCGCGAATGACAAACTTCTCGAGTGGCGGCGCCGTGGATGGAATACCGGGATCATCACCGGCGATATCGCCGAGAACCTCAACGCTCCGGTGGTCGTCGCCACGCTCGAAACGCAGAAGCACCGATTCGTTCGCGGAGAAGGGCCCGCCTTGCTCGTCGTCGACGAGTACCAGATGCTCGGCGATGAGACCCGCGGCGTGAACTACGAACTCTCCATCGCCCTCGCCCCGGCCGAAACCCAGCTCCTTCTGCTGAGCGGGTCCGTCGGCAACCCCGGGCACGTTGCACAGTGGCTTCGCCGAATCGGCCGCAACACCGCGCTGGTGCAGCATGCCGACCGCCCGGTTCCGCTCGACGAAGTCGCCCTGGAGAACCTCCCGGACACGATCCCTTCCGGGGTCAAGGGGTTCTGGCCGCGTCTGGTTGCCCGCGCTCTAAAAGCCGGGATGGGACCGCTTCTTGCGTTCGCGCCGCGCCGCAAGTCGGCGGAGGGACTCGCCCGGCAGCTGGCGTCCGCCCTCCCCGAAGAAGACCCCCTGGATCTTACGGCGCAGCAAAAACGCCTCGCCGGCGAAACCCTCAGCCGCCTCCTGCGCGGTCGCATCGCGTTCCACCACAGCGGGCTCGATTACCGCCAGCGCGCCGGACTCATCGAACCGCTCGCCAAGGCCGGCCAGCTTCGGGTCGTCGTGGCAACCATGGGACTCGCAGCCGGGATCAATTTCTCCCTGCGCTCCGTCCTCGTAACCGATCGCGAGTACCGCGCAGCCGATCGATACCACCTCGTCCGTCCCGACGAACTCCTCCAGATGTTCGGACGCGCCGGGCGGCGCGGTCTCGACAAGAAGGGGTACATCCTCGTCGCCCCGGGGAAACCGAGACTGCACGAAGCGCGTCCACTCACCCTCAAACGCACCGAGCGCGTCGACTGGCCGACAATGATCGAGGTTATGCACCAGGCCTGCCGGGAGAACGACAAGCCCCGGGAGGCGGCGCGCCGTGTCGCCGAACGCCTGTACAGCCCCGACCATATCCCGCTCGGGTTCAAGGCCTTCCAGCCCGAAAGCCGACCGGCTTCGGAAACCGAGATGAAGGAACAGAGTTTTGTCGAGATGCTGAACTTCCTGGACGCCTGGGAGCGACGGCGTGCTCCGGTGCCCCAACCGCTCGAAACGGTCTGGATACGCGCCAACGATCGATGGATCCCCGCGCTGAGCAGCCCCTCCCTCGTCGGCCGGCTCGGCGAGGGGGCCGGGGCTCTCTGCCAGGTCGGGGCGATCGGCAGTGCCCCGCGCTACGGTCGCATCGTTCACCTCGCGCGGATTGGGACGCGGCCGGACGAAGGCGAACTCGTCCTCAATCGCTGGCTGATTCGCCGGCTTCGTAAGCTCGAGGGAGCGTTTCGCAGAGTTCAGCGTTCCGGATGGACACTCGAGCGCCTCGAAGAGAAGATTCTGCCAGTCCTTCCCCGGATTACCGGCGGCGGAGCCTCCGCCGGGATCGAGGAAAAAAAAGGCATGATCAGCGCACGCCTCGATTACGGTCAGGCTCAAGTCTACGCCCGGATAGACAGCGAAGGGCAAGCCCTGTTCGATCCGCCCAGACGCCGGACACGGACACGGTTCGAACTGAGCTTTAAGAGCGACGGGGAGGAGCTGGCGGCGCGCGGAGGCGTTCAGGCCACACCGGCCGAAGCATGGTTCCAGCTCGGGCTGATCGACGATCGGCTTCATCCGACCCGCCGAGGCGTGATTTTCAGCTTTTTCAACCACGGCGAGGGCCTCGCGATCGCCGCCGCACTGGAGGAGTCCTCCTATCCGATCTCCGAACTGGTATTCGATCTTGCCAACCTAAGGGCCGGACACCGATTTGAAATCCATGAGTCCTACAGCGGCCGCCTTGGAGCAACCTGTCGCGCGCGTTTCCGCGGACTCACCTACCACGGCTACCTTTTCAAGGGCGTTCCTCCGCAATACGGCGACGGCGCGGCCGAACTCCTGGCCGAATGGAATGTCAACCCCGCGGAGCGGCGCAACCTGCTCGGCGAGGAACTGCTCTCCGGCGACGTGGAACGTGCGGCCCTCGAATGGCGCAGCTTGTTGATGCATATTGCAAACGCACCCGATTATCCGTGGAATCGATGGCAGGAATTGCGTGCTCGCTCCGCGCAACTCCTCGACGGCCTGCCGCCGCGGCGGGAGTGGGACGACTTCCCCCCGCTTACCGCTGAGCAGAACCGCCGCCACAAGAGCTTCCTGCGTTTCGATTGACCCGATGATCTGGCTGTACCGCATTCTCTTTCCGTTCGTGTTTTTGGGCCTCCTGCCCGGTTTTCTACGGCGCATGCACAAGCGCGGCGGATACCGTAGCAGCACCGTGCAGCGCCTCGGGTTCAGAGTCGACGCTCCTGCGAAGCCACCGGGATATGCCCGAATCTGGGCCCACGCCGTAAGTGTCGGCGAACTCGGTGCCATGGAACCGCTCCTGCGCGCTCTGGCCAGGAATGATGCCCTCGAAATCGTCCTTACCACCACAACGAGCACCGGGTACGCGCTCGCACGCACCCGCATGAGCGAGTTGTGCTCCTGGATCGGCTGGTTTCCTCTCGACTTCGCACCCTGCAACACGGCCTTCTGGAACCGGCTGCAACCGGACCTCGCCCTGCTCATGGAAGGCGAACTCTGGCCGGAACACCTCTACCAGGCGGAGCGCCGCGGCGTGCCCGTCTTCCTCGTCAACGCCCGCCTGTCCGACCGCTCGTATCGGCGGTATGCACGCTTTGGACGAATCGCCCGAACGTTGGTGTTCAACCGGATCCACCGGATCCTTGCCGCCAGCACACAGGACGCCGAGCGCTGGCGCACCCTCGCCGAACCGGAACGGGTGATTGAGACCGGCAATCTGAAACTCGATCTCCCCGGCGCCAACCCCTCAACCACGCCATCGGAACGCCATGAACTGCTTCAGGAGTTCGGATTCCAACCAGCGTCCCCCGAACCAATCGTGCTCTTCGGCAGCTCCACCTGGGAGGGCGAGGAAGCACTCCTGCTCGATCTCCTGCGCCGGGCTCGCGAAGCCGGCCTCCCCGTATACCTGGTGCTCGTCCCAAGACACGCGGAACGCCGGGACAGCCTGCGCCGGTTGATGATGGAGCATTCCTTTCCATACCACTTCCGCACCGATCGGAAACGCGCCGATCACGGCAACGTAGTCTACGTTGCCGACACCACCGGCGAATTGCTCCGCCTCCTCCAGAGCGCCGACGTCGTCTTCGTCGGGAAAAGTCTGCCGCCACACGAAGGGGGACAGAATCCGATCGAGGCTGTCTCCTTGCTCAAGCCGGTCGTCTGCGGCCCGCGGATGAGCAATTTCCGTGACATCGCCGCCAGTTTGGCCGCAAGCGGCGCCGTGCGGGTCGCCGATAGTGAACGCGAGGTCGCCGACACCCTCCTCGAGCTTCTCCGCGACCCCGTCCGACGCCGGACTTGCGCCGAGCGCGCAGCCGCCTGGATCCAACAGCAGCGCGGCGCGCTTCAAGCAACGTTGCGCGAGATCGAGGGCGCCATTCCGGCTCGGGAGTGAAATACGGGCATGCGCGGGCACCGCTGATCCGCGGGTATGACCGACGCGGATCCTGACTCTAAAAGCACGTGGGGTCGTTCATCGAACGTTCGAGTCCGCATGTCCGATCAGACGGGGGCAGCCGGGCGCCAATCCACCAGAGAGACCTGCGGTGTGCTGCGGCCGTTCCAATGATTCCAGGCGAAGCGGAGTGCGAGGTCGACCGGTGTGAACGCGGGAATGGGACGATCGGCCTGTTTCCACGCCACGCCCTGAATTCGCGTCCCCGGGGCGGTCTCGATCTGGAAGCGATAGTGCCCCTTTCCAAAGGCGACCGGCTCACGGTCCAGGACGACCTTACGTACGCCGAAGACCGGCTCCGGATTTCCCTGCCCGAACGGGGCGAGCCGCTCGAGTTCAGCGAGCAGGCGCTCGGTGAGGGCGGCGGGATCGCTCCAACACGCAATTTCAATCTCCGGACCGGCGATTTCACCGGAAACGATGCTCAGGATGCTGCTGCAGAATGCGTCGCGCAACGCATCAAGGTTCTCGGGACGCGCGGAGACCCCGACTGCCGCGGGGTGCCCCCCCCAGTGTTCAAGCAGCCACGCACACGGCGTCAGCGCCTCCACCAGATCAATCCCTGCAACGCTGCGGCCGCTTCCCTTGGCGAGGTCGCTTTCGGCGCCGAGCACGAGGCACGGGCGATGATACTTCTTCGAGATTCGGCTCGCGACGATTCCGACGACTCCCGGATGCCAATCCGGATGGTAGAGCACGATGCCCGGCGCATTATTCTGGGTTTCTGCAACCATCCGCTCGGCCTCGCGCACGATCTCTCGCTCGATGTCCTGCCGTTCGCGGTTGAATTCGTCGAGGGTGCGCGCAATGTTCAGGCAGTTCTGCCAATCGTTGGAGAGTAAGAGGTCGATGGGGAGCGCCGCATCAGCCAAGCGGCCGCTCGCGTTGATGCGAGGGCCGAGACGGAACGAGATGTCAAAAGGGGAAACCACGTTGCCCAGTCGCATACCGCAGACCGAGAAAAGCGCATTCAACCCGGTGCGTTGTGTTTCCCGGAGGTGAGCGAGACCGCTTTTCGCAAGGATTCGGTTCTCGCCTGTGAGCGGCACGAGGTCGGCGAGGGTACCGAGTGCGGCGAGGTCGAGGTAATCCTTCAGGCGAATCTGGAGGGCCAGATCGTCACCCTCGCTCCGGAGGTCCTTCAGAAGCGCGTGGACGAATTTAAACACCAGACCGACGGTGCAGAGGTTGGCCCATGGTTCTGAGGGCGAATCGAATACATGCGGGTTGACGAGGATTGTATCCGCGGGAACCTTCTCTTTGGAGGTGTGGTGGTCGATGATCACGATATCGACGCCCTTCTGTCGCAGCCAGGCGACCTCCTCGAGGCTGTTCGTTCCGCAGTCGACGGCGATCACGAGTTGCGGCCGGGTGCTTTCCTGGAACGAGCGATCCAGCGCTCCCATCGAGAGCCCATATCCCTCTTCGAGGCGCTTCGGAACAACAAAGCGCGGCGTGACCCCGAAGATCTTCAGGATGTCCACGAGGAACGCAGTGCTCGTCACCCCGTCCACGTCGTAATCCCCGAATACAAGGATATCCTCCGCACGCGACATCGCCGCGCGGACGCGAGTGACGGCGCGGTCCATGTTCGTGATCCGGAATGGATCGTCGAGGCTCTGCAGGCGGGGATCGAGGAATGCGCGACCCTCTTCAGGGTCGGTGTATCCGAGGCGCCGCATCAGGATCGCCGCTTCCCGGCTGAGCCCGAGTTCGCTCTCCAGCACGGCCGTTCTATCCGGGTCGCACGGATTGGATTTCCACTGCAGGGCCGAGGTGATCACCCGGCCGCCGGCTTCGGAGTGGGCGTTTTCTTGGTGGAACTCTGGCTCGACCATTCGTAGGAGGGCAGCAGGTGCCGTTCCTCCACCTTGCGGCGATCTCCCTTGTGGTACCAGAAGAAGACCGGGCTGGCGATGAATATCGAGGAGAAGGTCCCGGTCAGAATACCGATGATAAAGACAAGGGAGAAATCGGTGATGATCCCGGCTCCGAAGATGAAGAGCGAGAAGGTGGCGAGCAGGGTCGTCGTACTGGTGAGAATGGTACGGGATAACGTCCTGTTGATCGCGAGATGGACCACCGACTTCAGGTCCATGCCTGGATTGAGGTCCAGCTCCTCCCGTATTCGGTCGAAGACTACAATCGTGTCGTTAATCGAGTACCCCACGACCATCAAAATCGCCGCGATCATCGGTGCGGAGAACTGGCCGGATCCGATCCCGAAGAATTCGCCGAGCGCGATAAACAGGCCGATGGTCATGAGAACGTCGTGAATCGTGGCGACAACCCCTCCAAAGCCATATCCCCATTCGAAGCGGATTGCGATGTAGAGGAGCATGGCCATCAAAGCGACGACAACCGACGCCACGGCGCTGCGCCGAACGGCGGCGCCAACCGCCGCCCCGATTCGAGTCTCTCCGGTCAGATCCAACCCGGCGTTTGGATAGGCTGCGTTCAGCAGATCATAGAATTCACTGCCTCGATCCGGCGGGGTCTGGATCTTGATCGTCTCGCGTTCGGCGCCGATGATGGATTGGTAGATGGCGTTGACTTCCCCAAAGTCGTTCGCTTCGGCCACTCCGGCGATTTCAAGGGGGGAGATGCGTTCGTCGTAAGCGACGGTAATCTCGTCGCCGCCCGTGAAATCAATGCCGAACGCGCGGTCAAAATGGAAGAAGAACGCGACGATTCCAATGGCAACGACGACCCACGATGCGGTAAAAGCCCTCCGAGCGTAATTGAGGAAGGGGATGTTGCGCTCTTTCCAGACCTGGCCGGTGAAGAGGTTGCGTATGATTCCGCGGCGGATGAACAGCTCGAGCATCCATCGGTTCACGATGAGCGAGCAGAACATGGTGCTTAGAATCCCGACAGCGAGTGTTACGCCGAATCCCTTGACCGGTCCGGTTCCGAGCCAGACCAGAATCAGTGCGGTGATCAGCGTGGTGACGTTCGCGTCGACGATTGTGGAGAACGCCTTGTTGTAGCCGGATTCGAGGGCGGTTGGAAGTGTTTTGCCGAGCTTCCGTTCCTCGCGTATTCGCTCGAAGATGAGAATATTGGCATCCACGGCCATACCGATTGTGAGCACCAGGGCTGCCACGCCCGGGAGGGTGATGGTAGCGCCGAAACTGCTCAGCGTGCCGACCACGATCGTCAGGTTGAGGATGACGGTAAACATCGCGACAAAGCCCCCGAGACGGTAGTAAATGAGCATGAAGACCACCACCAATGAGGCGCCCAGGAGCGCTGCGTTGATCGATGCAGAGCGCGCGTCGGCGGCGAGGGTCGGCCCAACCTCGCTCAATTGGACCGGTTCGAGACCGACCTGGAGCGGGTTGTTGAGAACGTTCGCGAGTTCCATGGCCTCGCGCTGGGAAAAGCGTCCGGTGATCTCGGCGCCGCCGCGGATCTCGCGCCGCACGGTGGGAGCGGAGTAAAGCTCACCGTCCAGGATAATGGCCAGCTGTCCGATGGTGCCGGTGCGTTCGTTCTCCTCCGCGATTTCGCGGGTGTGGCGGGCAAACTGTCGTTCTCCTTCGCGTGTAAAACTGAGAACAACCTTGTGACCGCCGAATTCCCCGGGCACGGCGCGGGCTTCCGTGATGATTTCCCCCGTCATCATGGGAACGCGGCGGACGAAAACGGGGGATTCAATGATATCGCCGGTCTCGGGATCCTCGAACTCCTGAACCATCCGCCGGTAGCCGATCGGGGTTTCCTCCGCAGTGCGCGGATCGGCGGTGCGGTGGAGCAGGCTGAATTCGAGCAGGGCGGGCGCGCCGATCACATCCACGATATCCGGATTGTCGCGGGTGGTGATCCCCGGCATCTGGACCTCGATCTGCGATTCGCCGCGCGAGCGGATGATCGGTTCGGCGACCCCGAGCCCATCGACGCGGCCGGCGATCACCTCGATTGCCTGTTCGAGCAATGCTTCACGCTCCCAGTCGTGGCCCGCAACCGCTTCCTCATCGAGCTGGAATGTGACGCTTACTCCCCCGCGCAGGTCGAGCCCAAGACGTACCTCCCCCTGGCTGCGCCGGAGCAACTCATCCATGAGAATCTCATTGCGGCGGTTGATATTGCGTTGGTCGCGCAAGTCAATGTGCGGGAAGTAGCGGGCAAGGTCGAGCCGCTCCTCTTCGGCCATCCGCCGCAGCGCCATGTAGACAGAGGGGTAATCGTCCGGGTTCTCTTCGACACGCTCGTGTGCGCGCTCGAGGATCTCCTCGAATTCATCGGCCTGCGCGGAAACCTCCGCCAGGACATACTCCTCGAATGGCGTGTCCTGCCACGGGATCAGGTTCAGGGCGGCCCACGCGACCACGGCGGCCGAGAGGACGGCTTTCCAGGCAATACTTCCGTTCATGAGGGTCCTAAATTATTCTAAGTAAATCACTTGGATCCAGCAGTCTCCGCGGCCCCGGAACGGGCCTGAACGAAGGTCTTGCCCAGCTCGACACGGGTGTTGTCGGCGATTTTGATGACAAAGCGATCATCCTTTACGTTGGTGATCACGCCGTAGAGGCCCCCGGTGGTGATGATTTCATCGCCGCTCTTGAGCTCCGAGATGAGTTTCTGATGCTGTTTTTGACGCTTGCGCTGCGGAGCGATGATCAGGAACCACATCCCGGCGAAGAGTAACCCGAGGATGATGAACTGGATGGTCGGATCGCCTCCCCCGGACGGAGCGTCCGCCTGCGCTAAGGAGATTGTGCTGGTCAGGATATTGAACATAAAGTCACAAGATTTGAGTGATGCAAAAGGGGAAAATCTGATGCAACGGGAGCAAAATGCAAGTCCTTTCCGGGGTTGCAAAATTTGCGAGGAGGTATATCAGGTATTGCATGGCAAAGGATTGGCTGGAAGGGATTGCTGAGGAGTACGATGTCGTCATCGTCGGCTCCGGGCTGGGCGGGTTGACCGCCGCGAATGTTCTAGCAAAACAGGGACATTCGGTGCTCCTTCTCGAGCATCACTACCAGTTCGGGGGCCTTGCGACGTGGTTTCGCCGCCCTGGCGGGCATATATTCGACATTTCGCTCCACGGCTTTCCCGTCGGCATGGTCAAGAGCTGCCGCAAGTATTGGACCCGGGAGATCGCGGATTCGATCATTCAACTGAAGGATATCCGCTTTATCAACCCGCAATTTGACGTTCAAACGACATTCGACCGGGAGGATTTCACCAGGATCCTGACGGAGCGATTCGGCGTGGAGCGGGAACGCGTCGACGCCTTCTTCGAGCGTCTTCGGGCGATGAATTTCTATGATGACAACCGCCAGACCACCGGGGAGCTGTTCGATGATTTCTTCCCGGGCCGGCCGGATGTGCACCGCCTCCTGCTGGAGCCGATTGCGTATGCGAACGGGTCGTCGTTGGACGATCCGGCGATAACCTACGGGATCGTCTTTTCAAATTTCATGAGCAAGGGCGTCTTCACCTTTCAAGGGGGCACGGACGTTTTGATTCGCAAGATGCAGCGGGAACTGCAGCGGAACGGCGTCGACCTGCGAAAGTGCGCCCTCGTGGAGAAGATCCATACCGAGTGGGAGGGTTCAGGACGTCGCGTCACCGGTGTCACCGCCCAGTCGCTGAACTCGGGGGAGCGTCCACCCCCGCGGCGGATCCGGTGCCGCGCGGTCCTCTCCAATGCCAACGTCCTGAACACGATCCGCCACCTGGTGGGCGAGGAAGCATTCTCCCCGGAGTTTCGTGCAGCGGCACGAACGGTGCGCGTCAACAGTTCCTCGTGTCAGGTCTACATGGGCATCCGCAAGGGCGAGAGCATCCCGAATGTCGGTGACCTCATCTTCACCTCGGAGGCGGAACACCTGAGCATGGAGGAGTTGACGAGCCGTCACACCACCTCGCGCACCTTCTCGTTTTACTATCCGGAGACCCGGCCCCATCTCGATCCACCTCGGTACGCCGTCGTCGCTTCACTCAACAGCCGGTGGAGTGAGTGGGAAAAGCTTGATGAGGCCACTTACCTGGCCGAGAAACAGCGGCTCTGCGGGGAGGCCGTCAGCTGTCTCGAAGGATTGATCCCGGGCGTCCGCGACAAGATCGACCACCTGGAGGCGGCGACGCCGCGGACGGTACAGCATTTCACCCGGCATATCGGCGGCACCAGTTTCGGGACGAAGTTCGAAGGACTGAGAGTCTCGATGGATCTGCCGGACCAGGTGCGGGGACTCTTTCACGCCGGAAGCGTCGGCATTATCATGAGCGGATGGCTCGGGACCATCAATTACGGGGTCATCGTAGCGAACAAAGTAGACAAGCTGCTGCACGCCGAATCCGTGACGGTGTGAGAGCGGGGGAAAAAGGGAACGGGTTACAGGGTCGCCAGTTGCTGATCGCCGCGCAGCCCCGCTACTCCAACCGTCCCTCGTGAAGGAGCGCCGTGCGACTCGTCTGTGCCGCGTAGACCGGGCTGTGGGTTACGAGAACCAGGGCGGCGGATTCGCCTCTGCAAACGTCCAGAAGCAGCGACATGATCGCAGCGGAGGTGCGTTCGTCGAGGTTGCCGGTCGGCTCGTCGGCGAGCAGCAGGGCGGGCCGGTTCATCAGCCCCCGGGCGATCGCCACGCGTTGGCGTTCCCCCCCCGAGAGCGTCGCCGGCAGGCTCTCCATGCGTCCCGAGAGACCGACCGCCTCGAGCAACGCCGCGGCCCGTTCCCGCTCGGTCCGGCTGATGCCTCCACGCAGCCGCGCCGGGAAGAGAACGTTCTCCAGAGCATTCATTTCGGGAATCAGGTAATAGGCCTGAAAGACCATTCCGACAAAATCCCGCCGCCACCTGCAGAGCGCGCGTGGAGATTGCTCATGCGCCTTCAAGTCCTTCCAGAGGACGCCGCCCGCGTCCGCCGTCTCCAGTCCCGCCACAATGTTCAGGAGCGTCGTCTTGCCGCTACCGGACTCGCCGCGGATGCTCAGCGATTCGCCCGCGGCGACGTCGAACGTGACGCCGTTGAGGATCTCGAACGTGCGCGTGCCGCTGCGGAACGACTTGCGGACATCGCGCACCCGGAGCACGGCTTCCATGCGATCGACGGTGACGTCACTCATGGCGCAACGCCTCCGCCGGTTTGAGCCGGGCTGCCCGGAATGCGGGCAGGAATCCCGCCGCGGTCGAGAGCAACAGCGCTGCCGCGATGATGATCACGAAATCGCGCGGATTGTAGTGCGCGGGCAGGTGAGCGAACTGGTAGAACTGGATCAGCACGTCGCGGCTCCCGGTAACCGTCGCGAAAGCCGAAACAATCTCATCGCGGTAGCGCAGCGCGAGCAGGGCCAATCCGGTTCCCGCGATACTTCCGCAGACGCCGATGAAGAACCCCTGAAAACAATAGCTTGCTGCCAGGTTCCGCGCGCCGCCTCCCATGGCCCCGATCAAACCAATCTCCCGCGTTTTTCGAAGAACCGTAAGCAGCATCGAAATCGCGATGGCAAAGGCGGCCACCAGCACGATAAAGAGCAACAAAAAGAACATCACACTTTTCTCGAGTTGGAGGACCCAGAGGAAATCCTCGTACATCTGCGTCCAGGTCACCGCGCGGTACGGCGGACCGAGTTCCTCGTTCAGACGCTGAGCGACCTGAAATTCATCGACTCCTGGGTTCACGCGCACCGCGATGCCATGTGCCCCGCCCTCCATCGCGTAGAGATCCTGCATAAGCCGCAGCGTCGCGACCATCGTGGTGCTATCGAACTGATTCCACCCGGTTTCGTAGATACCGGCAACCCGCAGTTCACGCGGCAGCAGCACCTCGTCCTCCTTGAGTTGATCCAGCATCAGCGGCGTGTACACATCGACCGTGGCACCGACATCAGCCCGCAGCTGCCGCGCAAGCACGCTGCTCAGGAGAATACTGTCGTCGTGCAGGTCGTCGAGACTCCCCCGGATCATGAAATCGTCGAGCGGGATGACCTTCCCTTCCGACCACGGTTCGATCCCACGAATGTAGGGAAACGCGGGTTGTTGACGATGCTGAAGCATGACCACGCCCTGCGCGAAGGGAGCGGCGGCGCGGATCGCCGGATCCTCGCGCAGACGCTCAACCGTCTCACGGTAACGGTAGTCCACCCCTCCGGTCTCCACGCGGAGATGCCCGTTCGTGTCGACAATCAACTCGCGATAGGTCTGCCCGAACCCCCCCATCACACTCTGCACAATGATGAGGATCATCACCCCGAGCGTTACTCCGAGCACGGAAAGCAGGAAGAACGGCGAGACCAGGCGCCCGCGCGGAAAGATCTGCCGAAGCGCGAGATAGATATACCAGGGCATCTCTCCGGGACTCTATTTCGCCGATTCGGGTTCCCTGTGGTCGGGGCGCAGCGATGGGAACAGGATGACATCACGGATCGCCGGGACCCCGGTCAGCAGGATGATAAGGCGGTCGATCCCGACCCCCATCCCACCGGCCGGGGGCATGCCGTGTTCAAGGGCGAGCAGAAAATCCTCGTCCAAACGCTGAATCTCCTCCCCCACCTGAGCCAGCAGCACCTCCCGCTGCACCTCGGGATCGTTCTGTTCACTGTAGGCGGGCGCGATCTCCTGTCCGTTGATACACAGCTCAAACACGTCGACCGTGGTCGGATCGTCGTCGGAGATCTTGGCGAGCGGCACCAGCTCCTTCGGCAGATGTGTAACGAACGTCGGTTGAATCAAACGTGGCTCGATCCGCTTCTCAAAAACATGATTCCCGATCTCAAACGCCTCCGCGTCGGCGGGCGCCTCAATCCCCGACGCGGCGCACCACGCGAGCATCTCCTCGCGCGACCGCGCAAACCAATCGGCGTCGGAGGTCGCTTCGACGACCAGATCCTTGTATCGGACCTCACGCCACTCCCCGCCCAGTTCAATCTCCTCGCCGTCGTGCCTGCGAATCCGGGTCGTTCCCAGAACCTCCCGGCAGATCGCCTCGAACATCCCGCGCACGAGTTCCATCATCCCACGGTAATCGCTGTAACTCTGATACACTTCCAGCATGGTGAACTCGGGATTGTGCCGGCGGGAGAGACCCTCGTTCCGGAAAATACGCCCGAGTTCATAGACGCGATCGAACCCGCCGACGAGCAACCGCTTCAACGGCAGCTCCAGTGCGATCCTCAGGAAGAAGTCGCAGTCGAGCGCATTGGAACGGGTTACGAACGGGCGCGCCGCCGCGCCGCCCGCATCGGCCTGCAGCACGGGTGTCTCAACCTCGAGGAATTCGCGATCGTCGAGGAATTTCCGAATGCAGGACACGACTCGGCTGCGCGTAACAAAGCGACTCCGGGCGTCGGCGTTGCAGATTAAATCAAGATAGCGCTGACGGTAGATCTGCTCGCTGTCGGTCAGCCCGTGCCACTTCTCCGGAAGCGGACGCAACGCCTTGCTCACCAACACATAGGATTCCACCCGGACCGTGATCTCACCCGTTCGGGTCTTGAACAGCGTGCCCTCGGCGCCGATGTGGTCCCCGAGGTCGAGTTTCTTGAACGCGTCGAACGCCACCTCGCCGACGACATCGCGCTTGAAATACAACTGGATCTGTCCATCCCGATCCAGGATCTTCGCAAACGCCGCCTTCCCCATCAGGCGCAGCACGACAATCCGCCCGGCCACCGCCACCGCGGGCCCTGCTTCATCCTCCTCACAGAACGCCGCCAATGCTTGCGCGGAGGTATGGGACTGACGGCAGTTCGTTCGAAAAGGATCCGTCCCCGCCTCCTTCAGCTCCCGCAGCTTGCCCTGGCGGACCGCGCGAAGATCGGATGTCTCAATCGGTGCATCACTCATAATGAAACGCGCCACTCTGGCGACCGCACCCGGGTTTGGCAAGGGTTTCACGCGAGGCGCGAAACCAACCGCTCCGCATCCTCCGGAACATCGATCCCCATCGTCGGCTCATCGCACCGGCCCACCGCGATACGGTGCCCGTTCTCCAAAGCCCGCAGCTGTTCCAGTTTCTCCAAATCCTCCAGCGGACCCCGCGGCAGTTCCGGGTAGGCAGCCAAAAACTCCCGGCGGTAGCCGTACAGGCCCAGGTGCACGAGACATGGGTTGGTTCGCACCCAGGCGTCGTCCACCTCCACCCCGCGGTCGCGGCTGAACGGAATCGGGCTGCGGGAGAAATACAGCGCATACCCGCCGCGGTCGCAAACGACCTTTACGCGGTTCGGATTGCGGTACTCCTCAGCCGTTTGACACGGCGTGGCCAGGGTGCTCATGGCGGCGTCGGATTCAGACAGCAGTCCCGCCAAGCGCTCGATGTGTGACCTGCGCACAAGCGGTTCGTCGGCCTGGACGTTGATTACCAGATCCGCACCGATACGCTCGTTCGCAGCGCCGATCCGATCGGTCCCACTGGGAAGATCGGGATCCGTCATGACCGTCTGAAACCCGGCGCTATTGAGCACCTCCGCCAATTCCGAGTCCGCGACCGCGAAAAAAAGCGGCATCTCCGGCGCCTCCCCCGCAACCCGCTCGGCCGTCCACAGGATCAAGGGCTTGCCGCGCACCGGATGCAGGAGTTTCCGCGGGAAGCGCGTCGACGCCAGCCGCGCGGGAATAACGATCGCCATCTCCATGAAAACAGATACGACAGCTCAGGGACCGCCCTTCAAGCCCGAATGTGACAGATACGCCGAGCGGGAGGACTATCGAAATGCCGAGCGACACCGTGTCCGGTCCGGGAAACAGAAGGCGCGGAGCGCGAGCTGCGGGGCGGCTACGCCGCCCCGGAATCAATCCACCGCTCCAGATCCCTCCGTCGTATGCTCCAGAATCCTCCTCAGATTCCCCCCTCCCATCATCCGCAGATCCACGTCGGTGAGACCCGACTCGCGAAACTCTTCGACGATTCCCGTGAAGTCCGCCTGCTTCTGACGCTTGGGATAGATTCGGAGCGGGTAGTCGGATCCGAAGAGCAGGCGTTCCGGACCGACGAGATCGCGGACAACACCCCACACGCGCGAGTCGTACATCAACGGGCTCGCCGCACTGTCGAAATACACGTTCGCCAACGACGCGCGCACGTGCGGATTGAGTGCGTAAAACGGCAACCCGCCGCCCCAGTGTGCGAAGATAAATATTGTGTCCGGATTCGAGGCGGCCAACTCGACGAGTTCCATAAACGGCGTATCCACGCGCCCCGCATGCCGGCGACCCGCCCCCTCGGTCACGTGCAATACGATCGGCAGATGCCGTTCCGCCGCATAGCCGCACAGCTCCGCGAAAAGCATGTCGTCCAGCGAGTACCCCTGGACACCGGGCAGGAGTTCCCCGACTCCCCGACACCCGTTGCGGACCGCCTCGTCCAGATCGTCCAACGCCCGGGGATTGTCACGCAGCTGAAGCGCCGCAAATGGGATGAAACGCGAGGGATCCTGCGCGGCGATCTCGCAGAGAAATCGATTGTGCTCGCGACAGGTCTCCGCCCGCTCCCAGTACCACCCAAGCAGGATCGCAGTCGAGACTCCTGCGCGGTCCATATCCTCGGCCATGCGTCCGGAATCCGGAAAATCCTGCAGAGATCGGCGTCGCTCCGGAGCAGCCAGAGCAGTCCAATGCTCCTCCCCGCGGTCGGCGCCCCACCCGCGCGGGTCCGCCCCGGCTGCAGGAGGGAACAGATGCGTGTGCGCATCCCATACAGAAACCGGTTTCTCCATCGAACGGAAGCTAGCCCGCCAAACCCCGGCAATCCAGCTCAAATCCGCGGCCTCGAATGCAGCTGGACAAGTGAGCCGAGGGCTCGTGAGAATAACCGTGCATGGAGCATTTTCCCCTCATCCTCAGCGCACTGGCACCGGTATTCCTGATCATGGCGATCGGATTCGTCGTGCGGCGACGGGGGATTCTAGCTGCAGCGGCAGACAACAGCCTGCTCCGACTGGTCGTCTACCTCTTTTACCCGGCGCTCATCTTCAAATTCGTGCTGGGGAATCCGGCGCTGGAAACGCCGGGTAATCTGCTCGTGCCGCCCCTCGTCGGGTTTCTCACGGTGGTCATCGGGTTTGGCGTCGCCTATCTCGCCGCACCGCTCTTTCGGATCAGCAAGCCTGTCCCCCGCAGAACGTTCGCGTTCGGCACCGGACTGTACAACTACGGGTACATCCCGATCCCGCTGATCGCGATGCTCTGGGACAGCCGTGAGATCACGGGAATCCTGCTCGTGCACAACGTCGGAGTGGAGATCGCATTCTGGACCGCCGGAATCATTCTCGTATCGGGAACCTTCGACCGGCGGGCATGGCGCCGGATCCTGAATCCACCGGTCATCGCGCTGCTCGTCGCGCTCACCGCGAATTACCTTGGACTCGCACGCATCCTTCCCGCGTTTGCATTTACGACGATCGACATGGTCGCGGCGTGCGCCATTCCCGTGGGCGTCCTCCTCGCCGGCGCCACGATCGCGGATCTTTTCGGAAACGAATCGCTGCGGCGCGGATGGAACATCTTCGCCGGGTCGATCGCACTCCGCCTGGGAATGCTTCCGCTCCTCTTCATTCTGACCGCCGTATTGCTGCCGTTTTCGCCCGAACTGAAAAAGATCATCATCATCCAGGCGGCGATGCCGGCCGGAATCTTTCCAATCGTCATCGCCGCGCACTACGGAGGCGATCCGCGCGTGGCGTTCCGCGTCGTTCTCGGCACGACGGTGGTCGCCCTGATCACGATTCCATTCTGGATCTCGCTCGGCCTGCAGCTTAGCGGGCTGTGAGTGCTGTTTCGCCCGGCGGCGAGTGCCCACGAGCCATTGCCTTCTGCCCGGCGTTTCCTCTACCATCCGAAGGCCGTCTCCCGGCCCCTGCCGCCTACGCGGCGAGGGCGTTGGAGATCTGGAAGACGCTGAGAAGGATCGACATTGCGATCAGCCCGACCAGGAGGAAAGCGAAGATGAGAGCGCCGGTGGAAATGGTCATGGTGAGGGCTCCCAGGGACTGCTGCAACTCCGCGCGGTAGATCCGGTTGATGTCGCGCAGACTGTTTACGAGATTCCCCGTGTTCTCGCCGACCGTGAGGATGTCCATCGCGAGATCCGGCATATAACGGACACGTTTGATCGCCGTCGCCATATTGACCCCTTCCTGGATCTGTTTGCGGGCGTTCGCGAACTTGCCGCGCAGGACGGTATTGTTGATCGTGCGCTCGACGAGCCGGAGGGTCTCGGTCGTGTTGACCCCGCTTCCCATGAGCGTGGCCATAAGGTTCGAGGTCTGGACCAGGTTGGAGTAGAGATAGATCGTGCCGAGGAACGGCAGGTTCAGCATCCATTGATCGGTCTTCGCCCGTCCCTGGGGCTTCTTGCGCCACTGCATCAGCGCCCACCACCCGATAAACAGGGCTCCAACCATGAAGGGACCGTATTTGAGCGCAGCGTCGGAGGCGTTGACGAGAAGGCTCGTGAACCATGCCAGATCGCCTCCAAGCGTCTCGAGCATCCCGCGGATACGCGGAAGCAGGAAGAAGAGAAAGAGCGCCACGACACCGAACGCGATGAAGCAGACGAATACTGGATATGCCAGACTGCTGAGGATCTTCTTTTTCAGCTCGGCCGACTCCTCCATGTATGCGACCACCCGCTCGAGGATGGGGACGAGATTACCGCTCGCCTCTCCCGCCTCGACCAGGTGGATGGTCGATTCATTGAACTGCCCGGGGATATCACGCATCGCGCCGGCGAGGGTGCTCCCTTCACTGAGTTTTCTCCAGAGGACCTGTGAAAGATCCCGCAACACCGGATCGGAAAGGCGCAGGCTGAGCAATCGCAATGCATCGCCCAGTGGAAGTCCGGCGGAGAGCAGGACGAGCAGTTTCTGTAGGAAACTCAGTGCTTGTGCCGACTTCGATTGGCGCTTGCGCAGCCGCAGGAGACTCTTCTTCGGCTTCTCGTCGCTTTCGGAAGCCGGGCCGGCCTCCGGATGGACCGTCGCTTCATCGCCGGCCAAGGGGTTGACCGCAATCGCTTTGATCCCAAGTGCGGAGAGTTTGCGGACCGCGGACCGGCGTTCCGCCGCGTCCATCTCTCCGCTGACCGTCTTCCCGGCGGAATCGATTCCTTTGTAGGCAAAAAGTGGCATTACAGTGCGGCGGTCAGAGAGCGGTATCCGTGGCCTCCTCCATCAACTTGGAGAAGTGCATGACCTCGGAGAGAGTCGTCACCCCGCGATTGACCTGATCCCAACCCGATTGCTGCAACGTAATCATGCCGTTGCGGAGGGCTACTTCGCGAATCTGGCGGGCGGAATTCTTCTTCACAATCATCTCGTGAACATCCTCATCGACGCGAAGGATTTCAAACAACCCAACGCGGCCGCGGTATCCGAGCCCGCGACAGTCGTCGCAGCCGACGGCTTCCAGGATCGTGCCCGCATTGAGCTCCGATTCAGTAGGAGGGCTGCCGAAGAGGATGGTCAACTGCTCGCGCAGCCGCCGGGAATCGATCGCAGCCGGACGGGCGCACTTGGGACAGAGCCGTCGTACGAGACGCTGTGCCAGAATCAACTCCACGGCGGAAGCCACAAGGAAGGGCTCGATCTCCATATCGATGAGCCGGGTCAGCGCTCCCGGAGCATCGTTGGTGTGCAGGGTGCTGAGCACAAGGTGACCGGTGAGCGAGGCGCGAATGGCGATATCGGCGGTATCGCGGTCCCGGATCTCTCCGACCATGATGACATCGGGATCCTGCCGCAGGATATGGCGCAAGGCCGCGGCAAAGGTGTACCCAATATCGGTGTGCACCTGGGTCTGATTGACGCCCGGCACCTCGTATTCAACCGGATCCTCCACCGTGATGATCCGCCGGCCGGGGCTGTTGATGTGGCGAATGAAGGATGTGAGCGACGTCGACTTCCCCGAACCGGTTGGTCCGGTCACGAGCACGATGCCGTGTGGCAACTCGAGTACGCGCTTGATCTTCGCCTGGTCGGGCTTCGCCATCCCCAACTGGTCGAAGGTAAGGATCTGATTCTTCTGGTTCAGAAGACGCAACGAAATACTCTCTCCGTACATCGTGGGCATGCTCGAGATGCGGATGTCCAATTCGGTCTTGCCCGCCCGGTAGTTGATCCGTCCGTCCTGCGGACGCCGCTTCTCGGAGATATTCAGCTTCGCCATGATCTTCAGGCGCGAAATGATTGCCCCCTGATACCGTATCAGATTGTCCGGTACCCGAATGGGGACGAGCTCTCCGTCGATGCGGTAACGGATCTGAAGACTCTCCTTCAGCGGCTCGAAATGGATGTCTGTCGCGCGATCCTCGACGGCCTTGGAGATCACCTCGTTGACGAATCGGATGAGCGCGGCGTTCTCGTCCTCCGCCTCCTCAACCTCCCGGCCGGTGTCTTCCGTGGCGATGTCCGATTCGCTCAACGAATCCGCTCCGACGCCAAAATTCTGGGTGATTGTGTTCGTGATCAGCTTCGCCGGACCGAGGTACCACTCCGGGAAACGACCGCTGACCGCGAAAACCCAGTCATCCATCCCCGCTTCCGGCGGCCAGAGTGTCACGAGCGGAAGCGGTTCGCCGCCGGCCGGATCCCCATTCCCGTTGGGCCCGGCCGCCGGTTCGTCGACGCGGACCGGCTCCCGACCGGCGGATTCAGGCGGGATCTCGCCCTCTTCGCCCGGCGGATCGATGCGCTTGAACGGCAGACATTGGTACTGGTGGACCAGTCGAAGCGGAAGAATCCGCGCCGCACCCTCGACCAGCTCAAAATCCTCGACCATGGGAATGCCGGCGAGTCGGCTGATCTCCTCGAGGGTCTGCAGCTCCGACTCCCGTCGAAACTGCGCCAGCAGCGGCAGGCGGTTCTGACGGGGCGCCTCTTCCAGCATGATACGCTGATCCTCGTCCAGGTTGCGGACCAGTCGTTCCAGAGGGGTCTCGAGCAGGGGTTCAGACATGGCTCATCAATTCAATCGTGATATTCATCGTGCAGCTACGGCTCAGCGCGGCGGCCTTCTAAGGTTCTCGGGTAACTCGGGCGGCGGTCCCGGGGGACCCTCGGGCGGCGGTCCCGGGGGACCCTCCGTCGGGGGATCCATGTCGGGCGGCGGCGGGGGGACAAAATCCGGGGGCGGGGTCGGTGGACGCTGCCCTTCCGGGGTGCGCTCCCACCGCTCGCGAGCCGCCCGGATCGCTTCGCGGGAAGGCGGTGCGACAACCCGTCGCCGGGGCGGCCGCCGTTCACGCTCTTCGGTTTCCTCTTCTTCTTCAACCTCGATCGGCATCGACTTCCACTCCGGACGGTGCATAGCCACCTGCAGTTCCTCGCCCTCGAACTGCAACCGCACGGTATCGGTGCGCTGGTCGTAATCGAGAACATGGAAGGCCGCGCCGGCGTCATCCATCGCGACCCAACTCCCCTTGTTCTCGCGCTTGTCGAATATATTGAAGTGGAAGTTTCCCCCGAGCGAGTACACCCCCCTAAGCTCAATCTGCGGACTCTGCTGTTGACGGGAGGACCGGGCGGTGCGAGTCGGACGGTCTTCCGGCGCCTCGAAGTCGGCCGGAATGAACGGCGAGTTGCTCACCAATGTCGGCGGTTCGGCGCCCGCCGTCCCGGCGATTCCAAGCGTGCACGCGGCGAGGAGCACGGCGGCCGCGCCGGTCAGACAATAACCTCTGTTGCTCTGGATCCGGGACATGGCTCAATTCAGAGGCGCCCCCCGCGCCGCGGTGGCCGGGGTCGCTCCTCCAGGTCCTCCTCCTCATCGAATGGGGGGATTTCGACGCGGTTCGTCTCGAGGAACTGCTCGATCAGGTCGCCGCCTTGAATGTTGTTCAACTGCTGCAGCGCATCCAGGTGCGCGCGGTCCGTGGTCTCGAGGATAACCGGCCGGATGAAAATCAGCAGCTCCGTCCTGCGATGCTCGTCGGTCTGCGGACGGAAAAACCGGCCGAGGACCGGGATGTCGCCCAGGAGAAAGACCTTCCCCTCCTGGCGCTCCCGCGTTACCGACTGTAGGCCGCCGAGAACGATGAGTTCCCCGTTGGCGACGCTGACGTACGAGTTCGCATGGCGTTGGGTTACGACGGGGACCGAGGTATCCGCGATCGCCACCCGTTCGGCGGTCACATCGTCGACTTGCTGATCGATCTCGAGTTGGATCACCCCGTTCGCACCGATCAGCGGACGAACCTTCAGGTTGATACCGATGTCTTCGCGCTGAATCTGCGTCCGGGAGGCCACGCCGGTGGAGACTCCATCCGTGATCGTGGATGTGGGGAACGGGCGCCGCTCGCCCACCGAAATCTCCGCTTCACGCGCGTGTGTCGTGACAACCGTCGGAGCCGAAAGCACCCGCAGGTTGTCGTTGGTGCGCGCCTCGCGCAGGATCACCTCCATCGTGAAATCGGCCAGACCCCCGCCAAACGTGAGCGCATCGCCGAACTCCAGGTGGTCGTCACGAAATTGTGGGAGCACCCGGTGCAAACGGTCGCTGGAACCGGCTCCCTGGTCGCCGTCGCCGCCGCCGCCCCCGATTTGCCGTCCCAGCGCATATCGCACCACGTCGATCCCCCGTGCCTCCCGCTCGCGCAGCGTGATCTCCGTGATCAGCACCTCGATCCGGACCTGCGCCAGGATGATATCGATTTTGTCGATGAGGTTCTCGATATGGCGCAAGTCGCTCGATGTACCGTGCGCAATGATCGTGTTGGCGCGCTCGTCCGGAACCAGCGTCAGGTGCTTGCTGAACTGCAGCGCGCGGCCCTCGGCATCGCCGACCGGCATGCCGGAATCGGCTTGTGTGACCCCGCGGGACCTCGGGTCGGCACGGTCCTCGGAATCGTCGGCCTCCGGACGCGGTCGCTGCGCTGTCCGCCGCGGGCTGCCCCCGTCCTCTTCGCGCGCACGTTCCTGGCCTGTGACGACCTCCTGGATCAACGCCGACACCTCGCGTGCCTCGGCGTGTTTAATATCGAAGATACGGGTCTCGGTCAGCGGCGCCACATCCACGTCAAACTTGGCGATCAAATCCTCGATCAGAGGGACGCTCGAAGGATGCGCGAGAACAATCAACTGGTTGGTTCGCTCCTCGGAATCGAAGAATGCATTGCCTTCGAGCTGCGGCTTCAAGCTCCCATCCTTCAGCGCCTGCAGCCGTTGATGAAGATCCGCGACATTGATATTCTCCAGCTCATAGAACTTCAGCTCATGCCGCATCCGCGCAGGACGGTCCATCTTCTCGAGCATGGTCTCCACGTACTGCAGATTGATCAATGCATCGGTCACCTTGAGTTGCCCGCTCTTCGGGAATGAGACCGGGGCGCCCTGAGTCATGAGCGGCTGGAGGAGCGATACCGCTTCCTCATTACTCAGCACGTCGAGATCAAAGAATTTCGAGTATACTTGCTGGCTCGGAGCGAGATTGAGCGTGCTCGTGTGCAGGATCTGCGGCACCTGGGTATCGATCGCCCCCTTCGGCACCGCCTTGAGGAACCGCTCCCCGACCACCGTGATCGCGATCCCGTTCAGGCTGAGCAAACTCTCGATTGCCAGGATCGCCTCGCCGCGCGTCATGGCGTCCTGACTGAAAAAGGTGATGCGCACCGACGGAAGGTTCTGCTGCCGCAGGATCGGCTTACGGGTCAGATTCTCCAGCATCTCGATGACCTCGTTCGTGCCGAGTTCAGGAAGACGAATCAACCCCACCTCCTGGTTCATATCCGGATCGACAAACGCACGAACCGAGTCGCTGTACAGTTGCGCGCGGCGATCGGCCCCCAGCAGCCGCTGCATCGCGGAATCGGGTTCGACGCCGGCCTGCGGTTCGGCGGCGGGGCGGTCCCGCCGCACCGGAGTACGGCGCGCGGGCCGAGCCTCCCCGGACTCCTCGCGCAACCCGGGCGGAAGACTGGGTGGCGATCCGGTCGGGGGAGGCGGCGGAACAAAATCCGGAGGCCCGGCTGAGCGGCCCTCTTCCTCGTCGGCGGTTGCGGCAAGGGATGGAAATGCGAGCGCCCCAAGCACTCCCGCGAGCAGGATTATCCCGCGGATGCGCCCGAAACAATGCGAGCCGAGATGCGGTTTCAACATAGGTGCGTGTCTGGTGAACAACCCATCAGAATTGCTCGGGTTTCAGTTCGAATGAAAATATCTGAAAAACTGCGTCGAGCTGGCGCGGGTCGCGACTCGGCGCGTTGATTTGAAAGCCTTCGAGGCCGAGATAGGGAAACTCCTGTTTGACCGCGGCGTCGAAGGCGATGAGGTCGTCGATTTTCGCCCGTCGAACCTGGATCCGCACCGAATGAATGCTGAATATGTCACTCTCCTGTGTGCTGGGCGAGGAAATGTCGAAGCTGAGGCTGGTCTCCCGAGCGATCGAGTCGAGCCGACCCGAGAGTTGGGTGCTGTTGTACGTTCGGGCCGGATCGAGCCGTTCAAGCGCCGACCAGAGGCGCTCGTCGATGTGTTCCTTTTCTTCAAACCAGTGCGCCTGACGTTCAAGGTCGACCCCAACCCGGTGAAAGCGCTCGCGCTCATCCTGATAGTGATTGATCAGTCCCCCGGCCCACAAAAGCAGTCCAACCCAAAGGAAAGCCAGGAGCAAGAATCGCTCCCGCAGCGAAAGTCCGTTGAAGAGTGCCTTGATCAGGTTCATGACGGTGGATCCTCCTCGTCATCGCCGCGGCCGGCGGCGGCCGCCCTCCCTCCGGCGGGCGGCCAGTCCAGGTGCGGAAGATCGTCAAATGTGAAGACAATACTGAACGGCGCCACGTTGGCGCGCGAGCGGATACTCCTGACCTCGACGTCGCTGACCGAACCCAGCGCTCGAATCCGGTCGGCGTAACGGTTGACCTCATCCACGCTGTTGCCCTGCCCTTCGACTTCCAGTTGATTCCAGTTGCGCGCCTGCGTTCGCGAAAAATAAATCGTGGGCGGACGCTCGCGATTCAGAACCTCGAGCATCGCGAATGGCTTAAGCTCCTGCTGTGCGAAGCTTTCGATGCGCGTAAGCAGGGTGTGATTCTCCTCGATCCGCGTGACCGGATCCATCTGCCGCTCATAACGGGCCAAGCGGTTCTCGTTCCACTGACGGAATCCAAAGAGTCCGCCCTGGAGGATCAAAAGGATGCCGGTGAAGCATGCCGCGGCGACCATCCCGCTCCATATCCGACGAGCCTGCAGCCGCTGCCTGCGCTGCCGACGACCGAAATCTGCATCGCGCAGATCGGCCTGCCAGACCGTCGTGCTGGTGTACGAGAGATGGTGGCGGCTTACCGTCTGCTCCCCTCCGCCGACCCACCGATGCTCGAAGCAGAGCGCGTCGCCCTCCACCTGCCGACCGGTGCCAATCCACAACCCGTCCTCGATCGCATCACCCTCCGCTGCGAGCTGTTCGAGCATGTTCGCCCGCATCTGCAGAAAATCACCGTCGGAGGGATCCTCCACCTGCAGCCGCCTCGAAACAATGCGCTCCGGAACCGGATTGTCCGACTCGAAGCAGATCGCACTCAGCGTGTCGACCTCGGCCAAGAACGTGATCGTCCGCTTCTTGTACCGGTTTCCAAACCGGGTGATAAAGGACGGAAAAACCTGAAAGTGCGATCCGATCTCCTCAAACCCCTCGCGGCGCAATCGTACGTGTGGAACCGCGTAAGCATAGATATGCCGCTGACCCGGTTCGTGAAGAAATCCCCACGCCAGCTGCTCGAGAGGGAACGGCGAGACCCCTTCCAGCGAGAGTTCGGCGAACGCGGCGAGGTCCGATTCGGAGAGATCCTCCGGAAGCTCGAAGCGCTGCCCGTAGAAGCAATCGCCCGGAACCAACAGGACCGTCGTCGGCGGAGTTCTCTGCCTTAGTTGTTCCAAGAGGTTGTGCACGACAGTTTTCATTCAAGGTGTCGGTTTCTCATCACTCTTCGCCAATAGTCCACCTAATTCTTCTCATTCTCCGAGAGCATCACGATCCAGAAAGGATACCCGAGCGCCGTTCCGGCGTCGACATCACGCGCCGTGGCACCCTGGGTACCGGTAGGACTCCCGGAACCGCTCTCGCGTTCCGCTGAATCCCGATCGGCCGATGGATCGGCGCCGCGGTACGTGACAATCGCGGTCAACAGGAACGCGTTTCCACCGCGCCGGGCTTCGACGGAGACCTTCAACGTCGTGCTCTCGTACGCCGCGATGTCGCCGGTAACCCCGAACGCGTTGGCATCGCTTCGAATCAAACCCCGGCCCGCCACCGTATCGGGATCCGCATCGAGCCCGCCGGTCCGGAAGTCGAGGATTCCCATCGCATCGATGCCGTAATGCTGCTGCAATACGTTCAACACAATCGGCGGCGCCATGTTGATGTTGATCTGACCGGTGTGATACAGGGAGACGGCGCGCTGAAACTGGCGCAACTGAGGCGTCGGGTTGCCGGCCTCATCGAAAAAGTGCTCCTGCACGACGTAGATCAGCCGCAGCTCGTCCCAGCTGCGAATGCGCCGGTTTGGGGGATAGTAGGGAGGATCCTCCCTGTCGTAGTCGTCGCCGTCAAAACCATGCAGCCGCGCCAGATCGTCGTCATCCATCCAGTCGAGGAGCGGGTCGGTAAGGTGCTCCGCCTCCTGGAGTGAGAACCCCATCTCGGTGAACAGAGCGATCAGAATGCTCGGATCCGTGTCCGCATCCAACGGAATCTTTCCGCTCTCGTCCTCGAAATCGACCGTCACTCGAACCCCGTCGGAGGCCTCAAACCCGGACTGACCGAGCGGATCGGACCAGCCCTGAGCCGGCGCCCAGAGGCCGCCGTCGATCTCGTACACCTCGCTGAGCACCGCCAGGGTGCTGTCCAGCGCCGAGTACGCGTCGACGCGCAGGTCGGCGCGGCTGTAATAGACTCCGAAGTATTTGATCTTCGATACGGCCTCGTCGATGAACGCGACCAGCACGAATCCCAAGAGCACGACGAACCCGAGCACCGCCACCAGGATCGCACCGCGACGGCGCAACCGGAAGGCGGAACCGCGAACCGCGGCGAATCGTTGCCTAAAAGAGGGGTACATTCTGTCTGCGTTTTGGAATATACACGGCACGGACGATTTCCTCCTCCTCGTACGTAAAGGTCAACTGAAGGGCGTCCGGCATCAGATACTGGCCGTCGGTGTCCTCTTCGGGGCGTTCGAATAATTCCCAGCGATCGTCCTCTCGTTCATAGTAGGCATACTCGACCCGGGTGATGAATGGAGACAACAGCGTGCTGTTCACATCACGAAGCGTCTCCACGCGCTGGAGCCGCGAGTACCAGAGAACCGCCATCCCGGCGCCCCGGTCATAGTAGAGATATCCGTTGACCGCGGGCATCACGCCGGATTCTCCGACGAGAAGCGCCGGCGCCTCGTGCAGGCTGAAACTCAGCATCGGCGGATCGAAATCGCTGTATCCGGGGGGACGCGCCCATGATACCGCGTCCTCCCGCTCCGGTCGACCGCTCCGGCGACGCAGGCTCTCGTCTGGCTGTTCCTCCCCCGCGCCCCCGGGACGGGCCCGCGCCGCCTCCCGCCCGACGCTCCGGACGAATGCATTGTTCAGAAAAAGCGTAACCCCGTCGGCGTGCTGCTGAAAGAACTCGTCATCCCCCTGCTCGAGCCAGATGTGAGTCAGGTTGACCACGTACATCGTCGCAAAGACCATCACCGCGCCCCCGAGCGCCAACGCGAGCAGCATCTCCACCAGGGTGAACCCGCACACCCGTCGGAGCCCGGCGCGGAGCACCCCCTTGGGATTCCGCTCAGCCGATCCCCGGACAACCCGGAGGTTGTGCGTGCCGTTCATTGGATGTACACACCCTCCCGCCGCTCAAGGAGCCGGTCCTGCGCCTCCGCTTTCGTCCGCGAACGGTCCAGCGGATCCGACCAGGTCGGTCGCAGCAGATGCAGCGTGTCCTCGAATTCATGACTCTCCGCAGTCCGGGGATCCGTTACCTCGATCTGCAGCCACACACGAAAGAGATCCATGGTGGCGGTCTCCTCGATTCGGCACTGCCAGTACGCGTCGCCGAATGCGAGCGTGTTGATCGAGCCGCCACGTTCCAGCTCGGCGCGATCCGGTTCCTGGATGATCTGACTCCGTACAAACCGCAGCACCGGATTCAAATCTGTTTCCTGACGCGTCAGATCCAGACTGTGCAGTGTATTCACGAACGCCTGCGTCAACACCGTGATCGCCAGCGTGAACAGCGCCAGCGCCAACAATACCTCGATCAGACTGAACCCCCGGTTCCCGTGCGGGACGCGCCCGAAAATCAACTTGCTCCCGCGCCCCGCGCTCATCGGCCGCCCTCCGTATCAAGCTCCGCGTCGGAGAAGGGATCGTACCGATGTGTGCTCGTCTCGGACCCCACTCCCAGACGCACCGCGAACGGGTGCGACGTGCGGTCCGGGTGAAACACAACCGAATCGACCGAAGCGTACCGTGGATTGCGAACCCGCACCGTGGTCCCCTCCTCGGGCAACACCCGTTGAAACGCCACGTGAAGGCCATCGCCCTCCCGGTCGCTCGGGAATTCCGCAACCACCTCGCCCTGACCATCGCGCACCACGAACCCGGCAGCCGACGCGTCCCAATGCAACGATACCGGTTCCTTCAAATTCGCCGCCTGATAACGGGCTTCGCGCACCGCCAGGCGCAACAGATCTGGAAGCGGACGCTCCCCGACGCCCGCGAACAACGCCTCGGTCCGTACCACCACCAGCGTCGCCAGCAATCCGATCAGACCCAACACCAGCAGAACCTCGATAAGCGAAAATCCGCCAGAAGGCCTCCGCGCCGAATATTTCCAACAATACGTGCTCATTCCTATCCGTGTAGCCCTATAGAACACCCGCTCCGACAGTAAGTTGCAGAAAGATCACAAAGCCCAAGCCAATTTTAGCAATTTTTCTCACAAACATGTTGACAATGTAAGGATGAACATATGTATATCCTCATTGTTCTATTCAACAACCACTCCAACCATCAACCCGGAGACATCATGAACATCGCACACCTGAGCGGCAATCTCGCCACCGATATCGAACTCCTGCGCTTCGATGACAAATCCCTCTGCAAATTCACCCTTGCGGTCAATTACGCCGACCGGGCGACTTTCCTCCCCGTCGAGGTCTGGAACCGCGAGCACCTTCCGGATTATCTGGAGAAGGGCTCACGTGCCCTCGTTTCAGGGTACCTCAAGCAGGAGCACTGGGACACGGACAAAGGAGAGCGTCGCAGCCGCATCGCACTCGTCGCACACCAGGTCGAGTTTCTCGACAAACGCAATGGCTCCGGCAAATCACGCGAACCCAAATCCAGCCAACCCAACAATCGCCCTCCCAACGCACGCCGGCACCAAGCCTCCTGAGAGGGGGTGCCGGTTCACGCTGCGTGTGAGTTGCGGGCGCGGCCTACGACTCGGAGTGGGGCGCTGCTGCCGGGCGGGAGCGTCGGCTGCCAGCCGGTTGAATTCGGTATTATTGGTGAATTTCACCGACCGGCAAGCTGCCGGCGCTCCGACATTGCTCCAAATCCCATCGGGTTATCCGCGCCATTGAGGTAAGGGGACGGGAGACGGAAGACGTAGGACGTTGTTGAGTCCTGATTGCAGACAGTCGGCGTCCCCGTTTCAGAATTTCAGCTTTTCAGCCTTTCAGCTTTTTGAGTTGCCGTCTAACCGTCCGACCGTCCGACCGCCTCCTACCCCCTGCGAAAAATTCCTTGTCCATGGACGCGGGGCGGGACATAGTCCGCGATCGTGCCGAAACCGTTCCGCCAGATTCGCTCGGCTTACCCCTGCGTTCTGCTCCTGCTCCCCGGGATGCTTGTTGGGCAGCCGCAGATCACCTCGGACGAAAACTACTACGACCCGGACGCCCGGCAGATGGTATTTGTCGGAGACACCGTCCTCCTGTACGACGACGTCCGCCTTCAGGCCGAGGAAATTCGCTACGACCGCAACACTGAGACCGCGACCGCCACCGGGAACGTTCGCGTGACGCACGAGGGGTTCCGCCTGGTCGCCGAACGCCTGGTCTACGATTTCCGCCGGCGCCACTTCGACGCCGAGAACTTCCGTCTCGGTTCGCCGCCGGTCTTCGCAGAGGGGCGCCGCATCTCCGGCACGATCGACGAAATTATGCTGGAGGAAGCGGCCATCTTTCCCGGCGAACCCTTTCCGCACTCCCCGCACATCACGGCTGAGACGGTTCGGGTGGTCGACGGCGAGCGCTTCGAGCTGGGCGGGCCACACTTCCTGCCTGGGACGGGGCGAGGGGTGAGACGCGGCTTCGCGCTGCCGCTCCCCGACTTCAGCAGCCCGGCTGGGGATCCCGGGATCCGGTTTCGCGGCGAAATCGGGTTTCGCAACAACCTCGGCGCTTATTTTCAGACCGACACGCTTCTCCCGGTAACCGATGGACTGCGCGCCGGCGGCGCGTTCGACGCATACAGCGAGCGCGGGGTCCTCGCCGGCCCCTCCCTCCAATGGTTCGCCGAAACCCCGGATCATACTCGCACCACGACCATCGACAGCGGGTATATCCAGGACGGCGGAGGCCGCGGCACCGGTCGGCTCGGCGGACCGATTGGACGGGACCGCGCCTTCCTCTCACTCCGCCACCTCCAGCGCTACCGGGGGGAGCTCGCCCTCACCGCCAAGGTCGACTGGCTCGGCGATTCCGAGGTTCTGCGCGACTTCCGCGATCCGTGGTTTCGCGCGGACCAGCAGCCGGACAACTTCGTCGAAGCCTCCCACCTGTGGAGCGACACGCTGCTCAGCTTCTTCATCCGGTTCGACCCGAACGCCTTCCACTCCACCCTGGAGCGGCTCCCGGAGGTGCGGGTCGACCACCTTGGCACCGAGATACCGGGCACGGGGATCCGGCAGCAGTTCAGCCTGAGCTGGGCCCGCATGCGCGAGACGATCCGCGAGCCGCTTCCCGAAATGGAGATCTTCCGGCACGATGTGGACCGGTTCGACGCCTGGTACGCCGTGCGCCGGCCGATCGCCCTCGCTCGGTGGGCGAGCCTTACCCCGGTCGCCGGCGCACGCGCCACACGCTGGGCAAACGCCACGGGGATCGAAGACGCCTACACCCGCGAAATGGCGATGCTCGGCGCCGACCTCGAAATCCACGCCCATGCCGCATGGGAGGTCCGCAGCCGCTCCTGGCAAATCGACGGCCTGCGCCACCTCGTAAAACCGGTCGCCCAGTACCGCTGGCTCCCCGGCGGCCGCGGTGACCCCGGCCGCGTGTTCGCGCTCGATCGCGCCTCCGCCGCCCCCTACCCCGCCCGCCTCGATTTCGCCTCCATGCGCGACATCGACCAGCTCGACGACCGCCACCTGCTTCGATTCGGCGTGGAGAACCTCCTTCAGACCCGCGCCGACGATTACGGCGCCCGCACCCTGCTCGAGGCCAACCTCCACCAGGAGCTCTACTTTAGCCGATCCGGTCCCACCGCCGGCGCAGGCGATCGCGACTGGTACGCCACCTACGCCCACGTCGCCATACACCCGGCCGCCTGGCTCGAGATCGAGTGGGAACAGAAGATGATCACCGAGTCCCTCCGCCGCGATGCCGACCGCGTCCGGGTCACCATCATCGACGGCGATGTCTGGCGCGCCTCCCTCTTCTCCGAGTTTCTCAAGAACTCCTACGAGCAGTACGGCGCCTCCGGATCCCTCCGGCTCACCGAGACCATCCAGGTCCTCGGTGAAATCCGTTTCGACGCCCGGATCTCCCGTCTCACCGAACAACGCTACGCCCTCCGCCACCAGATCAACCGCCACTGGGAAGTCGAATTCCAAGCCTCCGCCATCCGAGGCAGCACAAGAGAAGACGACCTCCGCATCAGCGTCGGCCTGCGGTTCCTGGAGTTCTGATTCGCGCGGACCCGGGTCATTTTTCACCCTGACGAGTTCTCTGAAAATCGCTTTCGTACTCCGATAGCGTTTCAGCTTTTCGATCGAGGGGATGGCGCCGCCGTTGCGGGACGTCTGCGGCGCCGTTGCACGCGCGTCCCGCGCCTCTGCCGAAGGCGAAAAATACAGCGTCGACAGATCTCTTTCCGCTCCCTTTTATCTGCCTTGAATGCACGCCCTCCGCCTTCCGCCTTCCCCGCATGGCCCGTAAAGCGATATTCTGCCTGGAAGGTCTCTGGAACGAGAACCTTCGCGACCGGATGACGGTCCGGTATATGCTGGAGCTGGTGGAACGGCGCAACCGGGTGCCGTTCATCCACCGGACGACGGGTACGGTGCCCGAGCTGGAGTTCTACCTGAGCAAGTGGACCCAATCCCGGTATGACAACTATCGAATCCTCTATTTCGCCTACCACGGGAAGCCCGGTCAAATTCAATTCGGCAAGGAGGGGTACACGCTCGATCAGTTAAGCCGGGTTCTCTGGGGCCAGTGCGGCAACTCAATTATCATCTTTTCCTCCTGCAGCACCCTCGATATCGATCTGCGGCGGATCAAACGATTCATCCGCGAGTCCAACGCCCTCGCGGTCTGCGGCTACCGGGTCGACGTCGACTGGATGAAATCGTACGCCTTCGAACTTCTTCTCATGAGCGCCATGCAGGACAACGAGTTCTCCGGCCGCGGCATCCAGGCCATCAAGAACCGCATCCACCGTGAGATCGGAACCCTCGCCCGGGAACTCAAGTTCCACATGGTAACCAAGCGGGAGTTGATTTAGGGGACGGCCGATGGCGCAGTTCGTTAGTGTCGAGGCCTGATCAGTCAGCGTCACCCGTTTCAGAATTTCAGCGTTTCAGCCTTTCAGCTTCTTGAGTTGCTCCGCTTCCATGCCCTCCAGACGGGCACGAATGGTACCCCGTCGCGGCGATTTACTATGGCATATCGTGTTATCCAGCTCACCTGCGACGGGTGGCCACCGTGGGAGCGACGGGTGGCCGCCGTGGAACGGGCAAGCCAGCGGCCACTGCCGCCCTCAGCCCTCGCGCTCGGTGCGTTCCTCTTCCGGAATCGCCTCGAGATAGACTTCCTCGAACAGATCGTCCTGGCGAACCTTGATCCTCTCGATTCGGGTGAGCTCGAGGACGGCTAGGAAGGTGGCGACGAGGGTGGCGAGCGAGTATTTCTCGCCCTCGAAGATCTCGGAGAACGTGAAACGGGGTTTGTGCCGAAGGCAGTCGATGAGAAACTCCATGCGGCCGGCGATCGTGACGGTTTCGCCGTGGAGCTCCCCGACGGTCATTTTCTCGGCGAGGCGGCGCAGCACCTGGTTGAACGTGTTCCAGACGTCGATGCGATCGACCGGCTTCAGCGGGTGGGGAGCGAGATCGGCGGTCGACTCCGCGACCTGCCGGGGGAGCAGATCCTGCGCGTCGCGGATGAGCCGCTCGACCCCGGCAGCGGCCTCCTTGAATTTCTTATACTCGATAAGCTGCTGCACCAATTCCCACCGGGGGTCGACCTCCTCGTCGCCCTTCTCCTCCTCGGGCGGTTGCTCGTCCTGGGGGAGGAGCATGCGGCTCTTGATGTGCATGAGCGTGGCGGCCATGACGAAGAACTCGCCTGCGATCTCCAGGTTGAGCTTCTCCATCCCGTAGAGCACCGCGAGGTACTGATCGGTCACGGTATCGATCGGGATATCGTAGATCTCGATTTCGTGCTTGCGGATCAGAAACAGGAGCAAATCAAGGGGCCCCTCGAATACGGGCAACCGGATCGGATAATCAACCGCCGGAACAGTGCTGTCTTGAAGATCGGGCATGACGTCGAGTCTCGTGGTAGATGGTTTTCGTGCTTCGCACGAGGTCTTTTTCAGAGCATTTCAGGGTTTATACGGTTTTTCTGCAATACCCTGAAACACCGGCTCTTCTCGAGTTTTCGCGGCAGAGCGCGTTATTTCTACCGTTCTTGCGCGCCTTTTCCGGCAAGAAATCTCTGCGGGTAAATCGTTCGATACGGTTCCCCAAAGAGGCGTCGGTGGACAAGATTGTTGCGGTAGAGCTCCCAGTCCCACCGGCCGATTCGCCGGAGGAACAGGGTGACGAATGAGGAGGTAATGACGATGAACGTGGAGTAGAGAATAGGAAGCCACAGGATCTGACTCTGTAAGGGGTCGCGAAAACTGAGCAGGATGACCGCAAAGGCGAGCGGCCCGTTCTGAATTCCGGTTTCCAGCGATATCGCACGTTTGTAACGCGGCGGAAGGCGCGAGAGCGTCGCCATTCCGTACCCAAAACAGAATCCGAGTAATCCGACACACACGGCAGCCGCGTACAGCTGCCATGGAGTCTGGAGAAAAAGGCCCGTGTGACGTGTGAACACCGAACACACGAGGAAGAGGATGACGATGATCGCCATGAAGCCTGCCGTATCCTCGGCCGCCTTGGCCCAACCCGGAGACTTCCACAGCAACAGCATCCCTCCGGCTACGGGGACCAGCACCAGCAGGAGCGAGACGATGATGTTACGATACGGAATAACGAACCCGTCGTCCGATCCCGCCGCGCGCATTTCAGCGTCGATCTGCGCCGCGAAACCCGAGGCGTAGAGCTCAAGCAGGAGGGGCATCATCACCAGGGCGAGAACGGTGGAGGCCGCTGTCATCGAAACACTGAGCGCCACGGACCCGCGCGCGAAATACGCAAACATGTTGGAGGTCGTACCACCGGGAAGGCATCCGACGATGATCAACGCAATCGCAAACGGTGGAGCGAGTTGCAGCAGATGTGCGAGCGTGAACGCGACCAGCGGCATGACTCCGAACTGGGAAAGGAACCCAATCAGCATCCCGCGGGGACGCCGTAAGGCGCTGCGAAAGTCGCCCGGCTTGAGGGTCGCGCCCATCCCGAACATAATGATCAGAATCATGAGCCCCAGAAACGCCTGTTCAAACGGATTCAGCAACTGTTGGTCGATCTCAATCATCGGAAAACGGGGGTGCGGCGGGCGCCGTAGAGATCCTCGATCTCCTCGCGAAAATCTTCGCTGACGACGTGGCGCTTCAGTTTGAACAGGTTGGTCAACTCGCGTCCCACTTCAAACGGTTTCGGAAGCAACCGGAACGCACCGATTCGCTCATAGGCCTTAAAGCCGGTGCCGGGCGAAACAAGGGCGCGAAGCTCATCGCCCATCAACCTGCGCGCCTCGGGCATCTTCGCAAGGGTTTCCAAGGAGTCAGCCTGGACGCCACGCGCGACAAACCCTTCGACGCTCGGAACAATCAATGCTCCGAGGTACCTGCGATCCTGACCGACCAGCATGCATTGCTCGATCAAATCCGATTGCCCCAGGCAAATCTCAATCGGAGCCGGATCGATATTTTCGCCGTTGGCGAGCACGATGGTCTCCTTGCATCGGCCCATGATTCTCAGACAATCATTGAACGTGACCATTCCGATATCGCCGGTGTGAAACCAGCCGTCCCGGATCGCCGCGTCGGTCGCGCCCGACTGGCGGTAGTACCCGGACATCACTTGCGGACCGCACACCGCAATCTCTCCCTTCAGGCCGCGACCGCCATCCCGGCGCGATGGATCGGGATAGAGGGTTCTGCCGCTCTCCAGGCAGACAATACGCACCTGCGTCCCCGGGATCACCGGCCCCACCGTACCGATGACCAGACGCTTCGGCGTGCGGACGGCAACGACCGGCGCGGTTTCCGTCAACCCGTAACCTTCAAGAACGGGGATTCCAAGAAAGTTGAAAAACTCGTCCACCTCGCGGGACAGAGCCCCGCCCCCGCTCACGGAACCTTTGAACGCCCCCCCGACAACGAGGCGCAACCGCTCAAGAACCGCCGCGTTGAAAAATCCGTAGGGGGCCAGCAATACCAGCCAGCGCAACCCGTGCAGCGCGGTGAGCACCGCCTTCCGCGAAAGCGAACGCCCCTCGGTGTCCAGCTCCCTGTCCGTCAGGTAGAACACCGATCCCTTGTAAAGGCGGCTCAAAGAGTAAGCCGCGTGAAATAGCGCCCGGCGCACGGGATGCTGTGTCTTGACCCGCTTGAGAATCCGCTGGTGTATTCCCTCCCACATGCGAGGGGCCGATCCCATGAACGTCGGCTCCACATCCGACATGTCTTCGCTCAGGCTCCGGACGCTTGAATAATATGTACAGCATCCCCGGCTGATCGCCAGCATTTCGAAAACCCGTTCGAAAATGTGCCACACCGGAAGGATTGAAACGATCCGGTCCGTACACGTCACCGGCAGTGGAATGCTCTCAAGCTGCGAGATCATGTTCGTATGCGTGAGCATAACCCCCTTGGGTTCGCCGGTAGTGCCGGAGGTATAGATCAATGTGAACAGATCATCGGGCCGGACGGCCTCAATCCGCCCCTCAGCCCGGCGATCGCCTTCCGCGCGCAGTTCGCGCCCGAGCTGAATGACAGATTCCAGACGGCGGACACCTTTAGCCGGAGTCTGGGACGCGTCCATCAGGACGATCTCACGTAGCCCCGGGACCTCCGCTCGCAGGCGCAGAACCCGCTCCTGCATATGCACGGTCTCGACGAAGACAACCGCAACCTTTGCGTGATTCAGGATATACCGGATCTCCCCGTCGGTGACGTCGCGTCCGCGCGGCACATTCACTGCCCCGCAAAGCTGAATCGCATAATCCGTAACAATCCACTCCAGGCGATTGTCCGCCAGCACGCCCACGTGCTCGCGCGCGCGAACCCCCAGATCGATCAATGCCGTCGCAACCGCAATCCCTGTCTGATAGAGCTCCCGAAAACTCGTCGGACGCCATTGCTTTCTCCGAATTCGCGTGGCAAACGCGGGCATTTCTCCGTAAACCGCAGCTGCCTCGCGGTACATCGCGGCCAGGTGGGGTGCGGTGATTCGAAAGATATCCCTCACGACGGATCAATGAACAACGGGTTGCCCCGAGCATTCGTGCGACCCATCACGGCCGCCCTGAACGAGCCGTCCGTACGGAATCATGATATGACTTGCGTGCGCCATTATGACCGTCCTACGACGCAACCGATTCCGCCGCAAGCCCGGAAATCCGGCGCAGGATGTGGAGGGTGTAATAAAAAGTGGTGGGGAATCGGAAAAACGGTTGGAAACGCTTGGATGTCTACACGATTCCCCAACTTCAACGACACCCGGACTCGGCTAAGGATTTCGACGCAAGCCGTCGGTTCCGGTAGCGGTAGCGAAAAGACGCCGCTACCGTCCGCGCACCTTCCGGCCTGCGCTCTCGGTTCCTTCACCGGACAAAAGCTGCGTCGCCCATCCGGTTCCTTCGAACTCCTTCACCTGGTCGAGCGTCGTGCTGGCCAACGTCGTCCGGATCTGTTCGCGCGTCCGCTTCCAGAACTCGTGCGTCGGACAACTCCGCTCATCGGAGCACTCCTCCAGCCCGAGCAGGCACCGCCCGAGCCACTCGGGCCCATCAATCGCGTCGCTGATCTCCAACAGCGTTATCGAGTCGGGTTCGCGGGCGAGCACCACGCCCCCTTTGACACCGCGCTTGGTGCGCAGGAGGCCTGAACGACCCAGCTTGTGCACCGTTTTCGAAAGGTAGGCGGGAGTCACGCCCGTCTCCTCGGCAACCTTCTTGACCTGCCCCGGTGTCCCATCCGGACCCTCCAAGCGGCTCATCGCGAGAATCGCGTAACCGGTCGTCTGTGATACACTGAACACACCTGCATCATTTCAGTTCGCTGATGCGTGGCGAGAAAAAACGCACGAGGTCAACCATTGCACCGTTCATCCGCCATCCCTCCCGCTTCCCTCCGAATAGGACTTGATGCCCGCTCGGCGGTATGGGAGACTTGCCGGTTCATGAAAGCGGTCCTCGTATACTCCGGCGGTCTCGACTCCACCGTGCTGCTCTACCGGATGCTCGGCGAAGGACACGTTGTCCTCGCGCTCTCCGTCGACTACGGTCAACGCCACCGCAGGGAGCTCGATTGCGCACGCGCGATCGCCCTTGAGTGCGGAGCCCGGCACGAAGTCGCCGATCTTTCGGCGCTCGCGAGGCTGCTTCCCGGCAACAGTCTCACCGATCGGGCGGTCGCTGTCCCCCATGGACCCTACACCGAGGCGACGATGAAATCCACCATCGTCCCGAACCGGAACATGATCCTGCTTTCCGTCGCCGCCGCCTGGGCGATCGCCGAGCGGGCCGACTGCGTCGCCTACGCCGCGCACGGCGGCGACCATGCCGTCTACCCGGATTGCCGCGAAGGATTTGCGCGGGCGCTCGACGGTGCGATTCGGCTGGCCGACTGGCACAGCGTCTCGCTCCACCGTCCCTTCGTAGGGCTCGAGAAATCCGATCTGGTGCGGATGGGAGCTGAATGGCGCGTTCCGTTCGAACGAACGTGGTCCTGCTACGAGGGCGGCGCGCACCACTGCGGCCGCTGCGGAACCTGTGTGGAACGCCGGGAAGCATTCCTTCGGGCGAATGTGTCCGATCCCACGGTGTACGCCCCGGACGCGCCATCGCCCGCGCTCGAACAGAACGCCGACCATGGGAAGGAGTCCCCATGCTGACTTGCTCAAAATCCTACATCGATATCCCGTTCGCCCACCGGCAGCACCGCCACACGGGACACTGCTCGTTCATCCACGGACACAATTGGAGCATCAGGCTGACCTTTGCATGCCGTGAACGCGATGCGAACGGATTTGTTGTCGACTTCGGAGATCTGCGTTACATCAGGGATTGGATCGATGCGCACCTCGATCACGCCTGCCTCTTCAATGAGGACGATCCAGAGCGGGAAACCCTTGTCCGAACCCTTCCCGGAGCATGGAAAGCCTACACGCTCCCGTGCTGCTCCGCCGAAGGAATCGCCGAACACTTGTACTCCATATTCGATCCAATGGTGCAACAGCATACGGCGGGACGGGCTTACGTGCAATCGATCGAAGTCCGCGAGGATAGCCGAAACGCAGCACGATACCAACCGGATCGCAAGGACTAACGCAATGCCCGACGCATTGAAGATTCCAGTCCACGAGTGCTTTCACACCTGGCAAGGCGAAGGCGTGCACCTCGGCCGCGCCGCGTATTTCATTCGGACATACGGCTGCCCCATACACTGCCCCTGGTGCGATTCGGCGGGCACGTGGCATCCGGACTACACCCCGGATTCGATCGTCCGCATTCCTGTGACCAAACTGGCGGAACAGGCAGCGGCCTCCCGGCCCGAGTTCGTGGTCGTAACGGGCGGCGAACCGGCGGTCCACGATCTCGCTCCACTCACCGACGCACTCCGTCGGAGCGGCTTGCGCATACATCTGGAGACCAGCGGCGCATTCGCGATTCGCGGAGCATTTGACTGGATCACGGTCAGTCCAAAGCGATGGAAGCTGCCTCTCGCGGAGGCCCTCGCCGCCGCGGACGAGCTCAAGATTATTGTGGACGAACCCGGCGCCATCGCCTTCTGGCACGATCAGTTGCGGCCTTACCTCCACCCGGATCGTCCCGTCTGGCTGCACCCCGAATGGTCGCGTCGCGAGGATCCGGTCATTCTCCACGCCATATCCGACTGGATCAAATCGCGTCGGGCTCCCTACCGCGCCGGCTGGCAGCTCCACAAAGTCTATCACGTCGACGCCCTCGATCCCCACTCACGCGCCAATGTGCCCCTTGGCGGCAATCCCGAGCTGGGATACTAACGACGGCGACTTGCAGTTGCGTCGAGCGCCGGCCAAACCGGCTGTGAAATCGCACGAATGCACGTGGCCCCTCCCGGACTTCGATCCGCGTCCACCCCCGCCTATCCGCGGATTGGCCGACTGCCACTTCAAAATGCCGGAGCTGACTCCGAGCCCATGTCTCACCTCAACAGCGCGGTCCGCCATGCGTCGGGCAGCGGCAGCGTTCGAACCGTCTCCTTGGCACGGTCGATCTCCGCATAGGCGATCACCCACTCGGCCTCGGCCACGGTGGTTCCGGCGCGTTGGAACTCCCCCTGAAGCCGAACCCGCTGCGATTCGACAGCGCTGACCACAAGCACAAGTTCAAACGCCTCCGGATAGCGAAGCGGCATGCGAAACCGACACTGGACGTCCACCCGCGGCCATCCCCGTAATACCCCGCCTGCCCGTTCCTCCGTGACCGGAATCCCCAGCCCGCCGAGGAGCTCCGCCTCACCGTCCTCGATGTACCGGAGGTAATTGCTGTAATGAACGATTCCCGCCATATCCGTATCGGAAAAGGCGACCCGCCTCGCATATGTCCAACTCGCCCCCATCGGATTCACACGCGTTCGGGTTTCAGATCCCGGCTCATCAATGCCTCCAGGGCCTCGGCAGCGGATTTTTCCTCGTAGAGGATCGCGTGAATCTGCTGGAGGATCGGTGCATCGAGTCCCTGCTCGCGACAGATCCGGTCAAACGTGGCGCAGGTGCGGTAGCCCTCGACCGTCATCCTGCGTTCATTCAGCAGTTCATCGACGCTGACACCCTGTGCGAAAAACTCGCCGAAGCGGCGGTTGCGACTCTCGGCCCCGTTGCACGTCAGCACCAGATCCCCGAACCCGCTCAATCCATAGAAGGTCTCGCGCCGTCCCCCGAGCGCGACACCCAGTCGAACCAGTTCGTGCAGCGATCGCGTGAGCAAAGCCGCCTTGGCGTTGTCCCGGAACCCGAGCCCGTCGCAGATTCCCGCGGCGATTGCGTACACATTCTTGAGACAGCTGCCCAATTCCACCCCGGTGAGATCCTCGCTCGTATACACGCGCAGGCTTCCCCCGCTCAACTCCGCCTGCAGCATTTCCGCCAGCTCCGGATCGGCATCGAGAGCGAGAACCAACGCGCTCGGCTGGCCATCGGCAACCTGCGAGGCAAATGTGGGGCCGCTCAGAACGCCGTGTGGATAGCCGGGCAGCTCCTCGGCCAGCACCTCCGCCGGTCGATGCCCGGTCGACTCCTCCAGACCCTTGCAGAGGGAGATGAACGATTGGAGTCGCACCGCGTCGGCAAGCGCCGGGCGGAGTTCCCGGCAAAGGCTGCGGAGGAATTTGGAAGGAGAGGCGATGATGCACAGATCCGCCTCCATGAGCGACGGTTTGTACTCCAACCCGATCTGAACCGAATTCGGAAGCCGGTACCCGGGGAAGAATGCGGCGTTTTCCCGTGTCGATGCCATTTCGAGCGCTTCCTCGGTCGTACGCGGCATCAGCGTAACCGTGTGATCGAGGCGCGCCAGATGCAGGGCCATCGCGGTACCCCATGCTCCGGCCGGAAGTATCGTTACATTCATGGACCCGTATTACACCGACTTGCCGGCCGATGGAAACTTCTTTTCGCGCACATCGCGCGCGTACGCCGCGAATCCCTTCCGCGCCTCCCCTGCAAGATCCCCGTACTGTTTCACGAACCCGGGCACTTTCTTCACGCTGTATCCCAGCAGATCGTTGCAAACGAGAATCTGTCCGTCGCAATCGGGTCCGCAGCCGATTCCAATCATCGGCACCTCCAGCTCGCCGGTCAGCGCAGCAGCACACCCGGAATCGAGCATCTCGGCGACGATCGCAAAAGCCCCGGCATCCTGTAGCGCCCGGACGTCCGCCAGGAGATGCTCGCGCTCCGCAGGCGTCCGGCCGAATCTGCGGTAGCCTCCGAGTGCATAGTAGCGTTGGGGCAACAGCCCGATGTGCCCGAGCACCGGAATTCCCGCGCGCACGAGCCGAGCCACCACCGGCGCCATCGCTTCCCCCCCTTCGATCTTCACCGCTTCCGCCCCGCCCTCACGCATCAGACGCGCACAGGTATCGAGCACCCGGTCGAACTCATGACACCCGGCGGCAAACGGCACGTCCGCCACCAACAGGGCGGCCGGACGCGCCCGTGCCACCGCCGCAGTATGATGCACCATCATATCCACCGTCACGGGCACCGTGGTCTCAAACCCGAGCATGGTCGTCCCGACGGAGTCTCCGACCAGAATCAGATCCACCTCAGCTTCATCAGCCAATACCGCGGTGACCGCGTCATATGCGGTGACACAGACGATCGGGCGCTTCCCCTTCAGCCCGCGGATGCTTTGTGTAGTCCATTTCGACATGGTTCCGGGCATAGCGCCCCAATGCACATTCCACAATGAAATTTACCGATTCATTCCCGGCCTCGGAATACCTTGCCGCTCCGCCTCCGGCCTGCAAAAGTTTCCTGTCATGCCGCACAACCGCCGCCGCACCGAAGCGCAGTTTCTCGATGCCGCCAGAACGCATTTGGAGTCGAGTGGATTCGCCGGCCTTGGCGTCAATGCGATCGCCGAAGCAGCCGGATTTGACAAGGTATTGATATATCGATACTTCAAAAATATAAACGGCCTGCTCGAGCGGCTGGCTGAGGAGCAGGGATTCTTCCCCCGGAGCGATGAAATCATCGCATCCCTTCCCGCGGCGACCGGTGAACCCCGGCCGCTCGCCGAAGCCGTCGGCACGCTCCTGGAGGCGGCGCTCGCGCGGGCGCTCGCCGAACCGCTTGCCGCCGCCCTGGTACGATGGGAAGGCGCTACGCCGGATAATCCCTTGATTCACGCATGGCGCGCCGCCCGCGCCCGATGCGGCGGCGAGCTCCGCGCCTGCTGCCAACCCGTCGCCGGAGAATCGCTGCCGGCGACCGCGTGGTTCGAAGCCGCGCTCGCCGCAGCCCTCCGGGCAGCGGTCATCGATGGATCGCAGGACCCCGCCGCCGGACTCACCGCCTCCATGCAGACCCCCCAAGTCCGCCTCCGCGGCCCCCGCCGCGAAGCCCCCGCAACCGACTCCGACGAACTCCCGGTCGAGCTGCTCTGAAGCGGGTTCGCCGCCATGAGCGAAAACACCACACCGGTCACCGGCATGCTCCGCCCGTGCCGAACTCCTGTTCGACGGCAACGCGCAATCTCCCCATCGTATCGACGACGAGTTCGGACCTGGGGGCTTCGACGAGGAGCCGCAGTTTCGGTTCGGTCCCGGAGTAGCGCACGAGGAGCCGCCCCTGACCGTCGAGCGAGCCCTCCAGCGTCCGGATTTCGTCCCGCAACGCGGGCAACTCGTCGATCGGCACTTTTCGGCCGACGTCAATACTCTCCTGCATTTGTGGGTACAATCTGATGCGCCTACGCAGCGCGGAGAGAGGTTTCCCGGTCCTGATCAGAAGCTCCAGCATGCGCAGGGAGGCCAGCAACCCGTCGCCGGTGGAAGTCAAGTCTCCCGGAATAATGTGTCCGCTCGACTCGCCCCCGAATTTGAATCCGCGGCGAAGCATCTCGTGCTGGACGCAGCGATCACCCACGCCGACGCGCACCACGCTAATACCAGCCTTTTGCAGCGACGCATCGAGCCCCAGATTGCTCATCACGGTAAAGACGGCGGTTCGATCAGGAAGGCGTCCCTGTTCGTCAGCATCAAGTGCCAGCAAACCGAGGGCCTCGTCCCCGTCGAGCAAGCTTCCGGTTTCATCACAGAAACGCACCCGGTCGCCGTCGCCGTCGTGGATGATTCCGATCCGGGCGCCGACTTTCGTTGTCAACCTGCAGACTCGCTCGGGGAACTCGCTGCCGACGCGGTCGTTGATCAACCCCGGCGGCGCGTCGCCGCCGAGACTCGCGAGCTGCGCGCCGGCGCGGCGCAGCACCGCGGGATTGACCCGCACCGCCGGGCCGTTCGCCCCGTCGAACGCCAGCGTCCAGCCAGCCAGCGCGCCCGCCGGAAGGACCCGTTCCGCGGATTCCCGGTACGATTCCAGCGCATCGACCTGGCGAAATGCAGCCGGACGCATCGGATCCCGGGACGCGGCAAGGGCCTGTTCGATCCGCGCTTCGAGCTTCACCTCCTCCGCATCATTGAGTTTGACGCCGCTCCTCCCGAACAATTTGACCCCGTTGTCCGCAGCCGGATTGTGCGACGCGGTCACCGCGATGCCTCCGCTCGCCCCGAAATGCCGAATCGCGTGCACGATCGCGGGCGTGGGGATCACGTCCGCGTCAAGGACCTCCACCCGGTGGTACGCGAGTCCGGCCAGCAGGGATGCCCGCACCTCCGGACCGGATTCACGCGTGTCACGCCCGATCACAACCCGCACCGGGTCCGAGTCGGCGCGCTCGACCAGGCAGGCTCCCCATGCAAATCCGAGAGCGCGGAGGAACTCCGGCTGCAGCAGCGGACCGCCGACGCGGTCGCGGATTCCATCGGTGCCGAAATAGCGGCGTTTCATGCGGCTGGATGCCGTTCGTAAAACGCACGCGACCGAGCGAGCCAGTCCCGTACGGCACCTCCGCGCAAGAGCTCCCGCGCGTGCTCGCACCCGGCCTCCAGGCTCGCCACGGCGTCCGCGGCAAAGAACCCGGCTCCTGCGTTCAAGCAGACCGTATCCTCCAGCCCGCGGTGCGCCCGCCCGTCCATCAGTTCCTCAAACAGGCTCCGGTTCTGTTCGGGAGTCCCCCCTTTCAGAACTTCCGGCTCGCACGGATTCAGTCCCAGCATTCCGGGAGCAACCGTCTTGTTGAAACCGCGCAGCGATCCGAAACCATGCATCACGTTCTCGCCGGCGGCGGTCAACTCATCGAGGCCCGAGGCACCCTCCGACAAACGGCCGTGCACCACGATTCCCCGATCGAGCCCGAGTTCGTCGAGCGCACCGGCAAGCGGTGCCACCCATGCCTCATCAAAGACCCCGAGCACCTGGCGCATCGGACGCGCCGGATTGATCAACGGACCCAATATGTTGAAGATCGTCCGAACACCCTGCTTCGCAAGGGCCTGCCGCACCGGCATGATCTCCTTGAACGCCGGATGAAAAGCGGGAGCGAAAAAGAAACAGAAATTCAGCTCGGCGACCGACGCGCGCAGGACATCCGGCTCCGCCTCAATCCCGATCCCAAGCGCAGCCAGAAACTCAGCACTGCCGCTCTTCGAGGTGATCGCGCGGTTGCCGTGCTTGAGCACCGGAACACCACCCGCCGCAACGATGATCGCCGCGGTTGACGAGATGTTGTAGGTCCCGAAGCGGTCGCCTCCCGTTCCCACGATATCGATAGCGCCGGACGCGTAATCGGAGAGCCCCGGATCGCGGGCCAGTTCCCGGAAGACGCGGGCGAACGCAGTCACCTCCACAACCGACTCCCCTTTCGACGCCAGGGCGCTCAGGAACGCCGTCTTATCCTCAACCGAGTCCGCGGTTCCGGCAAGGCCGCGCGCGGCCGCCTCGGCCTGCAGTGCGTCAAGCGATTGCCCCTCACGCAACCGGGCGGTCAATCTTGTCAATGGCTCCATGTGCTCCGAACGTTACTCGCATTGCTTGCCGACCGGCTCCCTTTCGATCGATTCGCTCATTGAACGCTTCAGCGTTGGAGAAGCAAGAACGAATCAATTGCGCGCGGGTTTTTCGGAATCGCCGTTGGACCCGCCATCGAGCCGATGGAGTTCGTCGCGGACGCGGGCTGCGGTTTCAAAGTCCTCCGCCTTGACCGCATCCTCCATCTGACGGTTCAAATCGCGTACGCGGGCACGCAACGCCTCCTTCTCGAACGGCTTCGGAATTTTCCCCCGGTGCTTGGTGTCCTTGTGGAGTTGCGGGAGCAGCTTCTCGACGAATTCGCCGAACACCTCGTAGCACTGAGCACAGCCGAAGCGATTGTACTTCTGAAACTGCCTCTCGCTCATCCCACAGGTCGGGCAGCGGATGCCCGAGTCCTCCTCGGGAGCCGCGCGCGGCATATCCAGGATCTGGTTCAGAAGCTCGAACTGGTCCGGGTCCTGGAGCTTTTGCGCATGTGGACACTCCTCGCACAAGTCCACTTTCACCACCTGATTCCCCACGATCTGGGTCAGGTGAATGGTGCACTTTTTCTCACAGTTCTCACATCCGGGTGGTCGTTTTTCGCTCATGAATCAAATAAATCTGGAATTGGGTCCTGGGATCTTCAGAAAGTCAACACACCGTAGGGGGGGCGCTCTGCGGTTCAAGCCTGTTCCTCTTTCTCCAACCAGGAGTTCGAGCGCTCACGCCCGGGCGCGGGCGGCCTCCTCATGGGCGTCCCCGCCTTCGGTGGCATTGTTTAGATAGAGCCGCGCGAAACCCTGAATGCGTTCGGCGACCCGCGTAAGCCCGTTGCGCCGATTTGGACTCAGATGCTGGGTGATGCCCACCTCCTTCAGGAACCCGGGATCGACGCGTAACACCTCCTCTGGCGAATGCCCGCTGTAGAGATCGCAGAGCAACGCCGCGATCCCTTTTGTTATCGAGGAATCCGAATCGGCGCGATAGTGACACAGACCATCGTGGAACTCCGGCACCACCCACAACTGGGACATACATCCGTCGATCCGGAAGGTGTCGTTCTTGAACTTCTCTTCCAGCAACGGATGCTCCTTACCGCGATCGATCACATAGGAAAAACGCTCGTACGGGTCGTCGATATAGCGCAATTCCTCCAGTATCTGCTCTCTCTTCTCTTCAATGGACATATCTGATACCCTCCACAATACGAACTTCCGGGAATTGTGCAATGCCAATGGAAAATCGAGGTCTCACGCCCGAATGGCGCTCGGTTAAGGCATCCTTTCATGATCGGGATCGAAATCGAAATCGGGTCTCCAAATCGAAACACTCGTTTGCTAGTCAAGCACTTCGATACCGATTTCGATTTCGATAGGGATACCGATTTCGCGCTTAACCGAGCACCATTAGCCTCACGCCCCGGGTGAATTCCCAATTTCGCCCTTGTCCCTTCGAACGGGACATCCCCGGCACCGCTGATCTTTTCCGGAGAGATGCCGAGTCCTGATAAGACGCCAGCCGAATTCAAAATCGCTAGTTCGATTCCGATCGGGGCCGCGATCCCGACCTCACCGATTCTCAATCGGGATGTAGTCGCGCTCCGATTTACCCATATAGATCTGACGGGGGCGATGGATTTTGCCCTTTGGTGCCTCCGCGATCTCCTTCCAGTTGGCGATCCAACCCGGCATGCGTCCGATCGCGAACATGACAGTGAACATCTCCATGGGAATCCCGATCGCCTTCAGAATAATCCCGCTGTAGAAATCGACGTTGGGATACAACTTGCGTGAAATGAAGTAATCATCGTTCAACGCGGCCTCCTCAAGACGGCGTGCGATGTCGAGTAATGGATCCTTTTTCCCAAGGCTGGCGAGCACTTTATCCGTCATATTGCCGAGTATCTTTGCCCGGGGATCGTAGTTCTTGTAGACCCGGTGCCCGAATCCCATCATCAGCGACTTTCCGCTTTTCGCCATCTCGATGAACCGGGTGCCGTCATCCCCGGAGTCGCGAATCTCCTCCAGCATCTGGATCACCGCCGTGTTCGCACCGCCGTGCAGCGGTCCCCACAGCGCGGAGACCCCGGCGGAGACCGAGGCGAAGAGGTTGGCTCCGCCGCTGGCGACCATGCGCACCGTCGAGGTGCTGCAATTTTGTTCGTGATCGGCGTGGAGCAGGAAGAACAGATCGAGCGCATGACCGAGCCCGTGAATATCGGTAAACTCGTTGTACGGCTCGGAAAACATCATGTGCAGGAAATTCTCGGAATAGCGCAGGTCCTTCCGCGGATAGATATAGGGGAGACCGCGGTCGTTGCGGTATGCCATGGCCGCGAGCGTACGCACCTTGGAGACAAGCACCGCCGCGGCTTCGTCGAAACGCTCCAGGTCCGTTTCGCGGTTGTTCGTGGCCATTTCGGGATAGTAACAGCCCAAAGCGTTCAGCATCGAAGAGAGAATCGCCATCGGATGCGACCGTGGTGGAAACCCGAGATAGTGGTGTTTCAGATCCTCGTGAACGTGCGCACCGCGCCGCACCTTCTCCCGGAATTCATCGAAATCCGCCTTTCGCGGCAGTTCGCCATAGATAAGCAGCCAAACCATCTCCATGAACGAGGAGCTCTCCGAAAGCTGCTCGATCGAATATCCGCGGTGGCGCAGAATACCCTTCTCACCGTCAACATACGTAATGTCACTGGTACACGACCCGGTGTTGGCGTACCCGTCATCGTACGAAATATATCCCGAGTCAGAACGAAGCTTCCTGATGTCGATCGCCTTCTCGTTTTCCGTACCGACGATGACCGGATATTCATACGAGCGATCGCCGATTTGGATGGTAGCCGTTTTTTCCATGATGCTATCTTGGAGAATCGCTACGCCAGCTTGCAAGTCAAAGAACCGCGAATTTTTACTTGGATACGACCGCCCATCTGCTCGACAATCGCGCGAAATCCGTCATGTTGGATTTTACGCCCCCCCGCGCATGGCACAATCGCAATCCATCCGACTTCTCACCTTTAACATCGCGCACGGACGCGGACTCTCACCATATCAGGGATTGCGATCCTTTGCCCAGTTGCAGCAGAACCTGATCCGGATAGCGCGTTTTCTCGATCGACAGCATATCGACATCGCCGCGCTCCAGGAGGTTGACGAGGATTCGCACTGGAACCGGCGCATCAACATGCTCGAGACCCTGCGCGACCAGACAGCCCTGAACCATGCGGTGATGGGTCTCACCAATCAGCGTCCCGGACCCCGCCCACTTAACTACGGCAACGGATTGCTCTCGCGCTACCCCGTCAGAAATTGGAACAGCCAACGCTTCCACGCCTGCTCCCTCGGCGGGAAAGGGTTCCTCTTCGCCGAGGTCGAAACCGGGGCCCTATCGCTCGGCGTCGTCAACCTGCACCTCGACTTCCGCTCTCGTAAACGCCGGATCCTCCAGGTGGATCAGTTGATCGAGTTTCTCGAACAAGTGTCGAACGAACAGGCCGGCCCGGGCATCCCCCCCCTGATCTGCGGCGACTTCAACGCCGGCGTGCGCCGAAGCAGCGATGCGCTCCGGAAGCTGTTCGACTACCTGACCCAAAACGCGAACTACCAGCTCCTCCCCGTGAATCAGCGCACGTTCCCCTCCCCCCTGCCAAGCCGGGGCATCGACTTCGTGCTGCTCCCGCCGACATGCCACGTGATCCGCTGCGACGTCGCGTCGGTCTACCTCTCCGACCACCGCCCCGTACTCGTCGAGTTCCGCGTGCCGGTTACGTCCGCAGCGAATCCACCGGATCCCCGTGCTTGCGCAGCGCCGAACGGACCATGACCATCTCACCGATGTTCTCCAAGGTCAGGATGCCGGCAAGTCGGCCGTCTTCGAGGACCGGGATTGATGAGTACTCGCTCGATCGCAGACGGTCGTAAATCGCCTCGAGACGGTCGTCGGACTCGAGGAACCGGGGCTCCGGCGTCATCACCTCAACGACGGGCACATCGCGCCCGCGCTCCGAGAGCACCTTCACGATCTGGTTGCGCGTGAGGAGACCGACCACGTCGTCGCCGCGCAGGATCGGGAAATCCTGCTGCGGGCCTGCAAGCAGCAAGGCAACCGCCCGGTCGAGCGTGTCATCGTGATCGAGCGCGAAAAACCGGGTTATCATCGCATCCCGCACCCGGAGTCCCCGCAAGGCAACGCGCGACTCCGTCGCATCGGCTTCGGCGCCGGCACCCAGGAATATGAACACAGCGATCAGGATCAGAAACGGATTCGGAATGATGAGACCGAGGAATGCAAAGAAAACGGCCATTACCTGCCCCACTCCCGCGGCAATGCGCGTGGCCCGAACATAGTCCAGCTTCATCCCCAGGAGCGCCCGCAAGACCCGGCCCCCGTCCATCGGGAACGCCGGAAGCAGGTTGAACATGAACAGCAACACATTCACCATCGTCAGCTTGAACAGCAGATGCCCGCCCGCTGTAGCGAGTTCCTCCACTTCCGGAATCCCCGACGTCAACACGAGCAGCAGCGCCCCTATCCCCGCGATAACAAGGTTCACAGCGGGACCCGCCATCGCAACAACAAACTCCTCCCGGGGATCCTCCGGCATTCGTTCCAGACGCGCCACCCCGCCGATCGGCAACAGCGTGATGTCCCGGGTTCCGATCCCGTACCGCCTTGCGCTCAAGGCGTGACCCAGCTCGTGCAGAACGACACACGCAAAGATCAGAAGCACCAGAAATACACCCTCAAGGGCGCCTCCCCATCCCACGCCGTACCGCAGGTGCACGAACAGCACCCACAGGATGATCAGCGAAAATGTCCAGTGCAGGTACACTCCGATGCCGAAGGCACGACCGATGCGCAACGATCCTTTCATAGTCCGGTGAAACCCAAGCAAATCGCCCAGACGGTGACCAGAAGATTCTGCCGGCGTTCGCCGCTTGACAGCTCGCCGCGAATTTCCATGCTTTCGCCTTTCCACAAAGGGCCCCTCTAGCTCAATTGGTAGAGCAGAAGACTCTTAATCTTTTGGTTCTGGGTTCGAGTCCCAGGGGGGGTACCACGCCGAGATCACAGACGGAGCACAGGCGGCAGAAGGCGGAACACTGCCGCCCTCCGGCAGCATCACATCCGCTCACCTAAGGACTTTGTAGAGGTCGAGAAGGAGCTGCCGCAGTTCAGGGTTCCGCCGGGCGCCGCCGGCGAAGAACTCGAGTGCGGTTGCGAGGTCTTTATCCGCCGGGTAATTCGCAGCGGACTCCTCGGTCCACGGTGTCTCGTCGAAGCGGATTTCGAGATTCGGGTAGAGCTGGGACGGGCACTCGTCGCGCAGGTGTGCGGCGACGAGGGCAAAAGCCTCCTCCTCGGGAAATGCCTGGATGAGCTTGGCGAGACTCCCTGGTTTGATGCCCCGGTTTCCGCTCCGATAGCTTGAGAGCATCTGCTGTGAAATCTGCGCCTGTTGGGAGATCTGGATCAGCGACTTTCCCTCGGTGAGTCGGGCAAGAGCATTGGAAAAGTGCGACATGGTCCGCAACTGAATGAGGAATCGCCGGGAGGGCAATTTCATTCTTGCGATTCACTTTTTGTTAACTACCACAAATTGATAAATGAATGCTATGCGCTGTATTCTCGAACTGGAGCTCCAGCTGGTACGGCAGGTGCAGCATGGCCGGAGTCGGAGACTCATCGCAGCCGCCCGGATACGCGAAGCGCAACTGCTGGCCGAGTTACAGCGACAGAACCAGGCGTCAGAGGACGGAAGGCGGAGCGCGACGAAGGATGGAGGGGGGAAGCCATGAGCGTCACGTCCTGACTGGATGTTAGAAGTCGACACGGTTATTGGACCCTCGCCCCGGTTCGGAATATGATCCGTGATCCGCCTGCAATCCGTTGACGTCTCGTGGTAACGGCGCTCGGTCAAGCCCTCTCATCCGGATCGTGATCGGCATCGAAGTATTTGCGCATCAAATTATTGATTCGATTTGGAGACCCGATTGCGATCCCGCTCCCGGTCATGAAAGGGTGTCTTATATGAAAGCCATGCACGTCTCGTGTGATGTCGGACCACACGCCGGAACGGATGATCGAACAGGAGGGCCCAGCACGCTCGAAGCGCTTCAAAAAACGGCGCGATGAGAAACAATCGAACCGCCTGCGGCCCTCCGCCTCCGTCCCGCTCACGCAAGGCCCGAAACACGGCTCACGCGTCGCGCGAAACAGGATTCGCACAACGTGAAACCAAGCGCGCACACCAGCGCGAACGCGATCTGCGTTTCTCATAAAAGTTTTTGTTGACTGAAAGGTCTTCTATTAGCAAAGTTACTGGAAACATCAGCGCGAACTCAGGGAAAAATTATGCAGAAAGGCGAATCAAAGCAGGCTGGATCCGAAGGAGAAATCGGGCGAGGCGATGCAAACGGAACTGGAAATCCACGCGAGGACGGCTACGTCCCGGATCGATTCTTCGAGATCCGTTTTGAATCGATCGGCGGGCTCGGCGCCCATGCGGCCGGCCAGATTCTGGCGACCTCCGCAGTGCTCGGACTGAGAATGAATGGAGCGCATTTTTCATCCTACGGTTCGGAAAAGAAAGGGTCCGTGGTACGCTCATTCGTACGGGTGGGGCCCAGTGAGCTGCCGGTTCGCACGAGCGCGCCGGTTGAAACGCCGGACGCGATCGTCGTCTTCCACAAGGCGTTGCTCAAGTCACCGGTCGCGTTCGCCGGGTTGAAACCGGATGGCACGATTATTTACACGTCGCCGCCTGGCGAGCCGGTTCCGCCGGCGATCGCCGGGTTGCCGGCAACCGTGCGGGTGGCGCGGGTTGACGCGCTGCAAATCGCCGGGGACGAACGCTCGCGCCCCAACGCAGTATTGCTTGGCGCTCTGTGCGCGCTCTTTCCTTTCCTGGAAACCGAGGTGGTACTCGATTATCTCGGGAAAGAATTTGAGAAGAAACACCCGGCCGCAGTGCAGTCGAATGAAAAGGCCTTTCGGCGCGGAGCGGCTGAGCTGGAACTTGTCTCGATTGACGGAGGTGGAGAGGAAAGCATCCCTTCAACTCGCTTTGAACCACTCTGGGGATACGAGACGGCGCCGATCGGCGGAGTTCTCCCACGCCCCGGAAACAGCGCCTGGAACGACCTTTCGACCGCGCGCATGGGATGGATCCCGGTGTTCGACGAGGAGCGCTGCATCCACTGCGCCCTGTGCGACCTGGTCTGTCCCGATTACTGTTTCGTCTGGAAAGCCGATCGCGACACGGGAGTTCCGACGGAGACCCGGCTCATGGGCATTGATTACCGTTACTGCAAGGGCTGCATGCGGTGTATCGAATCATGCCCGACGGGGGCGCTTACCCGGGAGACAGAAAAATCCGGGATGGCCGACGCGCTCCGGGTTCCCCTCTTCCCCGAAATCATCGCTTAGGAGATCACTTTATGAGTACTGTTTCAACCAACGGAAGGACCACCTCGGACACGGGCGTCGTTGACGCCAAATCAACCGCGGATCAGGTTCTCGATTTTCGGAGCGGAAACGAAGCGGCGGCGCTCGCCGCGCGGGATATCGGGTTCCATGTCATGGGGTACTACCCGATCACCCCGTCCACCGAAGTCGCTGAAAACCTCGCCCAGATGAAGGCGAACGGCGAACACGACATCGTGATGATCCCGGCGGACGGTGAACACGGCGCCGCGGGTATCTGTTACGGGGCGGCGCTCGGCGGTGGACGTGTCCTGAACGTCACATCAGCGCAGGGCCTGCTCTACGCCCTCGAGCAGCTACCCGTCCAGTCCGGAACCCGCGCGCCCATGGTGATGAATCTCGCCACGCGGGCAATCTCCGGACCGCTGAACATCCGCGGAGACCACACCGACCTGAGCTACGCGATCAACGTCGGCTGGATCGTTCTGCTCGCCCGGGATGCCCAGGCGGTGTACGATATGAACTTCATGGCCGTGAAGATCGGTGAGCATTCGAAAGTCCGCCTTCCGGTGATGGTCGCCTACGACGGGTTTTTCACGAGCCACCAGAAACGCAGGGTTCAAATTTTCAAGGATCGCGCAGCGGTGCGCGATTTCCTGGGCGAACCGATCACGCCTCACAGCGCCCTCGATCCAGAACGGCCGGTCACGTTCGGGCCGTATATGAACGATCCCGACCTGATCAACAACAAGGTGCAGCTCTCCCACGCGATGGAGGAGGCGCGGAGCGTCATCCCGGAGGTCTTCCGCGAATTCGGCGCCTTGAGCGGCCGCCACTACCCGGTCGTCGATTGCCACCGGATGGAGGATGCGGAGGTGGCGGTGGCGCTGCTCAACTCCGCGGCCGAAACCGCCAAGGAAACCGCCGACAACCTTCGCGAAGAGGGTCTCAAGGTCGGAGTGATCTCGCCGAATGTCCTGCGTCCGTTCCCGGGTGATGAACTCCGGGAGGCCCTGACCGATGTGCGCGCCGCCATCGTCGGCGAACGCGCCGACTGCTTCGGCGCCGAGGGTGGACCGCTCTCCCTGGAAATGCGCGCGGCCGTGCAGGCGGATCCAGACAATACAACGCGGATTGCAACCCGTATTTACGGGCTCGGAGGCAAGGATTTCTACGCGTCGGACGCGCAGCACTTCTTCGAGGAGGCCTTGACCGCTGCCGGAGAAGGCGCCTTTCGCACCGCCTTCGCATATCACGGTGCAGTCCCCGGCCGGCCGGACCGCGAGCCGCCGCCCGGCCTCCCGCCGTTGCGCAGCGAAGAGGTCAGCCGCGGGATGGCAACGGTCCGGGAGGATCCGGAAACGGGACGACTCGATGTGGAGCTTCAGCCGATCTGGGCCACAACCGCCGTGCCGAACCGGATGGCCCCGGGACACGGAGCTTGTCCGGGCTGCGGTATTCTACCGGTGCTGCATCAGATCTACCGGGTGTTGGAAGGCGACGTTGTCGTGCTCTTCCAGACAGGCTGTGCGATGGTGGTCACCACCGGATTTCCGTACAGCGCCCACCGGATCACCTACATCCACAACCTGTTTCAAAACGGGGGCGCGACACTCTCCGGGTTGGTTGAGATGTACCACGAACGCGTCCGGCGCGGGGAGCTTCCCGGTTCGGACGATCCGACATTTCTCATGGTCAGCGGCGACGGTGGAATGGACATCGGGATGGGGGCGGCCCTCGGCGCGGCACACCGCAATCACCGGATGATCATCCTCGAGTATGATAACCAGGGGTACATGAACACCGGAGCGCAGCTCTCCTACTCCACTCCTCTTGGACACCGCACCTCGACGAGCGAAGTGGGCAGTGTTCTCTCCGGAAAGGGGTTCCATCACAAGGACACCCCGCAGATGTTCGCCGCCACGGGCATTCCCTACGTCTTTACTGCCAACGAAGGCTACGCCGAAGACTTGATGCGCAAAGCCGCCAAGGCGCAATGGTACGCGCGTCGTGAAGGACTCGTCTACGGCAAGGTGCTCTCCTTCTGCCCGCTGAACTGGAGAACCGAGGACGACGCGGCCCAGCCCGTGCTTCAGGCGGCCATGGATTCCTGCTTCTTCCCGCTCTACGAGATCGAACACGGGAAGACGGTAATCAGTTACGACCCGGACGCCCTCCGCACACGCATTCCGGTGGCGGACTGGATCAAGCTCATGGGCAAGACGCGTCATCTGCTCTCCGAAAAGAACGCATCCTATCTGGCGGCCATCGAAGCTGAGGCCGACCGGCGCTGGCGACGGCTCAAGGCAATGCACAATCATCCCGACCTCTAACAACCTGTATGTACGAGATTCTTGAAAAACACACCCTAACCCCGATCACGAAGCTCTTTCGGATCAAAGCCGAGCTCATTGCGCGCGCTGCGCGGCCGGGCCAGTTCATCATCCTGCGCGTGCACGAGGCCGGGGAACGAATCCCGCTCACCATCGCGGATTACGACTCCGAAACCGGCACAATCACCATCGTGGTCCAGGAGGTCGGCGCGACCACCCGGCGGCTCGGCGCGCTTGAGGAAGGGGAGTACATCCTGGATCTCGTCGGGCCTCTCGGAAACCCAATCGACATTCCCGAAGGAGGACACATCGTCGGCGTCGGTGGCGGCTTCGGCGCTGCGGCATTGCTTTGCTTCATGCGCTCGGCCACCCTGCGTGGAGACCGCACCACCACGATCGTCGGAGCACGAAACAAGGATCTCCTTCTGCTCGTCGACGAGCTCCGCATCGCCTCGCGCAATCTGGAAATCTGCACCGACGACGGATCAACCGGATTCAAAGGGTTCGTCACCGAACGACTCAAGCAGATGATCGACGGCGACCCACCGGGTCGGCCCGATTATATCGTGGCGATCGGCCCGATGCCGATGATGCGCGCGGTCGCCGAGACCACGCGCGAGTCCGAAATCCCCACGCTGGTCTCGATGGATCCGATTATGGTCGACGGTACCGGAATGTGCGGCGGTTGCCGGGTTACGGTCGGAGACACCGTGAAATTCGCCTGCGTGGACGGTCCCTGCTTCGACGCCCACCAGGTCGATTTCGACGAAGCCATACGCCGGACGAAAACATATTTACGCGAACAGGAAACTGCCTGCAAACGATTGGAGACGGAAGGAGTCATACATGCCTCTTAAGCGAAGTGAAAAGACACCGATGCCGGAGCGTACGCCGTTGGACCGCGTCCGGGATTTTTTCGAGGTCAACGAGGGCTACCGCCTCGACCATGCCGCATTCGAAGCGGAGCGATGCCTCCGCTGTCAGGATCCGGTGTGTATCGAAGGGTGTCCGGTCAACATTCCGATCCCCGATTTCATCCACGCCATCGCCGCACACAACATGCCCGAAGCCGCGCGCCTGCTCCGCACGGCCAATCCGCTTCCGGCCATCTGTGGACGCGTCTGCCCGCAGGAGGTGCAGTGCGAGATGCTCTGCCACATGACCAACCGGTTCAGACCGGTCGCCATCGGCGCCCTCGAACGGTTCGTCGCCGACTGGGAGCGTGACCAACCCGTCGAACAGATTTCCGGTGAATCGACCGACAAACCGGCACGTCCCGCGCGCAAGGAGAAAGTTGCGGTCATCGGCGCCGGACCCGCGGGCCTGGTCTGCGCCGGCGAACTCGCACGGCTCGGATATTCCGTCACGGTCTACGAAGGACTCCACGCACCGGGCGGAGTCCTGCGATACGGCATCCCCGAGTTCCGACTTCCAAAGGACATCCTCGACTGGGAGATCGACATGCTCAAGCGCAGCGGAGTCGAGATCGTCTGCAACGTGATTATCGGCAAAACCCTCACCCTCGATCAACTCTTCGACGAGTTTGGATTTTCCGCTGTGTTTATCGGATCCGGCGCCGGGCTCCCGCAATTCCTCGGCATCCCCGGAGAGAATCTCAACGGGGTGCTTTCCGCCAATGAATTCCTCACCCGCATCAACCTGATGCGGGCCTACGCCTTCCCGGAATCCGACACCCCTCTCCACCTCGGCAAACGCGTGGCGGTCATCGGTGCCGGAAATACCGCAATGGACGCCGTTCGCTCCTCCCTGCGCATGGGCGCCGAGGAAGGCCACATCGTCTACCGGCGCAGCGAAAAGGAAATGACCGCGCGCATCGAGGAACACCACCACGCCATTGAGGAGGGGGTCCAGTTCCACTGGCTCACGAATCCGATCGAAATCCTCGGGGACGACGAGGGCTGGGTCACCGGTCTCAAGTGCGTGCGCATGGAACTCGGTGAACCGGATGAATCAGGCCGGGCACGCCCCATTCCGATTCCGGATTCGGAGTTCGTTCTCCCGATGGACAACGTTGTCCTGGCCGTCGGAACCACGCCCAATCCGCTCCTCGTTAAATCGGCGGCGGGACTCGAGACCACGCCCAAGGGATGCTTCGTCGCCGAGGAGACCTCCGGCCGCACCACCCGTCGCCGCGTCTACGCAGGCGGCGACGCCGTAACCGGCGCCGCCACCGTCATCCTCGCCGCGGGCGCGGGCAAACGCGCCGCCGAAGCGATCCATGCCGATCTGAACGAAGACGCCGGACGTGAGGACTGAGGCTTCGCACGCATACGCGAAACCGAACATCCGTCTTCTACACTTCCGTTTTTGGGCGCATTTGGCGTCCTGTCCCCTGCAGCTCCGGCGCTCCGCCCTCCTCAGCTCTGCAGCTCTCGCCCGCTGCATGTCACTCCGCAGGCTTTGCGAAGGTGAATCCCCTGCCCTCCACATTCCCCGGCGCTTTGCGCCAGGTCGTGGGCGGGCATCCGGTGCGCCTGCGAAAGCGGGTGCTGAAATAGTACGCATCCTCATACCCAACTCGCGTCGCAATCTCCTGGACGCTCAGATCGGTCCGCAGGAGCAGCAGCCGGGCCTGTTCCATGCGCATGGCCTCAAGGTAATCCATCGGCGACCGGCCGGTTTCAGCTCGAAACAGATGAGCGAAACGCGAAGGTGAAAGCCCGACCTCCGAGGCGAGGACGGGAACCGTGATCGGCCGTTGGAAGGACTCATGCAGGATATCCAGGGCCCGTTGGATCCGCGAGTCCGACGACGCATCGGCATCGGCGGCGCTCGTATCCGCCAGAAGGATGAGTCGCTCGAGGGCATTCTCCGCCAACAGATCGCGGCGCGGATGCCGGCTCTCGAGATGGGAGTGAACCTCGTCGAATGCCCGAACCAGCCGCCGTCCTGCCGCGTTCCGGCTGACCGGTAAGATCCGAATCCCATGGAGCCCGCGCGGCCACTCCAGACACGGGATCAGCTCCGGCCGCGGCTGGAAAATCACCCAGATCTCGTCGCCGGCGGATGCGCCTCGCAACGCGTACGGGGTTTCCGGAGGGGTCAGCAGCAGCGTGTCGTTTGGTTGGACTTCGAACCGGGATTCCCCGCCGAAGCGCCGGAGCATGGTACCGCTGGAGGTCAGTTCCAAGGTCCAGTGCGGGAGATCACCTGCTCGCGTGAAGCGGTGTTCCGGACCATAGCGCTGCCGTCCGGCTCCGAGAATCATGACAGAATATTCCAGCAATTGAGCAGAAACGTCGATCCCATTTTAGCGATTACAGCAGTATAATCCATGCCCATATGACAATGAGCCAAAATCTCGCCATCCGGGGCGGTACGCCGGCCGTGCCGACAGACCTCGAATTTCAACGCTGGCCGCCGGTCGACGCCCAGGATGAGCAACTCGTACTCGAGGCGTTACGCTCGGGAAACCACTCGGGCGGCGGCCCCCATGTTCGCATGCTCGAGCGGGAGTTCGGCGCGTGGAATGGCAACCGTCACGTTATCGCGACCTGCTACGGCGGCGCCGCGCTCCACATGTGCGTCGCCGGCTGCGGGGTAGGCGCCGGAGACGAGGTCATCACCACCGCGCTGAGCTGGACGACGACCGCGACGTGCATCCTGCACCATATGGGGATCCCGGTGTTTGTGGACGTCGACTGGGAGACCATGAACCTCGATCCGACCAGGATTGAGGCGGCGATCTCAGAGCGCACAAAGGCGATCATGGTGGTCCACTACTGGGGTGTGGCGTGCGACATGGACGCGATCATGGCGATCGCCCACAAGCACGGTCTCGCGGTGATAGAGGATGCCTGCCAGGCGCACGGGGCGCTCTATAAGGGACGGAAAGTCGGTACGATCGGAGATTGCGGTGCCTTCAGCTTCAACCAGAACAAGAACCTCTGCGGTGGTGAGGGCGGCGTGTTTGTGACCGACGACGATGGCATTCTAGAACGTGCCAAGGCGGTGATGAGCTTCGGGGACATGCGCCCCGCGGACGCCGGACGCGAGTACAACCAGTACGGTCTCGGGTACAAGTACGGCCATGCCAACCTTCCCGCCGCCTATGCCCTCTCCGGTCTGCGCAAACTCGATTCCACCAATGCCTGGGCGATCGAAAACTGGCACCGACTCCACACCCGATTGGAGGGGACCCCGCACCTTGTGCGTCCCTACTCTGCGGCGGAGTCTCCCACCAATGGGTACGCTTACGTCCTCCGCGTCGACCCAGCATACGCGAGCAGCCGGAGCATTCCGCTTTCCGCCCTCACAAATCAGATCGCCGCCGCGCTCAAGGCCGAGGGCACAGCTTTTTCCCGAGCCAACTGGCTGCTTCCCGCCCACGGAGTCTTCCAGGCCAAGAACGCCTTTGGAAAGGGTGCGCCGTGGACCCACTTCGCCCGACCTGAGATCAGCTACGAACTGGACCAATGGCCGGTCGCCCAGGATTGCATCGACACCTGCCTTTGGGGAATCAATCTCCACCGTCCCCCGAACCGCGAACCCCAGATCGACGCCGTGGCCGACGCCGTTCGCAAGGTCTTCGAGAATCTGGATGACGTGGCGGATTCATGTTTCGCGTGAGTGTATCTGTACCCGGCGCAGCGCCATCCCTTGAACATTCCACCTTCCTCGGTCTATTCCGTAGTTCAAAATCAAGGACAACGACGAAAGACGCCGAAGGCTGAAAGGAGAGTTGCGGACGCGCTTCGCGCAAGTTGCGTTGGGGACTGTGCCGCCGTTGTTGGTTGCCGGAAGCGTGTGGAGAGAATCCGTTCGGCCGCTCCGGCGCCCGGCTTGATTTGCAGTTCGGCTTTGTCGCGCTTTTCCCTGTCCCCGTCTCCCGCGGCTCCGTTCCCGGCATTATGCTTGACCGTTGGGAGAGCGCACAGTGAAGTAATTGCCATGGCGGAGCCGGATGCACAATCGTTGCTTCAGAGCAAGGTCGCCGACCTGGTGGCCCGCTCGGGGTTTCCAATGCAATCTCAGGAGCTCGAACGGATGGAAGCCGCCGACTTCGGGATGGGCAACCTCTTGGTCGAGGGCGTACAGATCATCACGCTCTTTGCAACGGATCGCATTTCTATGAAGCTCCTGGTCCAATTTCCGATGCAGACCGAGCCGGAGCACTGGCATCCGCCGAGCGGAGAGGATCCGGGCAAGGAGGAAGTCCTCCGGGTTCTCTGGGGGCATCTCTATGTATACACGCCGGGAGACTGCGATTCCGACTCGATACGCATCCCGCAAGGGAAGGAATCCGTATACCGGTGCCGCCGGGAGACTATTCTCGCTCGCGGCGAGCAGATTATTCTTCCAGCTGGACCGCCCCACTGGTTCCGCGCCGGCGACCAGGGAGCGGTCTTCCTTAGTATCGCGACCTGTGTGCGCGACGCCGAGGACGGATTCACCGATCCCGCGGTCCGGCGCATGGCGCCCCCCACACTTCCGACAGTCGAGGAGATCCGATTTGCTCTCCACAATTCAGCTGTCTAACCTCGCCTGAAACGCTTGGATTATCCGTATGAAGATCGTGATATCCGTCGCACCGGTCGGGGATTTCGAGCTCCCCGGCGTCTCGAATCCCCGTTCCCCGGAGGAGATCGTTCGCGACGTCGCGGCGTGTCATGCCGCAGGCGCTTCAATGGTCCATCTGCATGCCCGCAATCGGTCCGGGGAGCAGGCGCCCGATCTGTCGGTATTCGAGGAGACGGTGGCGCAGATCCAATCTGCGTGCGACATCGTCATTCAGGGGTCGACCGGCGGGCATCCCGACGCACCGTTCAAAGACCGCTGCATCGCACTCGAGTGCGATGCGATTGAGACCGCGACTCTCAACCTCGGATCCGCGAATCTCGGCAACACGGTCTACCTGAACCCGCTGCCCGAGGTCCGCTTGTACGCGCAATCGATGCGGGAACACGGGGTGTCTCCCGAGTGCGAGGTCTTCGACACCGGCATGCTTGAAACCATCGCCAAACTGCAGGCTGAAGGCCTCCTCGACGACCGGCCGGTGGTCAATATCTGCATGGGATTCGACGGTCCCCTACCCGGTTCGGCGCGCAGCCTTGCCGCCATCCTGCCGCTCTTGCCGCCGAAATCCCCATGGGGTCTACTCCACCACGGGATGCCGGATCAGCGTCTGCTCGTAGCGGCGACGATCCACGGGGCCGCGATGGTGCGGGTCGGTTTCGAGGACAGCATGTGGATCCGGCCCGGTCACGCAACTGACACCAACGCCGACCTGGTCCGCGCTCTCGCCGGCACCCTTAGGAGCCTCGGATTCGAGATCGCCACCCCTGATGACGCCCGCAACCTCTTTCAATGCCGGCGCAAGCCGGCCTGATTCAGCACGCCCGGGGCTCGCCCGAAGCACCATTCCACGACCGCCACAACGATCGTCCACCCTTGCCATCAACTTCCTCAGGCCCACAACAACCTCCGAAGCGTTATGAAACAAGCCGTCATACTCGGGTTCCTCGGTCAGACCAGGGACCGCTTTTCACATTATCACACCGATCGATCGATCGAGGAGAAGCTCGACCTGGCCGCACGCATTCCCGGCGTAAGCGGGGTTGAGATCGTCTCGCCATACGATATCGACTCCTGCGATCAACTCGCCGATGAACTCCGGCAGCGCTCCCTTGATATCGCCGCCGTCAACGTCAATATCAAAGCTGAACCGGAATTCGTCGCCGGCGCCGCCTCACGGAGTGTACCGGAAATTAGAAGACGCGTTATCGACTTCATTAAGAGAGCGAAGGACGACGCAGACCGGCTCGACGCGCCGCGGGTTACTTGCTGCCCGCTCTCCGACGGATTCGATTACCTTTTCACCGTCGACTACTCCTGCGCCTGGGCGAACCTCCGCGACACCTTCGCCGAAGCCGCCGAGTACCGTCCTGAGATTCCGCTGCTCATCGAGTATAAACCCTCCGAGACCCGCGTGCAATGCCACGTGGATACCATGGCGAAGACCCTCCTGCTCTGCCGCGAGATCGGGAACCCGGCGCTCGGGGTGACGCTCGACGTTGGCCACGCCCTCTACGCCGGCGAGAATCCCGCGCAATCCCTCTGCCTCGCCGCAGACTCCGGATTCCCCTACTATATCCACGTCAACGACAACAACCGCAAGTTCGACTGGGACCTGATCGGATCATCCGAACACTTTCTCCACTACGCCGAGTTCCTCTTCTACGCTCTCGAAAAAGGATACAACGACTTCCTCACCTCCGACATGTCGCCCCGTACGCTCGATATCGAAGAAGCATTCCGGCGGCACGTGGAAGTTACCGAAGGAACCCTCCGGCTCGTTCGCGAGCTCGACCGCAAGGTCTTCCTGGAGCGGATGGCCGAAGAACGCACCACCGACCTGTTGCGGATGGTCCGGGAGCAAATACTCCGCTTGCCGTGATATGCCATGTGAGTTGCGGGGGGCGCGCGAGCGCGCTGTTGCGGGCGGCTTCGCCGTATCTGACTCCAAACTCCACCCTCGTGATGGCCAGGAACTACAGGCGATGTGGATGACTCAGCGGCCGCGCTGAGGACAACCGTTTCAGGCGGACGGGTGCCCGTTCTTCGGTTTCAGTGAGGCGGGGGGTGCGGCTTGCGGCAGCACGAATCTCACGCGATCGCTTTTTTTCTCCGGATGTATTCTTCCAAACTGTCAACCTCTTCGAGGAGGACGCGACAGCGCTTTGCACGAATCCGCCTACCTCGACGAATACGGGTCCGCAGCGTCGCGCAGTCCGTCCCCGACAAAGTTGAACGCGAGCACCGCGACA
>SLNJ01000014.1 GCA_007133065.1 Opitutales bacterium
GAAGGCCGGTTTCGCCGCCCAAAAAACCGGACAGGTTTGGGTTCGCACCCCATGTCCGCCCCGGAATCCCTAAATCATTGATAACACGCGACAATCAGGAGAGCGTGTCAGGAGATCTGAAATTGCATGCGTATTGACCGCTTGGAGGGTCGAAATGACCAGGCGAGACCTACCCTCCGGCTCGGAGAGAGGACGGGGAACGGGAACCGGGAGCCGGGGGACGGGAGTTCAGGGGTTCGGGCGTTCAGGGGTTCGGGCGTTCAGAATCTCAGCTTTTTGTTTCAGGGATTACGATTACGATTAGGATTACGACGGAGACAGCCACTCCCTTTCGCTTTCACTCGCTCCGCCGTCCCCCCACCGAGCGAAGCGAATCGGGATCCGACTGTCCGACTCTTCTGTCCTCCGTCCTCCGCAGCTCTGCGGCTCTCTCCGAGCCGGAGGCCGCAGCTCTGCCGTTCAGCGCACCAGCGCGTGCGCAACGGCTAGTTCACGATCCCGCCGGAGCTGAGGAAGATACCCTTGAGGTTCATCTCGAGGGCCTTGGGATTCGGCGAGAATGCCAGCCCGTCCTGTTTGCTTATCTTGCCGGCCTTGATGAGGCGGTAGAGGTCCTGGTTGAACGACCTCGACCCGCTCTCCTGGCCCGCTTCGATCACCGACGGAATCTTCTCAAATTCCCCCTCTTCGATGATCTTGCGGCCGAGGGAGTCCACCATAAAGATCTCCACAGCCGGCATCCGCCCGGTCCCTTCCAGATCGGGAATGAGTTTCTGAGTGATGGTTCCTTTGAGTGCGGAGGCGATCTGCCGGCGCATGCTCTGTGCTTCCTCCGGCGTATAGAACTCGAAGAGTCGCTGAATAGCTTGTTGTGCGTTGGAGGAGTGCAGGGTACCCAGCACGAAGTGCCCGGTCTCCACCGCCGTCAGGGCGGTATTGAAGGTGTCGGCGTCGCGCATCTCCCCGATGAGGATGATATCGGGATCCTGGCGGAGCACCGCCTTCATCCCCATCTGAAACGTCGGGGAGTCGATCCCGACCTCGCGCTGATTGAACACGCTTTTCACATCGGAATAGGTGAACTCGATCGGATCCTCGAGCGTGACGATGTGCTTGTCGAAGTTGTGGTTGATGTAGTTCAACATCGCGGCGAGCGTGGAGCTCTTGCCCGAACCGGTGGCGCCGCAGACGAGGAGGATGCCATCTTTGCTCTGACAGAACTTGCGAAAAGCCTCCGGTTCGTGATTGAGGTCCTCGAATGAGGGGGGACGATCCTTCACGTGCCGGAAGACCACACTGACGCTTTGACGCTGGAAGAATGCATTGACCCGGAACCGACCGACCTCCTCCAGGCTATAGGCGTAGTCAACCTGTTTGTCGGCGTGCCAGCGATCGAGGAAGCCCTCCGGACAGGTTTCATCGACGAAGGCCGAGACCTGGTCAATGTTGAGCGCGTCCATATCGACCGCCTCGAGTCGGCCGTTCAAACGCAGCAATGCGGGCTTGTCGGTCTTAACATGGATATCGCTTGCCCCGTTCTCGACGGCCAACTGCAGCAGGTTGTTAAAGATCTCGACGCTCTCGTTCATTTGATACAGGCAGGTTGTGCGGAGGCCCGCGTTTTCGTTGGATTGCCCGGACGACAGACTGTTGGCAATTCTTCATTTGCAAAGTAAGGTTCACCCGTTTCAGATGCAATCCTGAATTCGATACTCATGACGACAACAGCTCAATTCAGCGGAACCTACACCGCCCTCCTGACCCCGATGCGGGATGGGCGGATCGACTTCGACAGCCTGCGCAAGCTGGTTGACTTTCAAATCGAAAACGGGGTTGCCGGACTCGTTCCGGCCGGGACTACGGGTGAGTCCCCCACCCTCGATTTCGAGGAGCACATCGCGGTGATCGCGTGCGTTGTGGACGCGGCGAAGGGCCGCGTGCCGGTGATCGCCGGATCGGGCGCGAACTCCACGTCCGAAGCCCTTCATTTGACCAAACAGTCCGAGCTTGCGGGGGCGGACGCATTCCTCCAGGTCGCTCCCTACTACAACAAGCCGAGCCAGGAGGGGCTGTACCGACACTATGCCCGGATCGCCGAATCCACTGAAAAGCCGATCGTGCTCTACAACGTCCCGGGCCGTACTGCCGTCGGGATTGCGGCCGAGACGGTGCGGCGGCTTGCCGGGGAGTACCCGAACGTGAACACCATCAAGGAGGCCGGAGGCGACTGCGATCAGGTGGTCCGCATTCTCCACGAGGCGCCGGCTTCCATAACCGTGCTCAGCGGGGACGATGCCCTGACCCTTCCGTTTATCGCGGTCGGTGCCTCCGGGGTTGTCAGCGTCATTTCGAACATCCTCCCGAAGGAGACCGTGGCGATGGTGGATGCGGCGCTGCGCAACGATTTCGACGCCGCGCGGGGCATGCACCAGCGGCTTTTTCCGCTCTTCCGCGATTTCCTAGCGGTCGCCAGCAACCCTGTACCGGTAAAATACGCGGCCGCCCGGATGGAGATCATTCCATCCTCCGAGCTGCGTTTGCCGATGTGCGAACTCGATGATTCGGGCAAACAGCGTATCGACGCCAACCTGAAGGCCCTGGGATTGATCTGACATGAGCCTGCGCATTTTCCTCAACGGCTCGCTCGGGCGAATGGGTGCAGCCATCCGCTCGGTCGCAGCCGATTGTGACTGCACGATCGCCGCGGCGGTCGATGCGGGGGACGATTTGCCGCACGACCTCGGGCAGGCGGACGTCGTGGTCGATTTCAGCGTGCACACCGCGACGCTCCCGATCGTGCGCCTCGCGGCGACCGCCGGGATCCCGTGCGTCATCGGAACGACCGGACACAGCGCCGACGCGATCGCGGCGATTCGGGAATTCCGCCGGTCGATCCCGCTGGTCTGGGCCGGCAATTACTCGGTCGGGGTCAATGTGCTTCTTCACCTGACCGAGACCGCGGCACAGGTACTCGGTCCCGCGTTTGAAACCGAACTGCTCGAGCTGCACCACCGTCACAAGGTGGATGCTCCAAGCGGGACCGCCATCAACCTGCTTGACGCGATCGGGGCGGTTCGCGACCTGCCGGCGGAGGCGATTCGGCATGGCCGGCATGGTACCACAGGCGCCCGTGCAGGGGAGGAGATCGGAGTCCATGCCGTCCGCGGCGGCGATGTCGTCGGCGAGCACACGGTCTTCTTCTTCGGCTCCGGTGAGCGCCTGGAATTGACCCACAAGGCATCTGACCGCGCCATCTTTGCCCGGGGGGCTCTGCGTGCCGCCCGCTGGGTGTGTGGGCGCGAGCCGGGATTGTTCGACATGCGCGACGTACTCGGCCTCCGGAGACCGCAGGAATGATTGTGTCATTGCGAGGAACCCTGCGCGAGGCTGCGCCGCTGAGCGCCGTCATCGAATCGGCCGGGATCGGTTACCTGGTGTACATCCCTGTGACCACGGCGGAGAAGCTCCCCGCCCCCGGTTCCGAGGTCTTCCTCCATACGGCCGCCATCTACCGGGAAGACGCCCACACGCTCTACGGATTCGCCACACGCCAGGAGCGGGATTTCTTTCTCCTTCTCGTGGAGAAGGTCACCGGGATCGGCCCCCGCATCGCTCTCAGCATTCTGAGCAAGCTCTCTGTCCCGGTGCTTCAGCAAGCGATCGCCCAGGGCGACGCCTCCCTCCTTGCCCAGTGTCCCGGGATCGGCAAGAAGACCGCGGCGCGTCTGATCATGGAACTCAAAGACCATACCGGCCTCGCGGGGATCCTCCCCGAGGGAAGCACCGGGAGCGCGAGCGGCGGTGCGATGCCATCCGGAACGAGCCGGCACAGCGATGCCGTAACGGCGCTGCTCACGCTCGGATACAAGGCTGCGGACGCGGATCGCGCGGTGCGCAAAGCCTGCGAGGCCGCCGGATCCGATGCCGGCGTGGAGGAAATCATCCGGCGGGCTCTCTCCGGGAAAGGCTGAGGACCCGGTTACCGCCCGGGGTTGGTGTTGAACCCGGCCGGTTGCACTCCTCCGTTTGTCTGAGAATCGACCGATTGCCCCCAGAGGCTACTGCGATCCAACGGAATGGCGAAGGCGCCGTCGTCTTGGGATGCATGGTCACCCTCCGACACACGCTGCATCCGGAGCCCGATCGGCTGGCGCATCAACGTGTAGACCTCATCCCACGCGCGGGAATCACGCTCCTCCCGGAACTCGGCTCCTCCGACAGCCCCGAATTCGCGGGTTTCGGACCCAACGGCGTCCCCCGCCGCCGGGTACGCGATCATATGAAAACTTCCTCCACTGCGCGCGGTGCTTTCGGAATCCGCCTGCGGTCGCGCTGCCGTAGCCCGCTGGGCACCGCCCCCTTCACGTGCGACCTCCGTCTCGCTGGAAACCGGCATCTCGGGTTGGCCGCCTGATTGCGAAACCCCCTCCGGCGCCTCGCGCTGTGGAATCACGAGAAGCGCAACCGCGATGCAGGCCGCCGCCGCCGAAGCCGCGATCGAGACGGTGGGGATGCGACGACGCGGCGCGCGGCTCCGGGAACGAGGTTCGGGCGCCTCCGCGACACCCCGTTCACCTTGCTCGGCCGCCAACCGAAAGAACGCTTTGCGCGTTGCCCGGTGCAGTTGCAGATGGGAGCGAAAGCACTCACGGCGACGCGGATTTCGAACGATCTCCGCGCGGAGCGCCGCAATCTCCTTCGGAGTAGCCTCGCTGTCCAAGTATGAATGAACCAGTTTTCTAAACTTATCTTCCCTCATGGAAATCACTGCCGATTTTGTCTTTCAAGCTTTCACGCGCCCTCGCGATCCGGCTCTTGACGGTTCCGACACTGATGCTCAGCTTTTGTGCGATTTCCTCATAAGAAAAATTTCGATTGATTCGCAAGTCAAGAATCTCGTAATGCTTGCGGCTCAGTTGAGGGAGACATTCGGCCACGCTCCGGGCCAGTTCGTTGGTCACCGACTCCTCACCCGGATCCTCCCCTTCGGCGGGAAGGATATCGATAAGCGACGAGTCGCTGTCCTCGGCCAGGTTCTGGTCGAGACTCAATGACACATCGCGTTTGCGGCGCCACCAGTACCAGTAGCGGTTGTGCGCCAGGTTGGTCGCGATCTGAAAGAGCCAGGTGCTGAAGGAGGCGTCCCCACGGAAGCTCTCGAGTCCGCGGTGCGCGCGTAAAAACGCATCCTGGGTGACTTCCTCGGCGTCCTCGTGGTTCCGAAGCAACTTCAGAACACGGGCATAGATCCGGTCCCAGTAACGGTTTACGATCACTTCAAAGGCTGCGTCGTCGCCGTTCTTAATGCGATCGACGAGCAGCTTGTCTGCGGCGATAGTTTCAGCTTTTGGAGGCATTGAATAGAATGGGGATTTCTAGTTAGATAGCTAAAGTGGCGGATTTATTCAATATTTCCTGATAACTCTGTGCCGAAAGCGGGAGGCAAACCGCTCATAAACCTTTGAAACCCCCGTATCATAAGAAAGTTGCAGATTTTGCGCACCATCCTGGAAAAATTGGGCTGACAAACCCCCGGGACCGGGTCAGTTTCCGGATTGTCGGTTTCGGAGCCGGCCGCACGCGGTGTACGAACGGTTCGGAACCGCGACGCCGCCTTCACAGCCCATCGAATTATGTCGGAACAGCAATACGACCTCATCGTCATCGGCGCCGGTCCCGGAGGATACGTCTGTGCCTTCCGGGCCTCCCAACTCGGCCTGCGTGTCGCGCTCGTGGAGAAGCGCCCCACCCTGGGCGGCACCTGCCTGAACGTCGGATGCATCCCGAGCAAGGCGCTCCTGCATTCCACCGAGATCTTCCATGCGGTTCAGTCGCACGGTTCCCGCCACGGAATCAAGGTTCAAAACCTGGAGCCCGACCTTGAAAACCTCATGGAGGCGAAGGACAAGACCGTGAAAAAGCTCGTCGGCGGGATTGCGCAGTTGTGCAAGAGCCGGAAGATCACGGTGATTCAGGGCACCGGTACCCTGGCCGGGAACAACCGGGTGCGGGTTGCCTCCGACGGAGAGGAGCCGCGGGAGTTCACCGCTGACCACATTGTTATTTCCACCGGATCCGTGTCCGTGGAGTTGCCATTCCTGCGTTTCGACGGGGAGGTGGTGGTTGGCAGTGACGAGGCGGTCGCGTTCGACGCCGTGCCGAACCGGCTCGCTGTCGTCGGCGCCGGTGCAATCGGCCTGGAACTCGGGTCGGTCTGGTCCCGGCTCGGATCCGAGGTGACGATCATCGAGGCGCTCGACCAGGTCGCGCCGACATTCGATCCCGACATCGGGAAACAGGCCGAGCGCATCTTCAAGCGACAGGGGATGCGTCTCGTGCTCTCCGCCAAAGTCACCGGCCTGAAGCGATCGGGGAAGAAACGGCTGCTCCAATACGATGCCGAGGGCAAGGAGCAAAGCCTCGAGGTCGACAAGGTCCTCGTGGCGGTCGGACGCCGACCCTTCCTCGACGGGCTGGGGCTCGACGAGGCCGGAGTCGAGTGCGACGACAAAAAACGGGTCCAGGTCGACGACCAGCTCCGCACTTCAGCTTCGGGAATATGGGCGATCGGGGACGCCGTAGCGGGTCCCATGCTCGCCCATAAGGCGGAGGAGGAGGGCGTCGCGGTGGCGGAGCGCATCGCGGGCAAACCGGCGCATGTAAACTATGATGTGATTCCCAACGTCATCTACACGACCCCCGAGATCGCGTCCGCCGGATTGACCGAACGGGATGCGAAGGAACGCAAAATCGCCTATAAGGTCGGAAAATTTCCGCTTGCGGCCAACGGACGCGCCCTCGCGGCCGGAACCGCGGAGGGGATGGTCAAGGTGCTTGCCGAGCAGGAGACCGATCGCCTCCTGGGGGTTCAGATCCTGGCTCCCAGTGCATCCGAGATCATTGCGGCGGTCGTCGCCCACCTCGAGTACGGTGGCAGCGCCGAGGATCTCGGCCGGACCGTCCACGCCCACCCCACGATATCCGAGGCGCTCAAGGAAGCCGCCCTGGCCGTCCACGGATCGGCTCTTCACGCCCTGTAGGTTGGCACGTTGGATCGGTTGCCGCCGCTACCAGGAGAGGGTGGACGTGCCCTGGGTATGGATGCGGACGGCGAGGACGCGGCCCCACCCGGCCCCACAGCAACGAGTAACACAAGATTCCCGGAGGATTCTCCGGAACTTATGCCGCGCCGGTGCCGAAGCGCCTGTCCAGGCTGTATTTTCCCGCTCCCACAAACAGAAACCCGAAAAATACAAACGCCATTTTGATGGCATGGGTGGCGCCGCTCACACCGTCTCCCCACAGGAAAATATGGGCGCCCGTTGCCACAAGCATGGTCACGAGCAGAATGAGAGCAGCCGGGCGGAAATACAAACCGAGCGCAAAGAGCGCCGCCCCCACCGTCTCGGCCAGCGCGGCGAGCAGGCCCCATACAACCGGCAGAAACGTGATCCCCACGACCGCCATGGCACCCCCTACCGTCTCCCAACGGTCCGGCCCTCCCGCCAGTTTCGGCCACCCGTGGTAGACCGCGTATGTGAGCCCGATCCCGACGCGGGCGACCAGCATACCAAAATCCTGAGAACGGTGGAGACGGTCGAGTGGCGTTTTCATGGCATCGACGATAACGGTCGAGCGGCGCAAAGCAAGCTCTGTATTGCAGGGTGTGTTGACCTGACGGCGTTCAGGCACAGGGATGTTTCGCTGTTCTCGGCCGATCTCAGGCAATCGCTCCTCTTTCTCAGGATCTATTGCCCTCTCAAAGCGTCCACCTATTCCAGGATCGAGTCAGCGTAACCCGTTTCAGCATTTCAGCTTTTCAGCATTTCAGCTTTTCGATAAAGGACGGGGGACTAGACTGCGTCCGACCATGACCGACCGCCTCCCAACCCAACCGACCCGCCGGCGCTACCCGCTGATCCGCCTGGCCCACGAGCGCGTTGCCGACGCGCTCGCTCCCGGTGCGTGGGCCGTTGACGCGACCGCCGGGAACGGGCATGACACGCTCTTTCTCGCCCGGTGCGTCGGGTCGGAGGGGCGCGTTTTCACCGTGGACATTGCAGCAGCAGCGTTGAACGCCACGGGAGTCCGTTTGGACGAAGCCGGCGTCCGCGATCGGGTTGTATTGCTGCAGGCGGACCACGCGGATTTGGGGCGACACCTTCCGCACGACGCGCGCGGTCGAATCGCGGCGGTGATGTTCAACCTGGGGTTCCTCCCGGGGGGAGACAAATCGCGCCCTACCCGCGCGGCAACGACCTGCGCCGCCCTCGATCAGGCACTCGACTGCCTGCGGCCCGGCGGCTTGCTGTCGGTACTCTGTTATACCGGACACCCGGAGGGGGCTGAGGAAACCCGGGCCGTTGAAGCCTGGGTCGACGCGCACGATCCCGGCCGCATCGCGTGCGCCTGGCACGGTCCCGGGACAACCCGGGGGAACGCTCCCCGGCTCCTCCTGGGTACCCGGCGCGGGGAAGCGGTTGGAGACCCGGGACGATCGTGATTGCCCCGTTTGCAGAACAGCCTGCAGGGATCACTCGGCGAGCGCGGCCTCGAGGGAGCCGGCGGTGAGTATTTTCTGGATGTCCTCCATGTCCGGAGGGACGTTGCCGATAGCCTCTTGAATCGTCGTGGTGCCGTCGCACACCTTGAGCATGCTGTCCTGGTGCAGTGTTTTCATCCCGTTGCGAATCGCGATCTTCTTAAGCTTTGCGGTCTCCATTTTGAAATTGATGCCCTTTACAAGATCCTCGCTGGTTGCGAGCAACTCATGAATGCCGACGCGCCCGCGGTAGCCGGTTCCCCCGCAACTGGGGCACCCGTCTTCGGCGGCGCGATGGATCTCACCGCTCCGGTCCAGCGCCTTGCGCAGGATCAGATCCTCCCGCTCGACCGGGATGTACGGTTCCCGGCAATTTTTGCACACGCGGCGGAGGAGGCGTTGCGCGCAGACGCACACCAGCGACGCCGAAATCATGAACGGCTCGATATCCATCTCGGTCAGTCGCGCGATCGTGCTCGGTGCGTCGTTCGTGTGGAGGGTGCTGAACAGCATGTGCCCGGTCAGCGCTGCCTCGACGGCGATCTGCGCGGTTTCGGTATCCCGGATCTCGCCCACCAGGATGATGTCGGGATCCTGCCGCAAGAACGCCCGCAGAGCGCTGGCAAAGGTGAGTCCGATCTTGCGGTTCATCTGCATCTGGCAGAGGCCCGGAAGCGTGTATTCGATGGGATCCTCCGCCGTGCGAATGCAATCCTCGGGCGAGTTGATCTCGTTCAACGCGGAGTAGAGCGTCATCGACTTCCCGGAACCGGTCGGACCGCAGTGCAGTATCATTCCGTACGGCCGCGTGATAAGGCCGCGGTACAGCGCCAGGTTCTCATCGGAGAATCCGAGTGCGGTCAGCGGCAACGTGCTCTTTTGCTTGTCGAGGATGCGCATGACCACGCCTTCCCCGTGATTGAGCGGGGCGGTCGCCACGCGCAAGTCGATGTCGAGTCCCCGCTTGTTGTACTGCTTGTACACGATGCGCCCGTCCTGCGGAAGGCGCTTCTCCGCGATATCCAGGTTGCTCATGACCTTCAGGCGCGCCAGCAGCGCGGCACACACCTTTGTGGGGAGTTGAAGCTTGTCCATGCAGACCCCGTCCACCCGGACCCGCACGCGGGCATAGTTTTCGAACGGTTCGATATGGATGTCGGATGCTCCTGAAAAATATGCGTCGTCGATGATTCGGTTCGCGAGCTGGATGATCGGCGCCGACTCCTCTTCGAGATCGTCCTCATCGATGTCGATCTCCTCCTCTCCGGGGACTCCGAACTGCAATTCGACGCCCGCCATGACGTCTCCGAACCCCGGGGACGTCTTCTCCTCCTCGCCCGCTTTCAGGTGATTGCGGATCTCCTGTTCGAGAGCCAGGACGACGGAGACCTTCATCTGGGTCATCTCGAAAATCCGGCTCGTGACAGCGAGGTTAAACGGATCGGCAACCGCGACGACGAGATACTCCCCGACGATTCCGACCGGAAGCACGGTGTTCTCCTTGCAGAAGTCGCGATCGATTTTTTCAAATGCTTTTGAACCGGGGACGAATCGCGCCGCGTTGAACGGATGCAGGTCAAAGGCGGCGGCTTTCGCGACGAGGATCTGGAATTCGCTGACCTTGTAATCGTCGCGGAGCATTGCCTCCATGGCATCTCCGCTCATATCCTCGGGGGACTCGAACAGGGACTCTGCCTGCTTGTCGTCCAGAAGGCCGCTCTCACAGAGCTTGCGTACGATGGTCGCTTGAATGCGGGGCAATGGCATAGGCGTTCCGCGTCAGGGATTCAGCAGTTCCGGAAAGAGCAGTTCACGCTGCTCCCAAAGATCGCTATCTTTGACCGCCTCGACAGGCAACCCGATGCGCGAGGCGAGGGTTGCAGGGTCGTCGTCGCGGCGCGCATGGTAGCGCAGGAACTCCGCCTGGCGGGCTACCAGGTATTCCCGCATTCCCGCTCCGGAGGCAATGGCGCTTATATCGTCCTCCGGACGGCTCCTGCGCATCGCCTCAAGAAGGGTCTCCCGCGAGATCTCCCGCAAGGTACTGGTTTCGACCGCATCCCGCAACACGGTCTCCAACTGGCCGTAATTCCCCGGCCATTCATAGTGCACGAGGCATCGCGAGGCCTCAAGAGAGAGCCGCTTGCCGCCGTATGTCGACAGGATTCGAGAGGCATAGGTGGCGAGATCGAGCGGTCTCACCCGCAGACCCGGGAAATAGATCAGGCGACCGGCGACAAACTCCGGTAAGTGCTCGCCTTCCAATAGCTCGGAGGAGGGATCGAGCCCGAAGAAGCAATACAGGAACGTGGTGGTCGCCAGGTCGGACCTGTTCTCGCACTCGGGCATGAACCGCATCACCGCGAGCAACTGCTCCGCCGGTGTGGATCCCATCCCGTTGACCGCAACCAGCGGGCTGCTGTACTCCGCCTCGGCGACCCGGCGAAACACGGCCTTCGAGCGGTCCTCCCGAAGATCCCGCATACGCAGGTGCAACGCGCCGGTCTCGGGCGCGCCACGCCACCTCCCGATCTCGCGCACCAACAGGAAGAACTCCCGCTCCTCCGGCATGCAAACGAAAATATGGCGCTTGTTCGCCAGCGCGGTCCACACCTGCTGCAAGGCAGCGGCGGTATACGGACTCGCATCGCTCAGGTAGATCGCAGGCTGGGGGTACCGGCCGACCGCCGGAGCCTCGGCATCCGCAGTCGCACCGGCTCCGTGGTCTTCGGATTCCGCCGTCTTCCCGCGCTCCCCGTCCGGCTCCACGAACCGGCTCACGTATTCAAGAAAGAGCGATTGGTCAAACGGCTTCTCCAGGACCAGCGTGACGCCGATGTTCGCAACCTTGATCAAGTCGGGCGTATTCATCAGCCCCGAGATCATGATCACCGGAAGGCCGGGGCGAATCTTGCGCACTTCGACCAGAAACTCGGCCCCGTTCATCTCCGGCATCATGTAATCCGCAACCACGAGGTCGTATCGGCGATCCTTCAACATCCCGACAACCGTTTCCGGATTCGTCGACATGCTGACGCGATAACCCTCGGACTCGAGCAGGTCCATGAGAAGCTGCGCGTAGTCCTCCTCGTCATCAAGAACTATGATCTCACCGGCCATACAACAATCCTCTGCAGGTTTTCGCATCGCGCTGGTTCGCAACGGTTCCGTCGCTTCGCCGTCAATTCCTCGCTCCCATCGATTCGATCAGCGACTCCATGAATGAAACCGGCAGGTCGAGGCTGCGGGCGACCTCGCCGGGATTCTCCCCGGAGACTTCGAGCAGTGCGGTCAGGTAATCATCGCGCACCTCGCACAGGAAATCCCGCAATGGAAGCTCGTAAGGATGGCGACCCTTCGGCGCAACCCGCCGGCCCGAATAGGCTTCCTCGAGCAGCGCTGCGTCCACCGCTCCGTCCGTTCCGATGATCGCGGTCGTGATGACCGCGCGCAATTGCTTTTCATTGCCCGGCCATTTCTGGCGCGCGAGAAAGGCTTCGGCGGCGCGCGTCAGGGCCACCTGCCCGCCACGCGCCTCCTCGGCGTAGCGCTTCGCCAACGGCACGATATCCTCGGAAATCTCCCGCAGCGGTGGAATCCGCAGCTCATTTGTTCCGAGAAACAGGTACAGTGCCTCGTCGATCCGGCCCTCGTCGAACAGCTCGTCCAGATCGTGGTGCACGCAGAAGATGCAGCGGACCTCGATTGCAAGCCCATCGAAGGGCCCCTCCTTGCGGACCAGAGAGAACAGCGATGCAACGTCCGCCTCGGCCATGGTTTCGGTCTCCGGCAGAAAAACCAGGACCGACCCGCTCCCTTCGGACTCGAGCCCGCGAATGCGTTCCGGCAGGTTGGGATCGCTCAACGCGCGGTTGGTCAGCTGCAGGAAGGATTCACCCGGCACCGCCCGAAGCTCATGGATATCCTGGGCGATCGCGCGACAATCGGCTCCGGGATCCCCGATCAAAAGGAGCTTGGATTTGAATTCCCGTGTCTGGTACGCTTGTTTGGCGAACGCCACCGCCTTCGGCGCCCGGCAGGGGAAGGCATGGAACGGGAATGGGAGGGCGGCTCCATCGCTGTCGGCGGACTGTTTGCGGGCGCCGTGTCCGGGGGGTAACGGGGAACCGCTGCGGCTCTGTTCCAACAGGCTCTCGGTCTTCTTGAGCACCGAGAAGATATTGACCGGTTTCACGAAAATACCGCTAACGCCCTGCTGTATCAGATCGCGGATGGTATCATTGTCCAGGTACCCGGATATCACGATGATCGGGGTCTCTCTGCGAATGGCGAACACCTTGCGTACAAACTCAGTACCCTTGAGCTCGGGCATGCGCTGGTCGGTCACAACCAGATCATAGTGCTCCTCCTCGAACTCCCGAAGTGCTTTGGTTGGAGACAGCACCGACTTCACCTCGTAATCGGCCTGCCGGTAGACATCCGTAATCAGCGTGTTGAAGTCACGGTCGTCGTCCAGAATCAGTATGCGATGGCTCATAGGCGATATGTTTCTGGTTGCGGCAATTCCGGAGTCAGGCAGGGGGTTTGCGAGCTGAGAGATCCGAAACCTCCGCTGACAGCTGTTCAAGGGATTCGATAATCGATGCCATGGGCGACGCGAACCAGATCACCCTGCCGGGCAGGAGTTCGACCCAGTGTTTCACAACGGGATCACTCAGATAGTAGGCCGTGCTCACGAAGTGAACATCCTCGACGGTATCGAACGGAATCGTCCAGGTCGCCCAGCACAGCTCAAGATCAATCTCACGGTTGAAGCCCTCCGAGAGATTGTAACTGGAGAGATCAACGAGCCCGATCCCGGACACTTCAACCATGTGGTCGAGCAGACGCTCTTCACGCAACGCCTTGAGCTCGTAAAGCAATATTCGGAGAAGCCCGGCGCGCTGCAGGTCATCCGCCTGGATGGCCTCGAGCAGTCGATGGGTTGCCGCCTCCTGGTCCTCCGACTCGATAAGCCTGTTCGCCACCATGGCGGACCCGAGGAAGCGATTGCCCCGTAAGAGAAGTGATCGATGTTTCATACCGGCCTGATCAACAATCTACGCCATTGCCCCGAGAACAATCCACTCTAAAATCAACCCTCCAAATTCCATGCGGCTCCACCCCGGACGATTCAGCCCACCGGGGACCCGGGGGCAGACTCGTTGACCCGTTCCCGCATACGCTGCTTCAGGATGTCGATTCCCGCCTCGGAGAGGCAGGATACGGGTATGACGTTGGTCGGGACCGAGCGCCGGAACCGGCTCAGCGCCTCCCCGGCGGCCGGTTCATCCATTTTGTTGGCAACGACGAGCCGCGGCTTCTCAAGGAGCGCCGGATCGTAGAGGCGCAGCTCTTCCAGAAGCTGTCGATAGTCTTCCAGCGGGTCGCGCCCGTCCGTGCCAGCGATATCAACGATGAGCAAGAGCAGGCGGCAGCGCTCGATGTGGCGGAGAAATCGATGACCGAGTCCCCGGTTCTCGTGGGCGCCCGCGATGAGCCCGGGAATGTCCGCGAGTGTGAGACGCTCGTACTCCTTTGGGTATTCAACGACCCCGACTTTCGGCTGGAGGGTGGTGAAGGGGTAGGCGGCGGTTTTCGGCTGTGCCCGGGTAATGAGACCGGTCAGCGAAGACTTCCCGGCGTTGGGGAATCCGACGAGCCCGATGTCGGCGATGGTTTTCAGGATGAACCGGTACACGCCCGACTCCCCCGGTTTCCCCGGATTGGCCTGGCGGGGCGCCTGATTGGTCGCGGACTTGAAATGCACGTTTCCCCATCCCCCGCGCCCCCCCTTGAGCAGGACGATGCGCGCGCCGTGCTCCGTGACCTCGCAAACCATCTCTTCCGTGCGGGAGTCCCAGACCTGGGTCCCCGGCGGGAGCAACAACGCACAGTCGCGTCCGCTGCGCCCGTGCTTCTTGCGGCCCTGTCCGGGCCCTCCGTCACCGGCCGACCAATGCGGTTTGAAGTGGAACTGCCGAAGGTCTCCCACGTTCTCGTCGCAATGGAGTACGATCGCCCCTCCGTGGCCGCCGTCGCCCCCATCCGGTCCCCCTTTCGGGATGAATTTTTCGCGCCGGAAGCTGGCGCAGCCGTTCCCGCCGGATCCGGCCCGTAATTTCACCTCGGTTTCGTCCACAAACATTCCAGCAATCTGCAGGGAGTTCGATCGATTGACAAGGTGCGATCATCCGAATTCAGAACGCGCCCCGAAAGAAACAAGCGTGAGATCCGGTCTGGATTTCATCTCCTGTTTCTGTAGAATCAGCGATTTTAAAGGCTATGAAAGAGAACCTGGCTACGTGACCCGCAACCCGCAAACCAGAGGACCGGGTGGGATGAACCATCCGGCATTCGCCGCGAGGAGCGTCATCGACGGTCTCTACCGAATCAGCAGCGCGGCCACCGACACGGACGATCCGGCCCGTGCGCTCGAACGGATTATCGATGAGATCATGGGAGTCCTGCCCGCCGACGGCGCTTCAATCCTTTTGGTGAACCCCGACACCGGCGCGCTCGAGATCGCGGCATCGCGCGGCGCGGCGGAGTCCGCCCGCGGCCTCGCCGCAGCGCCGGGTGACGGAACGGCCGAATGGGTCGCTCTGCACCGAAAACCGCTCGTCGTCGACTCGGTCGCGGAGGATTTGCAATGCGCGTCAATCCCCGACGCGGAGCGATCAAAAATGGCGGCGCCCATGGAAGAGCACGGTGTCGTAATCGGCGTGGTCCACGTCGAGAGCAGGAGAACGGAGGCGTTTACCAACGACGATCTCAACGTGCTCACGCTGCTGACCGGGGAGGCGACCCGGGTCCTCGGACAACTCTGGATGATTCAGAAGCTCAAAGTCCAGGCCGCGCACTTCGAAGGCCTCGTTCGCGCCGGCCGGCATCTCGCATCGACGCACAATCTGCAATCCATTCTCGAGGGAATCACCCGGGAAGCGCTGGAGATCATGGGATGCCGCCTCTGCGCGCTCTTCCTGTACGACGCCACGAACGGCCTGCTGCGTCTCGAAGCGATGAGCGGCGGCAGGATGGGCCAACCCTGCGAGGAGGAGCTTCGCCTTCAGGACAGCGCGCTCGGAACCGTGATCCAGCGGAGGCGCCAGGTTGAAGTGACGGATCTTCTCCGGGTTGAAGAACACCATTTCACCGAGGTTGCCGCACGGGAGGGCCTGGTCTCCATGCTCGCCACGCCGATCACCTACGAAACCGAAGTAATCGGCGTCCTCAACGCCTACACCGACCACACCCATCGCTTTACGAACGCCGAGCGCGAGATCCTTGCGCTCCTGGCCAGCCTCGGCGCCGTCTCCATTCAGAACGCCCGCCTCTACGCTCGCGTCTTCGCCGGCGAGGAAACCCTGCGGCGCAATGAGCGCCTGACCACGCTCGGCTTGCTCTCCGCGGAAATCGCGCACGAAGTGCGCAACCCCCTCACCGTTCTCAAACTGCTCTTCGAAGGACTCGAACTCGACTTTCCCGGGAACGACGTTCGCTCCCGCGACGTCTCGGTGATCGGGGAAAAGCTGAATCAGCTCGAAACCATCGTCTCGCGCGTCCTCGAATTTGGAAAATCCCGGGAAGGCATGCACAGTCGATACGACCTCGGAAGCCTCCTCGAAGATTGCCTGCACCTCGTCCGCATGAAGCTCCTGCAAAGCGGTGTGCGCCTGAAGATCGAACTGCCGCACGAGCCGATCCCCGTACACGCCAACAAGGGACAGCTGCAACAGGCATTCCTCAATATCATCATCAACGCCCTCCAGGCGATGCCCCAGGGCGGGGATCTCCGCGTCTCACTGCAGCGCGAACCGGACGAATCGGGTGCCCGCGCCGCGATTGAGTTTGCCGACACCGGAAGCGGAATCCCGGATTCGGTTCGCGCCGCGGTCTTCGACTCATTCCTCACCGGCCGCGGTGACGGAACCGGACTTGGACTCGGGATTGTCAAGCGCATCATGCGCACCCATAACGGGGATGTCTCCCTCGTCTCGAGCGGACCGGAAGGCAGCATCTTTCGACTGTGGCTTCCGGTTGCGGCGCGCTGACCCCGCTCCGGAACAGGCCGCGGCCTTCGCGGAGGCGACCGGCGGCACACCATTCCCGCCGGCACCGAACGGCAGTGGGAACCGATCCTGGAGCACCGCGGCGGGCCCGTGCCTGCGTTGAACCCGTTCGAGATGTCCGAGAACGCGCTCTGCCGCAAAACATACTCCAAAGAGATGTGCGCTCGCTCGCTCGAGATTCTCAACCGCACGGTTTCAATCGGCAATCACCCCGACCGCACCGATGCGGAAGTCGACGATCGCATCCGGCGCATCCGGGAGGCCGCCTTCGACGTTCTCAATCAGCCGGCGTAGCGCTACCTTCAAGCTTCGGAGCGCCGCTACTCGACTTCCAGCTTCTTCTTCCCTGTCCAGTTTGACTCGCGACCGTTGGTGCGGTCATCGAGGAGAATCTTGTATAGAAGCGAATCCCGGAGCGCTTCCCAGCTTGCTTCGATGATATTGGCGCCGGCGCCCGTGGTCCACCAGTGCTGAACTCCGTCGGATGATTTCATGAGCACCTGGACGACTGAATCCGCCCCCATGTCACGTTCGAGGATCCGAACCTTGTAGTCCTTGAGCGCCACGTGGTTGATCTGTGGATAGTCATGTTCCAGCGCCTTGCGCAAGGCATGGTCGAGGGCGCCGACCGGTCCCTGCGACTCCGCAACCGTATGGTGAACCCGCCCGTTCACGAGCAGCTTGACCGTCGCTTCGGAGACGATCTCCCCGGTATCCCGGACGACCTCGACGATTGTCCTGTAGTTGACCAGCTTGAAACAATCCGCGGCTCCATGGAAGTGCCGGTTCAGCAGTACCTCAAGCGAGGCGTTGGCGTTTTCGTACTCATATCCGGCGAATTCACGCCGCTTCAGCTCCTCAAGGAAGGCGCGCATCTCCGGCGTTTTCTCCTCAAGGTCCAGTCCGAGTTCCCGCGCTTTCATCCGAACGCTGCTTCCGCCCGCCATATCCGAGAGCAGGATGCGTTGCCGGTTTCCGACGAGGGCCGGTTCGACGTGCTCGTAACTGCGCGCAACCTTTTGCGCGGCGTTTGCGTGTACGCCGCCCTTGTGCGCGAACGCGCTGTCCCCGACAAACGGCTGCTGGTTGTCCGGCTCGCGGTTCGCAAGATCATCCACCATCCGCGAGAGAAGGCGCAGGGATTTCAGATTGGAGGCGCATGCGGCGGGCCGCTGCATTTTCAGGACGAGGTTCGGGATGACCGTCGTGAGATTGGCATTACCGATCCGCTCGCCGTACCCATTGAACGTGCCCTGTACGTGTGTCGCGCCCGCCTCGACTCCGGCGAGTGTCAGCGCCACACCCATGCCACCGTCGTTGTGGCAATGCACACCGACCCGCACGCCCGAGTGACGATCGATCACCGCACGCGTCACGCGTTTGAGCTCCTCGAGCAACTGACCGCCGTTCGTATCGCACAACACGAGCGTCTCGGCACCCCCGCGAACCGCCGCTTCGAGGGTCTGCATCGCGTAATCCGGATCGTTGGCGTACCCGTCGTAGAAATGCTCGGCATCGTAAACCACCTCCTTGTTCTGCGACACGAGAAACGCGACCGACTCCTCGATCATCTTCAGGTTCTCCTCCGCCGTCGTGCGCAACACGTCGGTCACGTGCAGGAGCCAGCTCTTGCCGAAAATCGTAACAACCGGGGTTCCGGCATCCAGAAGGATGCTCAGCTGCGGATCCTTCTCCGCGGCTATCCCGGGACGCCGGGTGGACCCGAAAGCCGAGATCTGCGCGTGCTGCAGCTCCAGTTTCGCCGCCTCTTCAAAGAAGGCCATATCGCGGGGATTCGATCCCGGCCAGCCCCCTTCGATGTAGTCGATTCCAAAGCGGTCCATCTCGCGCGCGAGGCGCAGCTTCGATTGGACGGAGAACGACACGCCTTCGCCCTGCGTTCCGTCGCGCAGTGTCGTGTCGTATAGTAATACAGAATGTTGTGTGCTCATAGTCCGGTGTTCAAAATCGCTGAATCAGTCGTCGGGAATTCAATCAGGAAACAAGAGGCGAGGACGCCTCACGGCGGTGGAAGGATCAGCGGGATCGGCGCGCCTGAAAATAATCAGCCGATCCCTCGGCTAATTCGAATCACCGGGGAAATCCGCGAAAGCGCGATGGATCGTGTGCGGTTCCTCTTCATGAGCGCATCCTCAAAAACACACTCCGAACCTGGCTGTCAAGCCCTGCGTTTCGCCCGTCGCTCCGAATCAATGCCGGTCGATGAATTCCCGGATCGCCGCCTCCTCGGCCGGGAGCGTTTCCTTGCGCGGTTCCTTTTCCCCGAGCGCGTCGAGGGCCGGAGCGGTGACGTCCCGACCGATCGTGCGCTTCACAATCTCCGGGAACTTCGCCGGATGCGCGGTGGCGATAACGATACTGGTGACGGCGTCGGGAGGGGGAGAGGTCAGTTTCTCGAGCCCCTCCTTCGTCGCGAGATCCTCCGGTTTGAGGTTCATGTCGACGATATTGAACTGTGGGTTTCGGATAATGTCCATGAACCCGCATGCGGTATGGGGATCGACTGTGTAGTGGAACCGTGCATACACCGACATCATCACCTGCTCGATCTCTTCGTTTGTTGTGCGCGATGCGCGGAAGCATCCCGGATCGAATTCCTCCATCTCGTACCGGCCCTCGTCCCGGATCTGTTTCATGATGGCGCGAACGCGCGCGGGATCCTCGCCGGTGGAATAGTAGAGGAATCGCTCGAAATTGGAGGCAATCTGGATGTCCATCGACGGCGCATGGGAGGGCTTTACTTCGCCCACCTGGTATTCGCCGGTGCGGAAGAAGCGGAAGAGGATGTCGTTGTGGTTGGTCGCCACCTTGAAGCTTGCCGCAGGCAGCCCCATTCGCCGGGCCATCCACCCGGCGAGGACGTTCCCGAAATTTCCCGTCGGCACGACGAATTCCACGTTCTTCCGGCGGTCCTCCGGAAGCTGAAAGTAGGCGTAGAAGTAGTAGACGCATTGCGCGAGAATGCGGCAAATGTTGATCGAGTTCACCGCGCTCAATCGATGCTTGTCGCGGAACCCGTCATCCTGGAACAACGCCTTCAGTGCGCGCTGTGCATCGTCGAAGGATCCGTCGATTGCGAGAGCGTGCACGTTCTCGCCGCCGGCACAGGTCATCTGGCGCTCCTGCAGAGGGGAGACCCGCCCGTCGGGGTACAGGATAAAGACCCGGACGCCCTCGCGCCGGTTCAATGCGTGAACGGCGGCGGCACCGGTGTCGCCGCTGGTAGCCCCGAGCACGGTTATCGACTCGCCCGTGCGCCGGATCTGCTCTGCATAAAACTCTCCGAGCAACTGCATGGCGAAGTCCTTGAAGGCGAGGGTCGGCCCGTAATAGAGCTCCAGGGCGAACACGGTATCCTCGAGCTTGCGCAGTGGAGCGACCTTTTCGTGATCGAACCCCTCATAGGCGCGTTCGATACAGGCGCGCAGGGTCTCGTCCTCGAAGTCGTCGGCAAAGTGTCTGAAAAATGCCAAAGAGAGGTCGACGTAGGAGAGCCCCTCCCATTCGGCGAGGCAATCCGAGAGGTCGGGAAGCCACTCCGGCAGGAAGAGCCCGCCGTCCGGGGCCAGGCCATGGGCGACGGCTTGGGAAAAGGAAACGGGTTCGGTCTGTCCGCGCGTGGAAATGTATTTCATGACGGTTCCTTGCAGAAGGGTTCCTGGTTGCTTCCCTGGAGGATGGGAGGCCTGCCCCACCGCGTCAACCCAACGCAGATGTCAAACCTGCAACGCGCGAAGCGCCTAACGCCGACGGGGACCGTAACTGCGAACGGGACGCTTCCGCGGTCGTGAGGCATTGCGGAGCCGGTACACGATTCGGGCTTTCTCGAGGTCGTAGGTGTTCATTTCCATCTTCACCATATCGCCTACGGTGAGCTTGATGAAGTGCTTGCGCAACTTCCCCGAGATGTGCGCGAGCACCTGGTGCCCGTTTTGGAGTTCCACCCGAAACATCGTCCCGGGAAGGACGGCCACAACTTTGCCTTCAACTTCAATACAGTCCGTATCTGCCATATGATTCCGTTCAAATAATATCTCGCGCCGCGATTCCCTTCGCAGTACAACGGCGAATATGCCCTGCAATTGAGGCGCCAGTCAAGTTCTAAAGCCATTTTGAGATGCTGAAATGCTGAAACGCTGAAATGCCGGATGGCGACTTGCGGGACAGGGGACTAGCGGTACAGGAACGTGAACCGTACCGCCTGCACATCGCCGAGCACATCGACCATCTCCTTCGTCCAGGCGCCGTAGGGTGCCCGCGACTTAATGGCGTCCTCGCAGAAGAGGGTCCGCAACCGGTCGGCGGACGTGTGGACGACCTGGAGGTTGCGGATCTCCCCCTCACGCGTAATCTCGAACTCGACGACCACGCGCGAGTTGACCTCCGAGTAGGAGCGTCTGGCGCTCTGGTTCAACTGGTTCCATTTGAGCGCAACGGCATCGAACATGCGCTGCAGGTAGTCGCCGTACTCTGAAAAATTGGCATCGATTGCGATGGCGCCGGCGCGTGTCACGCCGCCGGGCCGCTCCATCAGGGGACCGGGTGCCACTTGCGAGCGCACGCGCGGACGCGGGCGCGGCTCACCCGGTTCCGCGGGTTGCCCGGGTTGCACCTCGGGCGAATCCGGTTGTGGTTCGCGCGGCAATCCGGTAAGCGGATTGAGAGTCAGGTTGACCGGATCCTCCTGGGAGGCCTCCTCGACGACCTCCTCGCCGGAGTCGGGCTCCAGCCACGATCCGAGACCCTCGCCGTCGCGGGGCTCTTCCTCGAGAAAGTCGGGCGCAGGCGGTGGTGCACCGGGTTCGAGCGGCGTCGCGTCGAACCGTTCGATCGCCTCCGATGCCTCCGAGGGTTCCGAAGGCTCCCCTGGCATGTGGACGCCGGGCGGAGGAGCAGGCTCTGGATCGGCCAGATCCCCGTCGACGATCTTGGGCGAGTCGGGTTCCTCGCCCTCCAGCTCCGGAATGTTGTCGGGCGAACGGTTGGAGGCAGGATCGGGCTGGGCTGCCTGCTGATCGCGGGCGGCGATGTGATCGGTTTGATCCGGTTCGTTGGTGGGCACGTCGGGGTTTGTCTCGACGAAACGCCAGGTCTCCTCCTCCTGCATATCCGCGAACACGAACTCCACATCGCGCGCGGACGGATCGGGATCCGGGTATGCGGTATCGGGAAACGGCAGCAACAGGAGGAGCAGGTGCAGGATGACCGTGCCCCCTACACCGGCCCACACAGCGGTGCGGTCGGTGCGATCCGCGTGGCTCCATTCCATCGGATCGACGTCCAGACTCGCGCGATCAGGGGGTACTGGAGTATGCTCGGACACAGGCTGGAGAATTGCGAATTGTAAGATTCCGGAAACCGCGACACTGCTCAGCCGGGACCGGAGAAGAGCCCTTCATGTTCCATGATACGGAGGAGCGGCTCGAGCGGCAAGCCCATCACGTTCGTGAACGATCCGTCGATCCTGGCAATGATGCGGTGGCGTTCCTCCTGGATCCCGTACGCTCCAGCCTTGTCGAGCGGATTCACAAGGTGCATGTAATCGGCGACCGTCTTATCGGTGAGCGGTTTGAATCGCACCCGGCTGCGCTCGCAGTGGAACCGGTGGAGACCACGCTCTATCACGCAAACCGTAATCCCGGTGTACACCTCGTGTTGCCGGTCGCTGAGTGCACTCAGCATCGCCCGGGCCTCGGCAAGATCGACCGGTTTACCCAGAATTCGTCCATTGAGCACCACCACGGTATCCGCCCCGATCACCAGGGAACCCGGTTGGCCGACCGCGACCGCCCTCGCCTTGCGCTCGCTGTTTTCGCGGACCAGGGCGACCGGGTCGCCGCCGGAGTCGCTCGATTCGGCGACATCCGGATCGATCTGCTGAAACGGGATTCGCAGGCGGCACAGCAGTTCCCGGCGACGGGGCGAGGTCGACGCGAGCAGCACCGGCACGATCGGCGGCGTCGCGCGGAACCGCGGAATGGCACCCTCCGGGAGGTCTTCGTTGCGGGCGACCGGTTCGAAATCGTTCATACGTCGCGCAGGACCAGGAGCACGTTTCCGCGAACCCGGGCGTATTCGAGACGGCTCAAATTATAAGCATAGATCGCCTCCACGAGACCGTCGTGGGCGTCGGCTACATTCGCCTGCGCCTCCACGACGTCGCGGTTGTCAGCAACCCCTTCCGTGAACCGGTTTTCGGCCAACTCCAATTCCCGTTCACTCAGCTCCATCGCTCTGCGGGCAATCGCAATCTGCTCGAAACGCGATTGCAGATCCTGGAGGCTCAACCGATATTCGGCACCCAATCGCTCCTCCAGGCGCTGCAGCTCCCACTCCTGCGCTCGAATCCCGGCATCCGCCTCCAGTTTGTTCGCCCGTATACGAAATCCCTCGAAGAGCGGAACCCGCACCGACAACCCGACCATCCACTCCTCTTCATAGTCCCCGGACCACGCGGTTTCGTCCGCGTATCCCCACTCGCCAAAAGCGCGAATCGACGGCAACCGCTGCCATCCGGCGGCACGACGGGCATACCGGTTCCGGTCGAGAGCATCCATAGCGCTGCGGTACTCCACGTTGTTCGCGAGAACGCTTTCCATCACCGGACGCGAAACCGGTTCCGGGCGCACGCGCATCGGCTCGATCGCATCCAGATTCAACGCATCATCCATGTTGATCCGGAGGAGCCGCTTCAACTCGAGCGCGCTTTGCATCACCACCGTCTCCTGCTGCAGGCGTTCGCGCTCGGTGCGTGCGAGCCGGACTTCAGCGCGGGTCACGTCGATCTGGATCGCGACACCCGCCTCGAGTTGATCCCGTGCCAGCTCGAGCAGCGCGCGGTCGCGCTCGAGGTTTGCTTCGATCACCTCCATCCGGCCGATGTTGCGCAAATGCAGAAAGTAGATGGATCCAACCAGCTCGTACACCTCCTGGCGAACCGTTTCATAGTTCAGGTCCGCGATCTCCGCGTTGAATTGCGCGATCCTCCAATCCGCCCAGCGGATGACGTCCACAATCGGCGCCTCCGCGACGACCATGGCTCCAAACCGGCTCGAGTAGGTACGCCGGGGAAGATCCGGAATCTCGCGCGCAAATCCACTGATAATGGCATCGCGCGAGCGCGTCTGCCGCGCTTCCAGGTCGATGGACGGGAATAGTCGCGAGCGTTCCCTCACCGCGGTCTGGAGCGCCTGCTCGACCGCCTCGCGATTGATCAGCAACGCGAGGTTCTCCCGGTCGACGCGTGCAAACGCCGATTCAAGATCGAGGCGTACCGATTCAGCGGAGACCGATGCGAACACCCATCCGCTGGCAAGGAGAACACAGACCAGAGTTGAAACACCGCGGATGCGAGAGCGTAAATGAAACGGGAATGTCATCGGTTACATGGATCTAGGATTGGCCCCCGGCAGGGACTGGACGGATCTCCGGGATCGCGGAGGATTCCAAACACCCGGGGAAACCGACTCTCTTAGACGAAACCCGGCACCCTTATCAACCCTGGACTTACCATTCACGGCGGATTACGGGCGTGACACCCGGGCTCCCGGAGATTTAACTCAATCCGCATGAAAATCGGACTCGCCCAGGTGAACACGACTGTCGGGGATCTCGCCGGCAACGTGCAGAAGGTCGTCGGCTCGTACCGGCGCCTCTGCGAACAGGGAGCGGAGATCGTGGTCTTCCCGGAGATGGTCATTTGTGGGTACCCGCCCCGGGACCTGCTCTTCAAAACGCGTTTCGCCTCCGATACCGAGGAGGCGCTGCAAGCCGCCGCGCGCGAGATCGGGGAGGTTCCGGCCGCCATCGGATTCGCGGAGCCGCGTCCGAACGCCAAGGGGCGGCCGTGCAGCAACGCCGCCGCATGGTGCCGGGCCGGCCGGGTCGAAGCGGTCGGACGGAAATGCCTGCTCCCGACTTACGACGTCTTTGATGAAGACCGCTACTTCGCGGCCGCTTCCGAGCCACTGATCGTCTCGTTCGGGGAGCGGCGCATCGGCATCACCATATGCGAGGACATCTGGACCGGTCCGATCGTGGACACGAGCAAGTACTATGGCGTCGATCCGCTCCGAGCCATCGCACGAGCCAATCCGGACCTGATCCTGAACCTTTCGGCCAGCCCGTGGCACTTCTCCAAGGGTTCATTCCGCCGCGATCTGATCCAGAGCGCCGCGGAACGCTCCGGCTGCCCGGTCGTCTACTGCAACGCCGTCGGCGGGAACGATGAGCTGATCTTCGACGGACACAGCATGGTCGTCGCTCCCGACGGGCGCCTCATCGCCGGGATGGCCGGATTCGTTGAAGCGGAGACCGTCGTCGATATCGAGGGCACACGCCTTCAAATACATCCGACGTTCGAACAGGAACCCCTCGCGGACATCTATGCGGCCCTGGTCCTCGGCCTGGGGGATTACGCCTTCAAATCCGGTTTCCAGAAGGCCCTTCTGGGACTCAGCGGCGGGATCGACTCCGCGCTCACGGCCGCTCTGGCGGTCGAAACGTTCGGCCCGGCCAACGTCACCGGGATCAGTCTTCCTTCGGAAATCTCCAGCGATCACTCCCGCGCCGACGCCGCCATGTTGGCAAAAAACCTCGGAATCCGTTTCGAAACCCTGCCTATCGGCCCGTTGGTGAAAGCGGCCGAGCAGACCCTGGAACCGCTCTTTAAAGGATTGGAGCGTGATGTCACCGAAGAGAATATTCAGGCGCGGAGCCGCGGCCTGCTCCTGATGGCGGTCAGCAACAAGACCGGCGCCCTCCTGCTGACAACCGGAAACAAGAGTGAGTTCGCAGTCGGCTATTCCACGCTGTACGGCGATATGTGCGGCGGGCTCGCTGTAATCTCCGATCTTCCGAAAACAAAGGTCTTTGAGCTGGCCCGCTGGATCAACAGGAAGCAGGAGATCATCCCGTGGAACACGATTGAAAAACCGCCCTCCGCCGAATTACGGCCCGATCAGAAGGATGAGGACTCGCTGCCGCCCTACCCGATCCTCGACCGGATCCTCGAGCTTTACGTCGAAGCCGGCCAATCCCGGGCCGAGATCATTGCAGAGGGGTTCGACCCCGCCATCGTCCACGACGTGACGCGCAAGGTCGATCTCAACGAATACAAGAGAAAACAGGCGCCCCCGGGACTGAAAATCACCCCCCTGGCATTCGGAGTCGGGCGGCGCATCCCCATAGTACAGCGGTACGTCAACTGATCGCGCCCGGCGACCGGGGCCGGAGCTGCGGGGAACAGGAGAACAGGTTGCTTGTTGCCGGTTGCTTGGCGGATTGTCCCGTTGCCCTGTCGCCCCGGCGGACGCAGCCGATTTTCGGCTTGAACCGTACGGATTCTCTCTTCATGTTGGGGAATAATCGCCAGGTGAAGCCCTTCTTATACATCGGCGGCCGGAGCCCACCGACGGGAGCTTCCGCCTAAAGCGACAACCAACAACCATTCAGCCCACCGAAAGAATATACAGCCATGATCAAAAAACTCATTACCCTCACCGCCCTGACCCTCTTTGCCGCCGGCGCGGCCCACGGTGCGTGTTGCGCCACGATGGCTGCCGACGCGAAAACCGATGAAGCGCGCGCGACCAAGGCGTCCGCGGAGGCGAAAGCCGGGAAGGAGGCCTGCTCGACTTCCGAAGTCCTGCGTGAAGCCGCGGCGAAACCCACCTGCGACGACAAGAAGGACAAGGAGTCCTGTGACTCGACGTCCGCCCGCAGTGCTGCCGTCGGCACCGCCGAGCACGACGTCTTGCTCGCCGCAGCCGCGCCCGCCGCTCGGCGAGTCGGACAAGGATAAGGATAAGGATAAGGAAAAGCGCTGCAAATGTGGCGACGACGGCGAGGAGTGCACGTGCGGCGACGAGTGCGGGTGCGGCAAGGAGAAGGACGGCGACAAGGAAGAGCAAGCGGCTTGATTGCGATTTGCCGGGTCGCGCTCAATCGAGAAAATCCCGGTACCGCTTCTCCCAGTCGTCGATCTTTTTGAGGTAGTACGCCGGATCGTACGGATCGGTGAAGGCATCGTAGTTGGCGACGGGTCTCGCCCGTTGCCAATCCGCGGTCTGACCCTTCTGGCGCGGGCCGATGTAGTACGCCACCCGGTCGCCGGTCTTCGGAAGCGGGTCGAGTTGGAGCGCAACCTCGAACGCCGCCCGCCTCTGTTTCTTGCGTCCCGCCTCAACTTCCGCTCGGTACACCTCGGGGTTCTGGCTCAGGTTCTCGGATCGGGCCAGTCTCGCCACCGGGATTTCCTGACGGCGAATCCCATCGCGCAGATCCTGAGCCAGGTCGACAGGCGATTGCTCGGAAACGCCAAGGCAGTAGGAGATCAACCGATCGGTCAACTCCCTCAGAAACGGTTCCGTGCCCCGCGATCGCAGAGCGGACCCGCGAATGGTGATGCGTTCCCCGTCGTATAGGGCGTAGTTCTTGGCTTTGTAGCAGAACATCCGGAGGTACCGCCCGCCGAACTCCAGGTCGATTCCCTGCGGCAGCGGCTCCGAAACCGCGGCCAGCAATCCTTCCGGGTCATCCCACCACACCTCCGAGGTCAGGTAGATCCCGTCCGTGTCCGCCTCCAACACGGTGCATCCGCGCTCCTGGAAGGCCGCGATCAGCGATTGGAGCAGTTTGCGGCCCCGTCGCGTAACCTCCGCCGCCAGGTCGGTGTCGGCAAATCGCGCACCGGAGAACCCGAGGTACCCGTAGAACGAGTTGATCAGGATCTTGTAGCTCTGCTGGCGCGCCTCGTATTCCCGCCGCGCTTCCGAATCCACTGCCTCCCGCGTCCGTTTCTTCCAGGCGAGGCGGTACTCCCGAATCGCTCGCAGCAGCGGGATAAACGCTCCGAGTTCATCGGGCTCGGGGTTCCGTCCGATCTGCAACAACAGGCTTGGGTACAGCGAGGCGACGTCATAGTGCAGCACATGAGAGAAGACGCCGGTCTCGTAACTGCGGGCGAATCCGCCCTCGAACCCCCGTACCTCGGCGTAGCCCTGAGGGAGACTGTGGCGCTCGGTATAGTATCGCTCCAGCATGAGCAGATCCACCTTGTGCGCGCTGCCGCGCAGGAGGATTTCCTGCAATTCCATCGGAAAATCAGCGCATTGCGCGAAATACGTCGGCAACAGCATTTCCGACAACGCCCGCGTCTCCCGCAGATCGTCCCTCAGGTATCGACGAAAGCGCTCGCGATCACTCCGGAACGCCGCGGCGATCGCGTCCCCTGCGATGTAGGTCCGCTCCTCTCCTTCGCCGCCCTCCCCCGCACCCGCATCGATCCCGAAATGCCGTGCGAGCGCTTTGAGCCCGTACGAGGGTAATTCCCGTCTGGAAACATCCCAGGCCTGGATGGCGAGCCATGTGTCGAAAACGGCTCGCCCCGCGAGATCGCACCGCTGGAAATCCACCCATCGTTCCGCAAACCTGAGCCGACTCTTCCGGAAACGCGCATCGATCCCGAAGCGTCCCCAGGCGCAACGGACCCGGAACCTGCGGCACCGGCGGGCGAGGTAGGCCAGATCGAAGTTGAAGAGATTGTGCCCCTCGATTACATCTGGATCGAGCTCCCTCAGGCGCTGCCCGAAGCGGTTCAGCAACTGCCGCTCGGAGGCATCGGATTCTTCCTCGAGCTCCAGGATTTCGGCTCCGCCGGTCCAGGAGGCCTGCAACCCGATCGCGAGCACCCGGTCGCCCGGTTGCGCCGGATCCGGGAATGCGCCCGAATCCGAAGCGGTCTCAATGTCGATCTGCAGCCGGCGCAACGCGCCGAACGGGACCCCATTGAAGAGACGAATCCCGCGCGCCATCAAGAATTGCGACTCCAAAGAGCGAACGGACTCCGTCGGGATCCCTCCGTCCTGAAGCAGCCTGCGATATTCATCCGGACCGTCGCAGTGTACGAGCCATGGGAACCTGCCCTTCCCGGTCAACCGCTCGACTCGATCGGATTCCGGCGGAACCGCGCACCATAGAAAAGGAGCGAACCGGGCCTGCCTCTGCGAACTCCCGTCCGGGCTCCGCTCTGCGAGCCACGCCTCGCCCGAGGGACTGATCCACACTCCGCACAACACCTGTTTACTCATCGATCGGGATTTCCATGGTGCCGCGTCAGACACGAAAACACAAGCCCGGCCGCCCATTTCAAAATTCCGGTGCTTCCGGATTGAACCGCCCGAGGATTTCGGTATGATGTTGCCTAAAATAGACGACACACCGATGACGACTTCCGATCTATACGCCCTGTGCAGTTCCTACATACGGAGCCGCATCCAGGAGCATGGCGTTGGAGCCGTCCCGGAGTCGGCACGCCGGGCGATTACGGTGTCGCGCCAGGAGGGGGCGCGAGGCCATATCATCTGCGGCGCTCTGCGGGATCTGCTGAACGCGCGTTCGCGCGACCGTGACACGCCCTGGACCCTCTTTGACGACGCGCTGATTCAGAAGACCCTGGAGGATCACCACCTTCCGGAGCGCCTGGAACGCTACATGCCTGAGGATCATATGCCGACGATCGAATCGCTGATCGGCGAACTGCTCAACCTCCACCCCCCGGTATGGGAGCTGTTCGAGAAGACCTGTCAGACGATCATCCGGCTGGCGACACTCGGGAATGTCATTATCGTCGGGCGGGGCGGAAATGTTCTATGCGAGCATCTGCCCCACGTCCTGCACGTGCGTCTGATCGGGTCCGAAACGGTTCGCGCCCGCCACATTGCATTAACGCGCGGATTGAATCCGGACGCGGCTCGAACCGTTCTGAGGCGGGAGGATCGCGCGCGCGAACGTTACTTTCAGGAATATTTCCTGCGGGACCTCAATCAACCGCTCCTTTATGACCTGGTGCTGAACACCGACCGGATTGGAGACCGGGAGGCCGCTCACCTCATCGCCGAGAGGCTCGAGCATCACACACCGCAATGCTGGGACGCCATCGCAAAATCAGCGTTGCAAACGCCGGAAGGATTGCGTTGAGATGGGATTCAATCTCCTGCAATCCTGATGGCTGATACAAACTTTCAAATACACTTCCGCAAATCCGGCGTCACCGCAATCTGGGACGGATCCCATGAGTCGATCCTCGAACTCGCTGAGGCCCATGGAGTTGACATCCCGTTCAGCTGTCGTTGCGGGCTCGACAACGTATGCGAGTCCGGCCTGATCCGCGGTGAAGTAAGCTATCCCTCCGAGCCCCTCGCGGATGTCGAGGAGGGAAACTTCCTTCCCTGCGTCGCCGTTCCGGAATCGGACATCGAAGTGGACGCCTGAGCCGCACCCGCCGTCCTTTCGCCGCTGAATTCGATTCCAGCCTTTTCTCATTGCCGCTTTTCTGGTCGGATAAGCGGTTTCTTGTACTATGACCTACCTTGCATTCATCCGGAGCTACAGCCGCATCCTCACCTTTGCGGTGTTCCTCGCCTTCTTCTCGAGCTTCGGCCAGACTTTTCTGCTCTCGATCTACCTTCCCGAATTCGTCCGTGCCTTCGATCTCACGGAAGGCGGGATCGGGATCCTGTACGGTTTGGCCACCGTGTGCAGCGCGTTGTTGCTTCCGATCTCGGGCCGGTACATCGACCGCATTCCCCTGACGCGCTACACCCTGGCGGTGACCGCCGGCCTCGCCCTGGTTTCGTTTCTGATTGCGGCTGCGCCCCACTGGATCGTCCTGTTCCTGGGATTGTGGGGCCTGAGGCACTTCGGTCAGGGACTCTGCGGACACATCGCACTCACGACCGCCGGGCGCTGCTTCGCGAGCAACCGGGGGAAAGCGGTGGGGATCGCGGGGACCGGGTTCTCACTCGGCGAATTCATGCTCCCGACACTCGTCACCCTCGCCGTGGCGACGGTCGGTTGGCGCCTGTCATGGGGCCTCTCGGGCCTCATCATCCTCCTTGTCCTCGCACCGGTCTCCATCCGTCTCATCCGTGCGAGTCGCCGGGTCGAGGACGTTCTGCCGAGTACGGACAACGATGAGATCGCGCCTGAGGTGCTCCGATGGCGCAGCCGCACGCTTCTGGTCGATCCACGCTTTTACCTGATTCTGGTTACGCTCCTTCCGATCGGATTCTTCTCAACCGGATTCATCTTCTACCAATCCGTCGTCGCACAGCAGCGGGGTTGGGGCGAACATGTCTTCCCTATTGCATTCGCCGGCTTTGCGGTTACCCGGACGATCCTGACGATCGGATCGGGCCCCTTGATCGACCGGTTCCGCGCCGTCCGGCTGCTGCCGGCACACATGATATTTCTTCTTCTGTCGGCCACGGTTCTGTTCGGATTCGAGCAGGAGTGGGCAGGATATGCCTACCTTATCCTGCTCGGCGTCATGATGGGGATCGGACAGAATATCGGGTCCGCGGTATGGGCTGAGGTCTACGGCGTTGCCAACCTCGGCGGCATTCGAAGCATGTCGTCGATGATCGCTGTGCTCAGCACCGCCCTCGCCCCGCTGATGTTCGGCGCCCTCCTCAGCTTCAACGTCGGGATTCAGACGATCCTCGGCGGGTCTGTGGTCGCGATCCTCGTCCTGACCATCCTCTCCTTCTTCGCCGCAGCGTCGCTCTCCCGATACGCGGAGCGCTGAAGCGCCATCCTCGCGAAGCCAGGTGATTCCCCGGGAATCCTCCGCCCGGTTGTCCGCTCAATGGCCATTACCCGCCGTACAGCTTGGTCCAGCTTCCCCGGAAGGCATCGTACGCCATCGGGTAAGAGTCCGCGCTGGTCCAATACCACCGACCATCCGACAGCAAATAAATCCAATGCGACACCGCATCGCCGATCACATGCGAGACCCGGTCAAACGCCCCGAGCTGCTCCTCGTGAGTCTCGAGGCCTCCTGTAACCTTCCCCCGCTCCTGCGCGGTCTGCAGAATGAACGCGTCGAGCACCAGGTCGTCCGACTCCGGGTCGCGCGGGTCTGCAATCTCCAGAAGCAGGAGCCCGATCGCCCAGAGCTTGAATTCGTTCCGCCCATGCGCGTTATTACGGTAAAGCAGCAAAGAATTCGCTGAAATACCCTTCGGAACCGTAACTCATTGGCATTATCGCGAATGGGGATAACGAAGGAAACACGTGTCGGGGGTATTGTATTCCAGTCGACCCTCCGGCGACAAAGATCGCTTCGGACGAGGTCGCGGCATGGATCTGTCCGAAACGTCAGACAACGGCACTTCCGGGAATGACCGCGCGTTCGCGATACCCCGTGCAGAAACCCGAATGACACAAACTCCGAAATCAAACCTGCTATGAACAAACGAAAACTACTCCAAGCACTGATCGCGAGTTGCTGCATCCTGGGCGCTCCAACCCTGTACGCCCAACAGGACCAACCCGCCGGAGAGGACGACGTCGA
>SLNJ01000006.1 GCA_007133065.1 Opitutales bacterium
TAGGCCGGGCGAAAGGCGTCGGCAGGCGCGGGGGCGTCGAGACAGGTGAGAACCGCTGCCGTAAGCGTGAAACTGACCGACTGGTCCTCGGGTCGGAGCATCCGCGGCGGCGGTTTGGCATCGTCAGCAAGGCTGATCGTTGAGATTAGCGAGTCTCCGGGCAGCAGCTCGATCGGGAGTTCTGCCGCGAGGTCGGGATCGTAACGTTCGCCTCTCATGCGGCTGTCGTAAGGGGCGCGTCCGCTGAGCGGCAGATTGAGTGCTGAGCCATGCCGGCCGGGGCGCGGCTCGGGATCGATCGCTGTGACCGTCACGGGCCCGACGACGTACCAGTCGCCGTTGACAAACCGGCCGACCGGCGCCGGCTCCGCGAAAGTCCAGGTGATCCCGTATTGGCTGACGCTATGTCGATACGACAACGCTTTAACCGCCGGGGCATCCTGCGGGGTAGGGGTAAAGCGGATCCAATCGATCTGGTAGATCGACTCGACGTCCGGCTCAGGGGGGCCTTGGATCCAATTCCTCTGGGTCCAGACATTGAACTTGAGCTGATATGGCGTGTCGATCGTCACCGGCATTTCGTCATAGTGGTACCGGTACAGAGTTTGTCCGTCGACAAACCATTCGATATGTTCCGGCGTGATTTCAAATCCCCATACTCGAAACCGGTCGGATGGGTTGAAGTCCAGTTCGACGTCGACGCCCCAGCTATCGCGTTCGGCGGCGTGTACGGCGAGATGCACCTCGCCGCGGTCCTCCTCAAAGGTATAGGTAAGGAACTCGATGTCGATTTCCTGTCGGGTTCCGTCCCCGCCGTTCCAGTCGATGGTGTACATGGAATTGAGCACTCCGGGCACGTCCGATGGTTTCAGACGGGCTTCCCATCGGCCATAAAGAAACGTCTCCCGGGTCTGGATCGCGGCGTTCAGATACCCTTCCTCCGAATCGTTGACGAACACGAGGTTCAGTTTCCCGTCCTCCAAATAGGTGCGTTCGACGCCCGTCTGGCCGCCGTGTTCGGACCACGTGCCGACCTCCCAGACCGCCGCGTTGATCTCGTCGGCTGCGAAGTTGTCGAAAAACGGGCGCCCGGGGTCAGCGCCTTCGGGCGTCACAGCGAGGGCCGGATCGGTGGGCGATGCGCTCTGGCAACCGGCGAGCACCCCCGCACATAGAAGCACGAGCACGAGCGCCAGGCAGCGGCGCCCGTAGCGAGAATGGGATTCGTTCCGTTCCGCCGGTGCGGCGAAGCGCAATGCGGGGATGCCTTGCGGCGTTGAATTCGGATGATAGGGCAGGGTTGTATGCATTGTTGTACGGTTCCATGGGTTGGCACCCTGCACCCAAGTTCTGGATTCGTGCGCCCCATTTGCAAGGTTTTCCAATCCGGCCGACCGAAGGGATCCGATACTCAGGGCACATCCGCCTTCATCACCATCCCTCGGTATCGGCTGCGCCGGGGTGGGGTGGCCTCATGGCCGTTATATTGCAGGGCGTGCCGGAGGGGTGGATGTCGAGGAGTATCGCAGTCCAATCCGTATCTTTCCCGCCTGTGCCGGTCCGTCGTCGTAGTATTGCCGGCGGCTCACCGCGAAGGCGCCGGTTCGCGCGAAACACGGACGGGGTTGATTTCCTAAGGATTGAGCGCGAGCTCGATGTGAGTCGTCCCCACCACCCAGAATTCTCTGTCTGCCATGAGCAATCCCTTCCGTTAGATGCAACCTTGCAGCGGAACACGATTCAAAATCCGTTGTCGAGCGCATTCGTAATCGAATAGCCATGGGGCGCAGGAGAGCATGCGAGTTTTTTGTCGCAGAGGTCCCTCCAAGAGGTGAGAATTCTCCGAGTTCTGCGGATGGCTGCATCCGCAGCCCGGGTTAAAATACCTTCTCACTATCCGTCATGAAAATTCGACCACAGGATTATCCCCGCACCATCGGGTTCGATCCCGAGAGTTGCCGATCGTTGGACTACGATCGCTCGCTCCTCGAGTTGATCAACCTCCGCCTCGCTTCACTCGGCCAGCCGATTTTCGGCCATGAGAAGGACTACGCGTTCTTCGAAGTCGGCAAGGCACTTGTTTCTCACTATCATGCCCGGGCGCGCTATCTTGGCGAAATTCGAGCGCCCGTTGACGACCGAATTGAAACGTTCCTCCAGAGATATCTTCGGGATGTGCGCGGTGAGGCGGGCGTACGTTTGCCCGGGAGCACCCTGATGTTGTCACAGCATGGAATGGCGCGGACCTTGTCGCTTCCGCCGGATTCCGACGACTACCACGCGGAGCTGCTCGAGAGCTACAGGCTGGCGAACGGTGTGCTCCATAACCCGGCAAAGGATCGGCGTACGACACAGGGTGTCTTTCACATCGCGGAGGGAGGGCTGCCAATCCCGGATGACAAGAAGGCAGTCCCGAAGGAGACCTACGCGAAGCTCCTGGAAGCGGCACTGTCGCCGCCACCGGAGCTTATGGAGCTACCCCTCACCGCCAATCAGCGAGACAAGGCCAGGGCATGGGTCTCCTTGCTCCTGCGCCCCGTCGTCGCCCCGGAGGTCCCCGGGTTCCTCAAGGAGCAGGCGATGGAGGTGCGCTTCTTCGCGCCCGGATGCCTCGTGTGCAACCTGGATTTTGTAGAGTCGATTTTCGGCAACGCGGGCGATCCGTATTTCCCTGAGAACGACGCAGGGCTCGATCTCGACCATTGGAGCGGACACACCGGCTGCGTGATTCTCGCGCCGCATCTGGTGCGCCTGACCAAAAAGGATTTGGGGCTGCCCCCGGTGTCGGATGCCACAGAGCGTCAAAAGCGCGACGGGATGTGCTGGGAGGACGCTTCGGAACTCTACAACGACGGCGGCGCGTTCAAGGTAACCGCACGCGATGCAAGCGGTGTCGTCGTGACTCTCATCGCCGACAATTACTTTGGATATTGCAAGAAGGAGGTCAAGACGCAGATCAGTTTCGCCGCCAACCTGATGGGGATCGCGGAAGAGGAACATGCGGGCGGAGCCCTGGCATTCTCGAGCTATGATCTCGGAGAGGAATTCAACCTGAGCGAGGTGATGGATGAGAGCAATCATGCCTTTTCTGATCTCCTGCGACGCGAGGGTGACCATATCGACGTTACGCCCGAGGGTTATGGAGTGGACACAGTGTATCCCACGATCACCTACATTCCGGACGGAGCGCACTTTTCACTGGCGGAACAGAGAATTGCCTGGGAACGCAACGGTGAATCAAAGTCAATCAAACTGCTGGCCGGACGCATCTATGTATTGCCAATCGGCTACACAATCCAGCTCATGAAGCCCGGAGAGCAGCGCCGGTGGCGTCTTGTCGGAACCGTCCCAGAGGCGACGCTTTGCCATAAACCGAGTACCGTCTCCGGCGGAGGCAAATCGGAGATTTCCAAGTCCATCGGCGACGCGATCATCAGTGCGCCATTCTACATCAACGATTTTAAAGCGGACTTCGACGCGGTGGAGGAGGTTCTGCGGCGGGAGTTCGGTCAACGTTTCAGCGATCCGGATCGTCGGCGGAAGCACGGACGCCCGATTCTCAGCCCGGATCGGACGCTCGGCTCGGTGATCAAGCTGTTGACGCCGAGTTCGGAATTCACGGAAGAGCACAATGCGTACATCCGGTCGATTCCCCCGCGTATCGTGGAACTCGTCCTGCTCGTCAAACGTTTTTACAAGCAGGATTGGGGCGACAACTGGCGCGATCGATTTTCCGTAGACGTCATCGACGGCCGCGCCGGGCACGAGCTGAAGTACCGGAACAACAACGTCGTCGCAAGCCACCTGCGTGTCGGCTTTGAATCAGATGGCTCCTGGCGGGTCTTCAGCTTGCGCAAGGATTTTTCGCCTGCCGAGAAAATTCAGATGGAAGACGACATCACAGCCTCGGTGACCGTTCCACACGACGCGGTCAGCGGCGTTTCCGAAGCATTGGCTCGCGAACACCCGTCGTTGAAAGTTGTACACAACTGCGAGTATCGCTTCTTTCAGCGTCCGGACGACGCAATCATCCGGGGCTACGATAAGAAGGCGGAGGCCGATATCGCCCAGCCGGGAGGGTTTCTATCCAATTATCAGCCCATTACGCGCCGGGAAGCCCGTGAAATGCTGGAGGATTCCGTGCGCTTTGACTACTTCACGGAACCGATGCAGCGGCGCCTGCGGGATTTCGTCGAGAACCCGGAGAAACATCCCGCATATGTTGTCTCCTCTTCCGATCCGCGAGTGGTGGACGGAAGGGCGTCGGAGAATCCGCGTTACTTGCAGAACCGGGCCTCGCTCGAGTACCCGATCGCCCCGTACATGGCCAAGCTGCGGCACCGTCTTTTTCACAAGCTGTCGGCGGATGCGCCGACGGTGTTCCCGGTGAGCGCGGTATTGCCGGGTCGCCGGAATAATCCGCCCGAGGGCCCGATTCAAAACCTGGCGGTTTTCAACCCCATTCACCACCTGCCACTGCCGGAGGCGTTCATGGAGTTCATCTCCAGTATGACGGGCAAGAGTCCATCGACAACGGGTGCGGGCTCCGAGGGCGCCCTTACGAAGGGCCCGTTTAATATGCTTCCCCCGGTCGTCGATCTGAACAACGCGCTCGTCTCGGCGATTCTCACCGGATATAAGCCGTTTGTGACGGCAGCGGGTTATGTTGGTCCAAACTTCCGCGTCGAACACGACATCAGCCTCCTCGTCCCCGAGATTTGGTGCCGGATGTCCCTGCACGAACGCAATCCCGCGTGGTTGGTTGAGAACGGTCTGCTCGATCGTCTGGAGGATTTTGAGCACCGGGGAGAAACGGTTTCGGCCACCCTGCTCGGATATCGCATCAACCAGAGCTTTGTCAGCCACTTCCTTGGTCGCATTTTCGGAAATCCGAGTATCCTTTTTGAGGAGGCGATGCTCAAACCGGAGCTTCAGTCGATGGATGTGTTTGCGGACGGAATGAAAAACATTGTTGAAACACATCGTCGGGTGGCGGACCATTACATGAACGACGGCAGTGTCGAGCTCGCGTGCCCGCCGATCCGGGCCCTGTTGTATATCATGCGGGACGGGCAGTTCGAGGGGAAGGGGCACAACCATCCCGATATCCGTGGCCTGTTCGAACGCGAGACGCTGCTCAAAAGTGAATGGTACCTGGAACGTCTCGATCGGCAGCAGAGCTACGTCAAGGACTTCTGGGCGTCGCGCGCCGCCTATCTCGACTCCCTTGAGCTAAAACCCGAGAATCTCGAGGGCGCCCGCGCGCTGCTCTCGGAACGGCTTGTTCAATGTGAGAACGAAAACGGTCGCACCCGCTGGCGTGGTACCATCGGCCGTGATCCATTCGCCGGAGTGCATTCGCAATGATGAACCAAAGATCGCTGTTCATAAACGATTCTTCCGGGATTTCGCAGCGCTTCACAAAGATTGTCGACGCGCAGCCTCTTCGTCGATTTTCCGAATGAGGCCACTGAATATTAGGCTGTGGACCGGGTAAAGGGCGTACCAATAAAGTAAACCCAGCAAGCCCTTCGGGTCGAAAAAAGCGGTCTGCAACAACAACGTGCCGCCGCTCGGCTCGGCGCGGGTTTCAAATTGAATCCAAGCTCGGCCGGGAAGCCGCATTTCCGCTCGCAGGCGGATGATGCGCCCCGGCTCCACTTTCTCGACGCGCCAAAAATCCAGGCTGTCTCCGACTCGTAAAGTCTGCGGATCCCTCCGTCCCCGACGCATGCCGACCCCGCCAATGAGCCGATCGACAATGCCTCGGATTTGCCAAGCCCAATCCATATAAAGCCAACCTTTCTTTCCCCCCAGTTCGGCGAAGGTTTGGTAAGTGAATTCGCGAGAAGCGGGGACGATCCGCTGACGGCGCTCAATGATCAAACCCTCTTTGGTGAAAAGGGCCACCGGCATCTTTTTCCCTTGGCTTGAACTGAGCGAATCACTCCACACCGTATCCACATTGTCCGTATCCAGCTTTTCCAACGCCAGCCTAACCGCGGTTTGGTAGTCCAATGGGTGAATGGACGGGAAGAGGGACTCAGCCGTGTTGTCACGAACAATGACTTCATTGGACAAACCGTTGATGAGGGGCCGGGCGATATCCGCGGGTACGGGGGTAACCAGATGAACCCAGTAGGAGGAGAGCCTGGGCGTCAAAACGGGAACGGCGATGAGTTTTCTAACGAGCCCCCTGACCCGGGCATACCCGATCATCATGTCGGCGTAAGTTAGGACATCCTGGCCTCCGATTTCCAGTATCTTCCCTGTGCTCTCGGGACATTCGGGCGCAGCCACCAAGTAGGCAAGCACATCGCGAATGGCGATGGGTTGGATCTTGTTGAAAACCCACTGGGGGCAGATCATTGCCGGAAGGCGTTCAGTGAGGTAGCGGATCATCTCAAAGGATATGCTGCCTGATCCGACGATCACGGCAGCCCGGAATTCGGTCACCGGCACTCCGGCTTCGCGCAAGGCCGCCCCCGTTTCCTGTCGGGAGCGCAAGTGGGGTGATAAGTTCGTCGTTGGATCGCCGAGTCCACCGAGGTAAATGATTTCGTTCACTCCGGCAGTTCGGGCGGTCCGCCCGCAGTTACGCGCGGCGATCAGGTCCGTCTCCAAAAAATCTCCTCCTCCTCCAAGACTGTGAACGAGGTAATAAAGCACCTGAACGCCGCGCATGGCTTTGGGTAATGTTTCAGGCTCGAGGAGGTCGCCTTGGACGATCTCAACCTGTTTGGCCCATGTCCGGCCTTGGATCCGTGTCGGATCCCGAACGAGGCAACGGACCCGATACCCTGCCGCCAGGAGCGAGGGGACGAGCCGGCCTCCGACATAACCGGTCGCACCGGTGAGGAGAATACACTTGGAATCAGTCAACATACCAGCCTTTCTCTTTTCCGATCTCGTGTGCCCTGAAAGATTTACAACGCTTCAAAGATCAACGCAGTAGGACCCCGCCAGCATTGATCGCCGAGAGAGCGGCCCCCTCCACGAGGCCCCCGCCAAACCCGTCTCCTGCCAATAACAAGCCACTCGGCGGATGGTGAAAGAAGGGTGATCCATAGGTTTGCTTGGGCCGGGCGTACCCCCATCGATGACAGGTGAAATGGGTGACTTCTGCTCCCAAATACCGCTTTGCGCTGTCGATTAACAAGTTTCCGCGAAGCTCGTCCGGACTGTCCCAATGCGTCTGGGCAAAGACGGAATCGCTGTGCAGCGTCACGGCAGGAGTATCGGAGATCCCTTTTCGCTGGTTGTCGGCCAACCATACCAAAGGGCTCTCCTTCACTTTGACACCGCCGAACGACGGAAGCGCGCTCGGCCCGTCCAAATGCGCCATTACCGCCAGTGTTTTTTCATATTGAACCGCATTCAAAGCTTCGAAGGCCTCAGCAGGAAAAGCAACTCCGCACCCGTCAAGCAGTTCGAGCGCTTGGGGAACGGGAGTCGTGATGATCAATTGATCGGCGGAATAAACCGCACCCGAATCGGTTCGAACGGTCCATCCAGGGTCATTCCACCGTAGTTCCTTGGCTTGGGTTTCTCGAGATACCTGAATTCCTTCACTCAACCATTTTCCGATGTCCGATATACCCCTTATCCCGATATAGCGCGGATGTCCTTCGGAATTGCGTTCTTCTGTAAATCCGCAAAACCATTTTCTGACGATTCCCGCTGCCATCCAGCGGTCCACCCAAAATTGGAAGCGCGGATCGCGCACGGTGAAATATTGGGCACCATGGTCGAAGCGGCCACCGCCCATGCGCCGGGTTGCCATTCGCCCGCCAAAGCCCCGGCCTTTTTCAAGAACCCGGACGTTCCGTCCCGCATCATGAATTTGTCGAGCGATCAGGAGGCCGGAGATTCCCGCGCCGATTACCAGAAATGTTCTATTGTCGCTTTGCATAAAACATGCTTATGATCGTGAGAGGCCGTACATGACAGCCCCGGTTCGGCTGCCGGCGGAGTGGACCAAGGGAGGAGCTGTGGGTTTAAAAAGTAAGACCGGTTTCCAGTCCGACCACAAGAGCGGCATTGGTACGAATGGTTTCGAGGTTTTCGTTCGATTTGTGAACCTGAAAACGGCGCTCGAAATCGACTCCGGCGGATGCGCGGAGGTAAAAGCCATGGGGCAAGGGGAGGAGGTGCGAGACTTGGGCTCGGAAAAACCGTTCTTCCAGAGCCGCACTGGCGAGCGTCGCATCCCGGTCTCCGCGCAGTCGGAACGATTCGCTTTGCCAAAGGAGAGATAAATCGGTCATTGCATCCCCGGGGTCACCCCAGAAATAAGATAGCGTCGCCCCGTTGGCCGTGCGCAGCATCCATTGGGGGTGAAAGCGCCAGAGAATTCCGGGGAGGGGCAATATACGCCAGTCCTGTTCCAGTCGCTCCTGCGCGAGCAAGCCCAGATAGAGTTGAAATACCGGGGAGAACGCGTATCCGCCGGTGACGGTGAAACCGGTGGTTCGTCCCTTCCCGAAGGGAACTCCGCTTTCGCGACCCCACTTCATCCGGGCCTGGGAGCGCAGGGACCAGGGCCCCTCCCTCCAGCCCATTTGGAGTCCAAGGTCGAGGCTTTCCCAATTGTCGATGAGGGAGTCATCGACACGGGTATGGCGGTTCCAAGCCCGGCCATAGGCACCCGTCACTCCCCAGGTAAGGGTTTCCCGCGGCGGGGCCAGGAGGGATAAGGACAATCCGGAGCGCGTGGATCCATAACGGCTCGAATCGTCGCTCAGCATGGCGGAGGCGATGGATTCGGCTGCCACTTGGCTTTCAACGTGCCATGCCCCGTCGCTGGCGGAGGGGGATTGGGCCGCCAAGCCGAGCGGGGCCAGCAAAAGCAGGGAAAAAAAGAATCGGAAGGTCATGGTAGGTTTAATGATTAGAAATTTGAGTTACGGGTACGGTGCTGTCACTTGAAAACAGAAATGCGTGAATGGGTGTCTGGTTTGGTGCCCCGCTCCTGTATTCCCACTCAACGGTGCGGGGCGCCTCGGAGAAGCGCTGGTCTCGGCAAAATTATCTGCGGGCAGAATCATGGGCTCGTTCGGGGAGGGGCTCAGGCACTGGCCTTCGACTGGATGGCGGACATCCCGCCATCGAGCGAAAAGGTCTCTCCGGTCACCCAGTCTCCCTGGGGAGAGAGGAGCCACTCGATGAGGGAGGTGAGGTTGTCCGGGCGGCCCACCCGTCCGAGGGGGTGCATGCCTTCCGATATCTTGCGTCCCATTTCACTGCCCAGGATGGGTTGGCTGAGGGCGGTCTCCAACAGGCCGGGAGCGATGGCATTGATGCGGATGCCCTGGGAGACGTAAGTTGCGGCGGCGGAGCGGACCATGCTTTGGAGGCCGCCCTTGGCGGCGGCGATGGCCTCGTGGTTGGCGAGGCCTTTGCGGGCGGCCACCGAGGTCAGGAATACGAGGGCGCCGTGCCGCTGCTTTCTCATGGAGGGCAGGACGGCTTGAAGGGCGTGGAAGGCGGAATGGAGGTTGGTGGCCAGGGTGGCTTCCCACTGTTCCAGGCTCGTCAGGTGAATGGGTTTCAAGAGAATGGAACCCACGCAGTGAACGTAGGCGTCGATTCGCCCCAGACGCTCGAGCATTTGGCCGACGGCTTCGTTGACTTGCGCCGGGTCGGTGGCATCGGCTTCCCACAGGTGGACCTTGGGGGCGAGTTCGGCGGGAAAGGCGGCTTTGTTCCGCAGAAACCCGCATACCTCCCAGTGATCCGTCATCCGTTCGACCAAATTTTTGGCGATGGTGCTGTTTATGCCGCCGATGCAAAGCACCGGTTTTTCTTTGTTTTCTTTATTCATGGGAATTTGTTTTCCCCCGGCGTACGGAGGTGGTGGATGGGAGTGAAACGGACGGATCAGTGGAGCCGCGTGCTTCAGCCGCGGATTGTTGCTTCCAGGCGCCCCGAAAACCGCGGCTGAAGCACGCGGCTCCATCCCCCCACAACCCGTTTCCGTATTGAAGTTGCATTGTAAAGTGAAGTTGGGACCAAGGGAATCACCGGTTCATGGCCCAAATGGCGGCGTTGAGGACGGCGGCAAAGCCGACCCAGAGCCAGTAGGGGAGAAGCAGGAGGGCCGAGGCGGGGGAGAGGGGCCGGAACAGCAGGAGGGTGGCTCCGATCAGCACCCAGAGGAGGGCGATGTCGAGCAAGGCGAGGAAGGGGCTTTGTAATCCGAAAAAAAAGATCGACCAAAGGGCGTTGGCCAGGAGTTGGGCGGCAAAGGCCGTCATGGCCAAGGCCCGAAGCCGGGGCCTGGCCGCGCCGCGGGTGAAGGCCAGCCATCCGGCAATGCCGATGAGGATGTAGAGGACCGTCCACACCGGCCCGAAAAGAAAATCGGGCGGAGTCCAGGTCGGCCGGGCGATTTCCTGATACCAGGTGTTGACGGAACCGGAGGTGGCCAAGCCTCCGATGGCCGCCGCGCCGAAGGAGGCGAGCAGGAAGATCGGAAGTAATAAGTATTGTTTGGGTTTCATGGGGAGGGCGCTTGGAACAGGTAGTGGGAGACAAACCACTCGTTCCCCCCCCGGAAGCGCCAGAGTTCGGAGCAGGCCAGGAAAAAGATTTTCCAGTAGGCCCACCACCGGCGGGCTTGGCCGGGGCCGTAGGTTTCTTCGAAGAGGGGGAGGATTTTCTTCCGGTGGGATTGCATGTTGGCCAGCCAGGCTTCCGCCGTGCGGCTGTAGTGGCGCCCGTTTACGCGCCAGTGCCGTTGCAGGCGGAGGTGCTCCTGGTGGTAGAGCAAAAGGTGGTCGGAGGGCATCATTCCCCCGGTGAAGAAGTAACGGCTCATCCAGTCGGAGGGATCCCGGGCGACGAAGTGGTAGGCGAGCGAGCGGTGGGTGAAAATGTGGACGAAGAGACAGCCGCCGGGGTTCAGCCAGCCGGTGATCCGCTGCAGAAGAAGGCGGTGGTTTTTGACGTGTTCGAACATTTCCACCGAAACCACCCGGTCGAAGGTACGGTCGGTGGCGAAGTCGTTGATGTCGGCGGTGAGGACTTCGACGTTGTCGAGCCCTTGTTCCGCCGCCCGGGCGAGGATGAATTCGCGTTGGGGGGCGGAATTGGAAACGGCCAGGATGCGGGAGCGGGGAAAGGCGCGGGCCATCCAGAGGGTGAGGGCGCCCCA
>SLNJ01000030.1 GCA_007133065.1 Opitutales bacterium
TCCGGCGGCGAGCGCGGTTCCGGCCAAAACCGAGAGAAAGAGCGGAATGTCCCGGGCCGGGGTGGCCGCGAGGTAGCCGATGACGGCCGAGATGACCGACATCAGGCTCAGCCGAGGCTTGGTCATCTCGAAGAAGTCGCCCACTCTTGAGGAACGGCGGCGTTCCGCATCGTGAACGAGCACGCCGGCCCCGGCCATCGGAGCGGATTTGAGGAAATTAGTCATGGCGTCAGGCCCTGGCAGCACTCGGGTGCAGCGGTGATTGTGTTGTCGCACTGCGTCCCCGGGGGGCAGCCGGCGCGATTCCCTCGATCCATGGTTTGAAGAACAGAAAGGTGAGCGACCAGGTTGCGGCGAGGAGCAGCGCGCCATTGAGGACGTGCAGCGACGTGGGGGCTGCCAGGCGCTCGGTCCAGACGATGGAGGCGCCGAGCCCGATTTGGATGAAGAGGATCAGGGTTGTTACGCAGGCAAGCAGCTTGGAGCCGCCGGAGGTGTGCGGGGATTGGACGATACTCCAGCTCCATGCCAGGATGCCGACGAAGAGCACGGTCGCGAGCGCTCGATGGGCGAAGTTCAGGAAGATGCCGGCGTCCCACGTCACGGGGACGAGGGTTCCCTCGGGGGTCAGTGGAAACGTGGGAATCGACATCCCGGCGTCCAGATGGCGCATCAGGACGGCAACCAGGAGCTGGGCAAAAAGGATCCCGGTAATCCAGAGACCCCAGGTGCGCAGGCGGGCTCCCGTCGCCGTCGCGGCGGGAGACCGGGAGGGGTGAGCGTTGTGCCAGAGCGGAGAGAGCGCCAGCGCGACTGTCGCGACCAGGCAGAGGAACCCCTGCGCAAGGATTCCGTGCACCATGGCGAACGAAAGGCTGTTGAGGAGCACCCGGGTTCCCCCGAGTCCCCCCTGGAGAATTACCAGCGCGAGTGTGAGCCACCCAAGGGCACGAAGCCATCCCCGGGATTCGCGCCGCCAGAGCCAAATCACGAGCACGATGCACAGGATGCCGACAGTGGCGCCGATCAGACGGTGGCTGTGTTCGGCGAACAAGGCCTGGTTCGTTAGCCAGCCCTCCGGGTTGATCGAGCCGTTGCTCAGGGGCCAGTCGGGGAATACCATGCCCGCCTTGATCGTCGTCGTGAAGGCGCCCGCGTAGATGAGCATCAGAATCGATGCCAGCAGGACATATCCGAACCATGCGAGGGCGGGTTGGTACTCTGATCGGTGCGTTTTCAGAATCTGTAAAGGCTGTGCGTTAATTTCTAATGGTGTGTAGTAGAAAACCTTCACAAAAGGAAATTCCCCCATCGATTCAACACAGAAAACGCTCCTGGCTCGATCAGCTCTGTGAAATTGCGACACCTAATGCAGCGGCCCCCGCGAAATCAGCGAGCGTTATTGCCTGTGCGGGGATCGCACCAATGGGTTACGACAGCACCGGCCCAATTCGGGATCGCGTCACTATCGCCCTCGGTAGTGCCCGTAGAGGCCGCCGACAAGGCCGCCGATGATGTGGGCAAAGTGGGCGATGTTGTCGTCGCGCGTGAAGGATTGCCAGATTTCGTTCCCCAGGAAGAGAACGGCGACCACGATGAAGGTCAGGGGTACGGCGCCGGACCGTGCGCGTGTGTACGAGCCGAGGATGATCAGGAGGAATGCGATGCCGCTCGCACCGAGCAGACCGTAAGGGAGGAGCAGGGCGGTGAACGCCCCGGTCGCGGCCGCGACGACGACAGAGAGAATGATCAGCGTGCTCAGGCCGTATTTCTGCTCAAGCATCGGGCCGAGTAACAGGATGATAGCCAGGTTGAAGACGAGGTGCTCGGCAGAGATGTGTCCGAAGACGTGCGTGATCAGGCGGATAAAGCTGACGGGGTTCGCCCAGCTCATCGACGGTTGCACCGAGAAGAGATGAAAGATGAGCCGTCCTCCTGTGATCTGGTCGAGAATGAATACTCCGACGCAGATGAAGGCGAATGTGAGTGTGAATGGAGCGTTGTAGCTGATGCGCATGGGTCGAGTGGAGGAGTGGAGTAGCGTAGTGGTGAGGCGGCGGTTGTGTCAAGCTGGGGAGCGCCCCTTTCCGGCAGCGCGTGCCAACCGAATCGGCGCGGATCAGCGAAGCATAGCGGTGTGGAATCAACCCATGGCGCCAAGTCGGTCCGGGATCGCAATCGGGCAGTCGCCAGGGGCCGACGCGCGTGAGAGCCGGAATCCGTGGCAGGAAAAACCGGCGCCAAAGCTCGTGAGCCATGCCTCCGATGCCCCTTGAGGGTCGCGTATGAGCTCCTCCAGGACAAACAGGAGTGAGGGGCTGCTCATGTTCCCGTGCTGTCGGAGCACACGCGCGCTTGCTTCGAGGGAGTAGCCGGGCACGGCCTGCCCGATTGCCGCGAGTACGTCCCGCCCGCCGGGGTGTGCGAGCAGGGTGTCGACGGTTTCGTCGCCCGGGAGCGGAAAGAGCATCCGGACCGCATCTGCGGCGCGGGCCGGCACCGACTTGTGCAGTCGGTTGCGGAGGAATCCGCCGCGATTCTCCATGCGAAGGCAGTCGCGGCGGGCGGGGTCGTGGTGTGATCGGAAGCGGGAGGCGCGCCACCCCGCGGTACTGGAATCCCCGCTCCAGAGTGCCGCTGCAGCGCCATCGGAGAAGAGGCAGGCGCTGATGAGCACGCCGGGATCATCGTCGAGGTAGAACGCCGCGGAGCAGATTTCGACCGCAACGACGGCCACGCGTGCGGCGGGATTGGCGGCGAGGAAATGGGCGGCGCTGCGCAGGGTCGGCACGCTCGCGCCGCAACCGAGCCCGACGATGTCTTGCAGAAAGGCGTCCGGTCGCAATCCGCACTGTTCCGCGATGTATGAGGAGACCCCCGGGCAGAGGTATCCGGTGCAGGTGCAGACGAAGAGCGCGTCCAGCTCCTCCGGCCGCCACCCGGCCGGTTCCAGTGCGCGCTCCAGAGCCTGTCCCCCGAGCCCCGGAGCCGCCGCTTCGAAGTGCCGGTTGAGGGATTCCGCGTCGAGGTCGAAGAGCGTGTCGATCGGGTCGATGGCGAAGTGTCGCTTCTGAATGCCGCTGGGTCCGGTGAGGACTTTGCGGAGGAGTTCCCGGCTGCGGGGGCGCAGCCGTCGCGCGGCCCGGCTGGCGCGAACGATCTCCCAGCATTCCGCCTGGGAGTAGGTTGGTTCGGGAACCGCGGTGGCAAGGGACTCCAGCAACATCGGGATCAGTGCAGCATTCCGTAGATGAGCCGAAAAGGCAAGAGCCGCAGACGAGAGGCTGTGGCGAGCGTCCACTGCCCGCGTGGGTTCAGCAACCATGATTGCATGATGCGGGCGCGCAGCAGCCGGAATCCCGCGCCGCGGCGTTCACCGCGCGCGACCTCCCGGCAGGTCCGGGCCCAGTCCGCGTTCGGCGTTGCGGCCCACGCGGCGAGCCATGGCACGGCGCGTGCGGCGGATTCGAGGGCGAGGGTCATGCCGTTCCCGGTGAACGGAGGGGTGAGCCCTGAAGCGTCGCCGAGGCGCGGCGTGGAGCCGGACTGTTCCGGGGATGCCGGCATCGCACCGCGGGACGGTTTCAGACGATAGTCGAGCCCGGCGACCGCTCGAAAGCTTGCGGGATCGGTCTCGCACTCAGCCACGCGCGCGGCCGTAAGCGAGAGGCCGTTCGCTCGCAGCAACGCGGCGAAGTAGTCGACGCGGGAGGTTGTGCGCGCGGGCAGCGTATCGCGATGGAAGAGCCCACAGAGGTTGACGCAACCATCCTCCACGTAACAGAGGCCGGTGTATCCGTGGGAGCCAAGGTGCATTTCGAGGTCGGCGCCGAGGCGAATCCCCCGCAAGTGAATCTTGACGCCCACCCACGGGCTCCCCGGGTTGGGTCGACGGCCTGAGCAGTCGACATACCCGGGGGATTGCATGCTTCTCCCACGGATCCGGCTTCCGGTGCGAAGTTCGCCTCCGAGTTCCTGGAATCGAACGGCAAGTGCTGCGTCGAGCCGGAAGCGGCTTAGGCTCGGCACGGGTTTGGGGAGGGCGGTATTCAACACCGGGCGTTCGCGGTGGTACCACTGACAGCGGTCATTGCGTCGGGCTGTTGCGAGCGCGGGCTCGATCGCGAGTTGTCGCAACAGGGAGGGGTGGCAGCCTGCAAGGAATTCGCCGCAGACCTTATGGCGCGGGTAGTCGCCGGCCTCGTGAAGCGTCACTGGAACGCCGCGTCGGCGCAGGGCGCAACCGAGCGCCAGTCCACAGAGTCCCCCCCCGATGATGACGATGGTTTTCATCGGCGTCGCGCGGTGAACCGGTGGGATCCGAGTCGACCCTCTTCAACGTGCCAGGCCCAGCAAGAGGAAGGGAGCTTGAGAAGTCGCGCGATCTCATCGTTGCGGAACCCGGCTGCGATACTGACGCGGGCGTCATGCCGGCTCGGGGGTCGTATGCCCAGGAGTCCGGCGGCGCCGATCGGCCAGAGGAAGCGGCTGCGCCGGGCCGGCTCGGTCGCCAGAATCAACCGGCACCGCCCCCCGAGATTGGCTCCCAGGGCGCCAAGTTCGTCGTCATGCAGCTGATGGAGGATCAGGGCAGCCAGAAGGATGTCGTAGCCGCCGAACCGGTCGAAATCCTGAATGCGCTCCTGAATCCATGTCGCATCCGGCGGCCATTCGGCGGGGCGCGAGCGGACGTCGAGGCCGTCCATGCTTGCACCGTGTGCGTCGAGCAACGGCGCGAGGAACCGCCGCAGCCGTCCGTCGCCGGCACCGATCTCAAGAACGCGGTCACCGCGCCGCAGCGCCGGTGCGAGCGCGCGGTGGATCCACGTCTCGTTGCCCATAATGCGGTTGAAAAAAACAAGGTCCCGGCGGTTCGCGCGGGCGACGGGGTGATCTTCGGGAAGCAGATCGAGGAACTCGGGTTGCACGGTACGGCGCATGGGCAAGATCGCATTGTCGCTCCAAGCGGCCGACTGGTCAACGCTGGGATAGGATTGAGATGGATCGGTCCCGCCCCTTTTGCGTCGCACCGACAAAGCACCTTATCCGTGCCATTGTGGTCGCCGGGGCGGTGCTGTGATTGCGCCCGGGGTGGATTCGGTGGAATAAATAAATTGTCAGGCCGGTACGGTGGCGTATGATGGCTATCGTTATGAAACACGCGTTCCTCTCTCCGTCGCTGCGGCGCATCGGCGCGCTTTTTGCTCTCGGTGCGGGCTTGGTGCTGCCCCCCGAGTCTGCGGCGGATCCGGCCGGTGACCTTCAGGCATCGCCATCGCCGCAGCCGGTGGCGTATCTGAAGGGCGCGCCGCTCCAGGAGCTGATGGATAGGTTCGTCGCCATCGCGCAAGCGGTTCAACCGTCGCCACAGATTGGCGCCTTGCCGTTTATTGTCGGAGGTATGCTGGGTGATCCGACTCTCGAGTCTCTGTCACGGGAGGATGATCTTACGCTGGTGGTTTTCAGCGGTCCACAGGGGGACGACGCTCCCGTGGTGATAATCGTCCGGCTTGCGGAGGACAGTCCCATCCCGGAAGCACTTTCTGCGTACGGCCTGAGCGTGGTTCGGCGCGACGGCTACACGTTGACCTCGCCGGATGCGGCTCTGCTCGACCAGATCGAAGATCTCATGGAATTGCGTTCGATTATCGAGAAACCCCGCGGCGCGGACATCGAGGTTGGCGTTTGGCTCGATCGTCTCGAACCGCTTATGCCGGGGGTGCAGATCCGGATGGAAGCGTTGAGCCAGTTCGCCGAGGTAGAGTCGATGCCGCCCGCCCTGGCGCCGTTGCTCGCCACCATGGCGAAGGTGGTCTCCGCGGAGGTGGCGACGATGGATTCGTACATGCTCGGGATGAACCTGTCGGCGCAGCGCATCGAACTGGAGACGGTTCTGCGGGCGCGTGCCGGGAGTCCGCTGGGCGATTTGCTTTCGCAGCCGACCGGCGGCGAAGTCGCAGCCGCTCGCGTCCTGCCGGCATCCGGATTTATCCCGCTTGTGGCGAGGCTGGATCCGGCGGCATGGGAGGCGTACTCAACCACGCTCTTCGAGCGGTTCGCGGCGGTGGCGGAGGGGGCTCCGAAACAGTGGGCCAACGATCTGGGAGAGCACATGCAGGCCTTCTGGAGGCACACGGACGGCCGGGCCGCCGGAATGGTTCGGATCGTGGACGGCGTGCCGCAGGTTGTCTTCGCCGGGGGGCTTCAGGGCGAACCGGAGGCGTTCCGCGCAATCAACCGAGCATACAACCAATACCTCGTTGCCGAGGTGTTCGCTTCGCTGGGATCCTTGGACGGGGAGTCGCTTACCGCCGCGTTCCACGAGGCGGCGCATGAGCATCGAGGTGTGACGGTCGATAAGCTGACATTTCAGGCACGTGTTCCTGATACGGACACCGGGCGGGTCGAGGAAACCTACATAGGCGCCGTGGACGGCTTCTGGCTGACTTCGAACACACCGTCCGATATGGACGAGCTTATCGGGCGCGTGCTCGACGGCCCCGCCGTCGACGGATCTCTCGCCGAGCGACTGCAGTTGGCTGATGGAGAAGCGGCGCGCTTTGAGGTGGCGCTTTCCGGATTATTGCGGATCATCCTCGGCGAGATGGCGGAGGCGCATCCGGATGTCGTGCGGGCGCTTGCGACCGAGGTGGCTGAGATCAACGAGACGCTCTTGCGCGGGGTGTGGTCGATCGGCGAAGGCCGGTTGACGGGCCGTACCGAGATCGCAATCCCGGCGATCGCCCGGATGATGCGGTTCTTCGACAGCATCCAGGCAGCGATCCCGGGCGATTGGGAGGAGAACTCCGACTGAGTCCGGCGGACCTGATGGGTGAGATGGAAGAACATTCAAAACCGGTCTGTCGGGGGGAGCCGGGCGCTAATGCCGGATCCGGCTCCAGCGCCGACGGTTTTCTGAGCGAGTTGGCGACGATGGTTGAGTCGATCCCGGGCCGCCCGTCGTGGGATGCTTATTTCATGGCGACGGCGTTGCTGATCGCCTCGAGGTCCGCCTGCGAGCGCCTTCACGTCGGTTGTGTGCTCGTCTCCTCCGGAAAGCAGAAGAACCGGATCATCGCGGCCGGGTACAACGGCTATTTGCCTGGTGTCCCGCATCATTCACGAGTCCGCGACGGGCACGAGCAGGCGACGGTCCACGCCGAACAGAACGCGATCGCCGACGCTGCACGACGGGGGGTGCCGGTGGAGGGCGCTACGGCCTATATTTCACACTTCCCGTGCATCAATTGTGCCAAAATCCTCGCTTCCGCAGGCATTCGCACGGTGAAATTCCATCGCGACTACCAGAACGATGAACTCGTCTGCGAGCTCTTTGCTGAGGCCGGAATCACGATCTCGAAGTTCTGATGCGCCGGCGGAATGCTTTCTGCATATTTCACGTGCGTTTCAGATCAGTTCAGGCTATGGTAGGGGCATGTCCGATCGACAACAGGAACCGTTCGCCGAGCCGAATCTGACCGGATTCCTGCTCGTTGCCCATCCCGGGATGATGGATCCCAGTTTCCGGCGGAGCATTATCCTCGTGTCCGCGCACAGCGAGGAGGACGGCGCTTTGGGCGTGGTCCTGAACCGTCCGATGGGACGACGTCTGAGCGAGATTGAGGAGGATTTTGAGCACACCTCGCTGGGTGCCGTCCCGCTGTTTTATGGCGGACCGGTCAAGCCGAGGGAGATGATTCTCACCGCTTGGGAGCCCACGGGAGAGCCGGGCATGTTCAAACTCTTTTTCGGGATCTCACCGGATCAGGCGAGCGAGCTGCAGGAGCAGAACGACGACCTTATCCTGCGCGGGTTCCTCGGGTACTCAGGCTGGAGCAGCGGGCAGCTGGAGAAGGAGCTGCACGAAAATGCATGGTTCGTCAGTCCGCTGGACAGCGCCGTTTTGAGCAATGCGGGGTCCCCCGATCTGTGGCGGCGCATCATCACCCGACTCAAACCGGAACTCGCCTTCCTCGCGGACGCCCCCGAGGATCCTTCAATGAATTGATGGCACGGCGGAGCCGGGGGCCAAGCCGGCAGCCAAACAGCGCAACCCCATCCATGGTCCCATCCAGCTCAGGCCGTCGCGAGCGTACGAAAACGTTGGATGTCCTGAGAGAGCTTCGGACACTGCATCCCAGGAGCTCGGCGATCTCTTGCCCCGACAGACCGTCGGCGCGGCAGAGCACGATCCGCGCCCGCTCCACGTCGCACCGCGCGGCGGTGTTGGAGCGCGTACGCCGTTCCAGTTCGCCCCGACAGCGGCTGGATGCTCCGCTGGTGCGACCGTTACAGGGGCGACCTTCCGGGTTGTAGCGCGGGTTACCGAACCACTGGCTTAGGGCGCGGTTCGCGGCGCGGTATCGCCCGACTCGGCGGCGGGCGTGAGGTCGAGGCCCTGTACGTGATCCGGCAACGGCACCCCGCACAGCGTGGCGCTGGTTGGGAAAATATCGATCAGGTTCGCCGGCTGATCGATCGACGCTCCCGCAGGCAGCACGCCGGGCAAGCGCATCAACCATGGCACCCGCAGCGATTCGGCGTAGGGGCTGCATTTCTGGAAGCGCCCGTGGCTGCTGCCCATCTCGCCGTGGTCGGAGAAGAACATAACAACCGTGCTGTCCGCCATGCCCATTTGCTCGAGCCCGTCCAGCAACAATTCGTCTTCTCAGCTTCCCCGTTCCGACTCAAGCCTTGTAACGAAGACCTTCAGGGATTCAGAGCTTGCGAATCCCGTTGCTCAGAACTTCGGCGGTGCGCTCGAGCTGTGTATTGGTGTGGGCGGTGCTGATGAAGGCGGTTTCAAACGGGGATGGCGGCAGGTAGACGCCCTGGTCGAGCGCGTAGTGGAAGAGTTTCTTGAAGTGGTCGGTGGCGCTTGCGGTAGCGTCGTCGTAGTTGAGGACCGGCGACTCGGCAAAGAAGAGGGAGAACATCGACCCGCACTGCGGAACCTGGAGGGGGAGGCCTTTCTCGCCGGCGGCGGAGCGGGCTGCGTCGGCGAGCAGTCGGCCCTTGCGATCAAGGGATTCGTAGGGATGCTCCTCGTGGAGGAGGGTGAGCGATGCGAGGCCGGCTGCGACGGCGAGCGGGTTGCCGCTCAGCGTTCCAGCCTGGTACACCGGGCCGAGCGGCGAGAGCTTGTCCATCAGGTCGGTGCGGCCGCCGAAGGCGCCTACAGGGAGCCCGCCTCCGATGATTTTCCCGAGCGCGGTGAGATCGGGGGTAACGCCTTCACGCTCCTGTACACCGCCGGGGGCAATCCGGAATCCGGTCATGACCTCGTCAAAGATGAGAAGACTGCCGTATGTGTTGCAGATCTCGCGTAATGACGCGAGGAATCCGGGCTGGGCGGGGATCAGCCCGACGTTGGCGGGGTACGGTTCGAGAATCACTCCGGCGATGGTGTCGCCATGTGCGGCGAACGCATCCCGGACGGCTACCTCGTCGTTGAACGGGAGCACGATGGTTTCCCGGGCGACCGCGGCGGGTATGCCGGCGCTATCGGGATTCCCGAGCGTCAGCGCTCCGGATCCGGCTTTGACGAGGAGGGAGTCCACATGCCCGTGATAGCAGCCGGCGAACTTGACGATCTTGTCGCGGCCGGTGCAACCGCGCGCGAGCCGCACGCAGGACATGGTGGCCTCGGTTCCCGAGTTGCAGAGCCGCACCTTCTCGATCGCGGGAACCCGTGCGATGATCGTCTCGGCGATGTCGATCTCCGCGGGATGCGGCGTTCCGAAACTGGTGCCGCGGACGAGCGCGTCGGCGATTGCCTCTCGCAGCACGGGGTGGTTGTGCCCGTGGATCGCGGGGCCCCAGGTGCCGACGTAGTCGATCAGTGTGCGATCGTCCACGGTTGTCAGTTCGGCTCCGGAGGCCGAGACCGTGAAGAATGGCGTACCGCCGACTGCTCGAAAGGCCCGCACGGGGGAGTTCACGCCGCCGGGAATGCTCTGAAGGGCGCGTGCAAAGAGGGTTTCGGATCGGTTGGGTGCGGTCATGATTGTTCCTTTTGATCGTCCGGCCCGACCGAGGCGGGCGGTGCGGATGGCTCCACCCACGAATCGAGGCGGACCGTTGCGACGAAGCAGGATCCCTTGGGATGACGGGGTTCGTAGTGAATGCTTCCATCGTGCAACCGGCATATCTCGGATGCAATGGCGAGCCCGAGGCCCGCCGCCCCTCGCGCCCGACGGTGTGTCACATCCTCCACTCCCTCGAAGGGCTCGAAGAGTCGCGCAACATGCTCCGGGGCAATCCCGTCGCCGGTGTCGCAGACGGAGAGTTGAATTTTGCGGTCGTGGAAATCGTCCGGCGGAAGGGCTTTCGCCTCCAGGCGGACGGTACCCTCCGTCGTGTAGTGCAGGGCATTTTCCAGGAGTATGCAGAGCAGTTTTCTCAGGAGTTCGATATCGCCGATGACCCGTCGCGGCAGCTCGGCGTTCGCTGAGAAGGCGAGGTGCAGCCCCTTGGTGCGAGCGCAGGCTTCAAAGTGTTCGAGTGTCTCGGCAAGAAAGGGTTGAAGGCTGATGCGGTCCATCCCGCCCGAGGCGGTCTGGCCGCGCAGGCGGACGTAGTCCAGAATGCTTTGCATGAGCCTCAGCAGGGCGCCGCTGCTTTCGTTGATCCGTTTGACAAACTCCTGTTGATCGCGTTTCGAACTCGTATGCTCGAGCAGTTCGGAGAATCCGACGATCGCGTTCAGGGGCATTCGAATCTCGTGTCGCATGAGGTTGAATGCAATGCCTTCCTCCCAATGCAGGTCCGCGAACGCCTTCGCCGCCCCCGGGGCGGCGTGGAGCGGGTATACCGCGGTGATCCATCCGCTCCAAACGGCCGGATCCGCACGGGTTGGTCTCAGGCATATCTGACGCCATACTGGTGCTGAGGGCCGGCGGTCGGCCTGTCGCACGACAATGTGAAACGGTTCTCCCGAGGCATACGCGGTGCGCAGCATTTGATGGGCCTCCGAGCGGTCGTCGCGGTGCACCGTCTGCCAGAAGCACTCGGAGTCTGTTTCAAGATCCTTCCGCGTCGACCCCAGAAGGGCATCGGGCTCGCACTCAGGAAACCGCAATCCAATGATCTCTCCCGATGCGTCGAGCCGAACCTCGCACGCAAGCGGCGTATCAATGCCGCTCCTCCGACGAGGCGGACCTTGGGTTTCATTCGGTTGCAGGGGCACGGTTCCCATGATCGTTACGAGCACAACCCCTTTGACTCGCTTGATGCGCGCGCGGGACTGTTCATAGCTTCTTTGTACTCCCGGTCGGGCAATGCGGTCAATTTCGAATCGTCTACGGACGGATTACGGATTGCCTGGCCTGAAACGAGCCCCTAGAACACAGAGACCATGCGTCGACGTCGCAGAACCCGGAGCCGGAGGAGATCTTGGATCTTTTGGACACTGTTGCTTGGTGTTTGCGCTCTTGCGTCGATCGCCATGGTGGTATGGGGACTGCCGCGACTCGCCGAGCGATGGCTTGATCACCAACTGGAGGGATGGGAGGGCGCCGGGGTCGAATTCCGTGTGGCGCATCTGACCCCGTGGTATCTGGGACTCGAACGTGTTGTGGTGGCGGCTCCGCTGTGGGAGGCGAGCGCGGAGCGGGTATCGGTGGACTTCCTCCCGTGGCATCTGGTGCGGGGACAGGCCGGCAGTGTTACGGTCCACGGACTGGAGGTGACGTATGACCTGGACGCTATGATGCGAAAGGAAGCCGCTTTGGCCGACCCGCGTATCTCTCTGCCTGAGCTCCCGTTCGAACGCCTTGTGGTGCGGGATGCGCACCTGCGCTTGATTCTGGGAGAGGAGGTGCGGCGTTTCCCGTTCGACGTCCATGTTGGAGCGTGGGGAAACGACACATGGGGCGGGGTTGCGAACATTGCGGGAGAGGATCTGCAGATGCGCGGACGTGCGAGCTGGAACTCCCGCGCGCAGACCGCCGAGGTGAAAATGACCGCGAAGACGCCGGCTGCGGGTGTTTGGCTGGATCGACTGCGGAAGTATGATCCCGGGTATGATGCGGCCGAGTTCGCCTTGCGCGACCAGGCATCGATGACTGTGGACTTCTTCGCTGTTGTGGAGGATGGCGCATTGGCGGAATGGAGTGCGGTGGCGGACGGCGGTCCCATCGATGCGCGGTACGGCGACATGACCGGAGCGTTTCAGCAATGGGCACTCGCGGTGCGGCAGGTCGCCGGGCGTTCCCCCGAGGGGATTATCTCGGGGGAGGGGAACCGTTTCAAAGCGGAAGATATCGAGCTGGCCGATTTCCGGTTCTCGGTTCGATCGCGACCTGAGCCCGGAGTGTGGGCGCTGGAGTTGTCGCACGCCCACTGGTCCTGGGGGGATATCGTCCGCGGGACCGGGGAGGCCGACGGGGTGCTGCGTTTGGGCGCTTCGGATGAGCCGGTGGAATTTGATCTTCAGGCCCGGTGGGAGGAGCTTGATTGGAATGGGACGACGGTGTTGCCGGGCGCGATCTCGGCCGTGGGAGATCCTGAGCGTTTTGAGGTTCGGGTGGACGAGGTTGCGTCGAATGATTGGCCGTTGTGGCGGATGCGCGATCTGGAGTCGACGGTCGCGTTGCCGCCGGCCGGTGGGATGCGGTTGGAGTTGGCTGGTGAGATCGTGTTGAATCTCGGGGAGGCTCCGGTTCCGTTGGGGTTCTTCGTCGATGCGGCGGGCGAGGGGATCGAGGCATTGCGCATCAGTGCATCGGTGTTCAACCCTCGCGAATCGCTCCTCGTGGAGATCGGGGACTGGAAGATGCGTGCGGACGGAGGGTTTGTCCTGGAGGGCAAAGGGAGCCCCGAGGCGATCGCTGGGCAGGGAGACATTGCCTTGCGCGCATTATCGGTCGCCGGCGACGGCGTGCAACTCGACGCGGACCACCTCGATGGCGAGGTGACTCTCGGTAACCGCACCGTCACGGAGTGGATGTCCTTCGCAGAGGCGGCGCCACACCTCGATTCGGCGGCGTGGAGCACGCGTCTCCCGGAGATCCTCGAACGGTTTCGGTTCGGCACGAAATCCGGATCGATTACCATCGGAGACATCCCACTCGACTGGGAGACGTTACGTCTGGAGGGAGAATCGACGGATTCGGAGGGGTTGGATGCCACGCTTGAGCTCACCGCGGCGGCGTGGGCCGAGCACGACGTTCCGTCCGTTCAGATCACTGCGCGGATGGATGGCGAACGGATTGGATTGCAGGGCTCCGGTCTTTATTCGCGGGAACGCGTCCCGTTCGCCTTGCAGGGCGGCTGGAGCGGAGGTGGGTTCGAGGAGTTCGAGGGCTCGATTGGTCCCGTTGACTTGACCGGGTCCAGTGTGTTCGCCGATATGAACCCGGATTTTGCAGGATGGCTGGTGAGCGGAGCATTCGATGCACAGATCTCGGGTGGATTCGATGCGCGTGGTTTCCCCGAGCTCGCGGGCACGGTTTCACTCCGCGAAGGATCGGTCGTTCGGGCGGATTCGGAATTGCGCGCCGAAGGGGTCGGCTTCTCCTGGGACCTGCTCTGGCGCGACGCGGCGTTGCATACCGATGGGCTGCAGGAGCTGTACTGCGCGCGCCTGGCGGCCGGCGAACAGGAATTGCATGAGCTTAAGATGAGCATGTCGCTCGACGGGTCCGAGCGGGCCCGGGTGGAAACCCTTTCATTCCAGTGGGGTGGCGGGGAGTGGAACGCGATGCCGTTCGATCTCGCTCCGGCCGGCGGGGTATCGGTCTTCGTGTTCGCCGTGTTCGGTCTGGACCTGGCCGAGGTGGGCCAGATTCTTCCCGATCCGGGGATCGGCGCGCAGGGCATCCTGGATGGGGTCGTCGGAGTCGCAATCGATGGGGATTCTGTCGAATTGCGCCCCGGCTATCTTGAGCTGCGGCAGGGCAGTCCGGGCCGCATTCGCTACGACAATCCCGGTTGGCTGACCGCTCGTGCAGGCACAACCGGACGTGCGACCTCCGCCGCAGGCCTGCGGGCGGCTGAAGAGGCGTTCTCCGACCTGACACTGGACAATCTGCGCATCGACTTTCTCGATCCGTTATATTCATACCCGATCCGGATTGCAGTCGATGGCAGGGGGTACAGCGATTCCTTACAGGCGGAAGCACCCGTGGCAACGACGGTGCGGGTGGATCACGATTCTGCAATACTCGAACGATTTCCGCTCTGGCAGCTGATCGAGCTCGTCCGGGCCCTTGACTTCGGGAGCGATTGAACCTTGCCGAAGGCGCTCAAAAGGTTTGCTATCATTCCGCATCTGCCGATAGTTTCGTTTCAGATCGTCTCGCAAGCCAACCCGACCAGCTCCACCGTAACCGAGCTGAAACGATTTCCACCATGGCATTCCGAATCCTCGCGCTCTCCATGACGCTCCCGCTGATCACCGGGTGCCTGCTCGTTCGGACCGAGCATCGAATCGAGCCGATTCATATTACGGTCGACGTGAATTTGAGAGTCCAGGAGGAGTTGGATGATGTTTTCGGCGACCTGGACCGTCGTTCCACCACCCGTTCACACCAGGAATCCTCGAATCCACCACAGCGATGAGATCCCGACCGACTTCCTTATTGCTCGCCCTGATCATGATCGGCATCGGATTTGTTCCGCTTCCGGCACAGGATCGTGCGATCATCGAACGCATGCAGGAGCGTCTCCCGGTTGTTGACGCCCTGCTCCAGCAAGGTCTCGTGGGCGAGAACAATCGCGGATTGCTCGCTTCACGGGGCGAGCTCAACGACGAGCAACAGGACGTTGTCGAGGCTGAGAACGAGGACCGTGTCACCGTATACCGGTTGGTTGCCGAGCGCACCGGTCAGTCGGTCGAGGAGGTGGCGAAGCAGCGTGCCCTGCAGATCCGGCAACGAGCCGCACGCGGAATCTGGCTCCAGGCGGTTGACGGCCGGTGGTACCAGAAGGAGTGAAGCGGGCTCATGGATGCAGCGTATCGGGACCCTTTTTGCCGGCGACGCGATGGTATTTCCCGGTCAGCTTGTCCCGTTCATATTTCGTAAAACCCGACTTTTCAACATTGGCGTTGTCCAGGCGTGTCCGCGTGGCGCCGGGGGTGTATTTCGAGGCGACGTGCGGCACTTGAAAGACGCGGCGGACCGGCTCGCCGGTTACCGGGTGGTGCTGCAACGGTGGATCGCTCATGCGCTGCTCCCACTCGAAGCGTTCCCCGCCGTCCGCCGGCCGGTTGATGACTTCGTAAACGTAGATTGGCATTCCCGCAGGATATACTGGCCGTCGGTCCGGGAATTTGCAAGCGCGGGCATCATCTGGCCTTGCGGTTTGGGTGAAAGACCCTAGCCTTCAGGTCCACAACGAGCTTGAAATGCTACGGAAATTCGATCGGATCGACACAGAGCGGGGGATTCCTCCGGCCTGCTGCGCTCCCAACTGAACTATGCTTGATGCTGCGACCGACTTGAGCGAGACGCGACGAGCGCGATTTCTGAACGTGATCCGCTATGCTCTGGTAGCGTTGCTCGGTTTTGCAGTCTCCGTGGGACTGGCTGGTATTGGAATGGAGATGATCGCCACCGAGGGGGCTACCCCACTGCTGTGGCTTCCGGCTGGATTCACCCTGGTGCTTCTCTGGTGGGGTGGCATGCGGTACCTCCCGGTGGTCATTGTGGCGAGCGCCGTGGTCACCTGGCAGCAGTTCATGCATACCGGGGTCGGCCTGGCCCTCGGACTCGGGTACGGCCTTGGGGCATGGGTCACGATCATCGCGTGGCGCCGACTGGGATTTCAGCCCGCTCTTGAGCGAATGCAGGATGTGGCGCTTTTTGCGTTCTGGGGCATGGGTGTGGGCGCCGCGATCAGCTCGTTGACGGGAACGCTCGCGCTCTCGTGGATCCTCGGGCACGATTTTCAGTTCAGCGGAACGGAGTGGGGGACGCGATGGCTCAGCGATGCGCTCGGGATGATTGTGGTGGCGCCTTTCCTTTTTGTCTGGGCATCCAAGACGCGGATCAACTGGAGCAATCAGCAGACGCTGGAGGTGCTCGTGTGGCTCGCCTGCCTGATATTGATCGGGGCCATGGTTTTCCGGCACTGGGCGCCGACCGATACGCTGCGCTATCCTCTGGAATTGTCGATGTTCCCGATCCTCGCCTGGTCGGCAGTCCGGTTCGGGCAACGGGGAGCAACGGTCGGCGTATTGATCGTGGCGATGATGGCGGTGTGGGAGTTGCGAGACGTGATCGGTCCGGACGCGACGCGCGTGATGACGCAACCGGCATCGTATCTGTGGGCGTTCGTCGGAGTCTTGTCGGCCACGTCGATCACCCTCGCGGCTGTGATGGCCGAGAATACGAATCGCGAAGACAATATCCGGCGCAACGAGGAACGCTTGCGTGCATTCATTGACGCGATGCCGGATGTGGCCTTTGTCGTCACCGAGTCGGGCCGTTACATCGACGTATTTGCCTCGGCAAAGAGTGTTTATCTGTCGAATATTGACCGGTTCAAGGAGCGGACGGTTGTGGACCTGTACCCGCCTGAGGTGGCGCGGAGGATAATGGAGGTGATCGCGCGAACCTTGGAACGCCGGGAGGTCGAGATATTCGAGTACCCGATTACCGTCGAAGAGGATCGCTGGTTCGAAGGCCGCATCGCGCCGATGGACCCGGTCGCGGGAGACGAGCGATCCGTGATCTGGGTGGCGTACGAGATCACAGAGCGCAAGTCCGCGGAACGCGAGCTGCGGCGGGCCAAGGAGGCTGCCGACGCGGCCAACCTCGCGAAGAGTGAGTTCCTCGCGATTATGAGCCATGAGATTCGAACGCCCATGAACGCGGTTCTCGGATTTGCCGACCTGCTCGCGCAGACCAACCTGACCCCGGATCAGAAGGAGTACATCCGCATCATCACGCGGAGCGGGAAGGACTTGCTCGAACTGATCAACAACATCCTCGACTACTCGAAGATCGAGTCCCGTGCCATCACGCTCGAGGCGGTTCCGTTCAAGCTGGAGGAACTGTTGGTCGAAGTGCTCGAAATGGTTCTGATCAAGGCCCAGAACAAGGGGATCGAACTCGATTATGAGGTGCATGATGAGTCGCGCGGTGTGTTTCTGGGCGACGCGCTACGCCTGCGCCAGATCCTGCTGAATCTGGTCAACAACGCCGTCAAGTTCACCCGCGCGGGACGCGTGTACCTGGAGGTCCGAACCCGTCGTGAGGAATTGCCCTATTGGGAGATCTCAGTCTCTGTTCACGATACCGGAATCGGGATTTCACCCGAGAAGCTCGATCGCCTTTTCCATCCATTCTCCCAGATTGATTCGTCGACGACCCGAGAGTATGGAGGAACCGGACTGGGCCTGATCATCAGCAAGCGTCTCGCGGAGAAAATGCGGGGGGATATCCGCGTGGAAAGTGTGCCCGATCGTGGGTCAACATTCACCGTCACGGTTCTCCTGGCCGAAGCCGGAACGGAGCATGCGCGCGTGGATCCCGCCATGGATAACATGGCGGACGCGTCGTTCGGGGAGGGCCGGCCCCTTCGCATCCTGGTTGCTGACGACGATTCCGTTGGCCGCGATCTCGCCTCCGAAGCACTCCAGAAGATCGGTTACGAACCGGAGGTGGTGGAGTCTGCTGCAGAGGCGAAGGCGTGTATCGTGCGGGACGTTTATGATGTCTTGATGGTCGACACGGAACTGGCTGAGGTTAACGGGCTCGAACTGACCCGAATGCTCCGTCGCGGCGAGTTCGGATCGGAGGCCGAGACGGTATACGTGATCGGGATGACGTCGCTCGCCCTCACCGAGAACAGGGAGAAGTGTCTCTCCGCGGGTATGAATGAATATCTGTCCAAGCCGACCTCGCTCGCGGTCCTGAAGACGGTGATGTCGCGCGCCGCCAACTATAGGAAGACGCGATCGCCCTGACCCGGGCCGCCCTGCTTCCTCTTTCAGCCATTTGACTTTGCTGCGCATCGGGTGTAAGAACACGGATTCTTGAAACCAGGGAGCCCGTCCGGGATCTCCCGAAACACGAGGAGTCCGGCCGGACTGAACGCACCGGCCTCCAATCAAATCCGATGGATCAAGCAACAATTTCCGCCCCGAAGGTGAAGGAAAAGCTGGACCGCCTAAAGGCGGGTATTTCGCGCTACTTGCGAGGGAAACCGGAGGTCATCGACCGGGTCGTGGTCGCGCTGATCGCGAACAGCCACGTCCTGATCGAGGATCTCCCGGGGTTGGGCAAGACGACGCTCGCCTACTGTCTGGCTCGGAGCATCGACTGTGGCTTTACGCGAATCCAGTTTACCAGCGACCTGTTGCCCAGCGACGTCATCGGTGTCAGTGTCTATCACGACGGAAAGCGCGAGTTTGTGTTCAAGCACGGGCCGTTGTTCACGAACATCCTGCTCGCGGATGAGATCAACCGCACCACGCCCAAAACCCAGTCCGCATTACTCGAGGCGATGGACCGCGGCAAGGTGAGCGTGGACGGCCAGACCTATTCACTGGCTGCGCCATTTCTTGTTTTCGCAACCCAGAATCCGGTCGATTTCGAAGGAACATTCCCCTTGCCGGAGAGCCAGATGGACCGGTTCCTGATCCGCTTGCAGATGGGTTATCCCGAGTTTCAGACCGAACTCGAGATCCTCGATGCGGGTCTGATGAAATACGATGCGATCGACAGCGAGCCGATCCTCAATTCGGAAGAGATTCTTGAGATCCAGGATTGCGTGCCCCGGATTCACGTCGAACCGGACATCCTGCGCTATATGCTGCAGGTGGTATCCGCGACTCGCACGGAAGTCGAATTTCACTCCGGGATTTCCACGCGGGGTTCGCTTTCGCTGAAGCTGGCCTGCCAGGCCTACGCAATCCAGCACGGCCGCGATTTTGTGATTCCGGACGATGTTCAGGCGATGATCCCCGCGGTGTGCACGCACCGGCTCAGCCTCCGGCGGCAGAGCAGCGATGCCCTTGAAGAGCGACACGCGGTAGAGGGAATCCTCAAAAGGATCGTGGACTCATTGCCAGCGCCGGTTTAGTCGTGCAAAACCAGCGCTCCACAGCATGTTCAGCAAATCAGATATGAGGTTCGAGTTCCAGGCGTTCGTGCGATTTTCTGCGAGAACGAATATGATGGCGATCTGCTGATGGCGGTTGGGACACAGACCACACCCGGTTCGCGGGAGGTATCCACAGAATGGGCTGATCCGGGATTTTTTGCGCAGCAATCGCGCGCGCGCAACCTGTTTCGGGTGCTCCGACAGCTGGTCGTCCGCCCCGAAGGACATAAAACCATGCCGACCAAGGCCGGCCTGGTTTTGATTCTGCTCGCTCTGGGTATCGGTTCGTCGGCGTACAACACGGCGAGCAATATTCTCTTCATGACGCTCGCGCTGTTGCTGTCGTGCCTGCTCTTGAGCGGATTGCTCTCCTGGACGAATTTCAAAGGCCTCCGGTGGCGTCTCATTACCGAGTCTCATCTGCGTGCCGGGGAACCCGCTCCGGTCTGTATTGAGCTCCGCAACGAGAAAAAGTGGCTTCCGACCTACAGCCTCTGGTTTGGGCTCGTGGCGCGGACAAACCAATTCGATGTGCAGCTTCCTCTGGAGCGCCGCCTGGATGCGGGACAGATCACTCGACTCGAGTGGCTTCTCAAACCGTCCGTGCGCTGCGTCGAAACCGTCTCCATCACGCAACTCCGCTCACAGTTTCCGTTCGGATTTCTCAGCAAGGTCATCGCCCTCGATCAGGGACGGGAGGTGGCGGTCTGGCCCGCGCGTATCCCGTATCGTTTCAAGCCTGGTCAAGGGCCGTTCTCCCGTCGCGAGGGGGTGTCACATCGCCGCTCCGGAAGCGGCACCGAGTTGATCAACTTGCGACAGTACCGCAGCGGAGATCCGCCCCGGTTGATCCACTGGAAAGCCAGCGCGCGTCAGCGCCGGCTCCTGGTTCGGGAGATGGCGGAGGAGCAGCGGGAAACCTATCTGGTTTTTGTCGAGACACCGGAATCGCTCTGGCGCTCGAAGGATCAGTTCGAGACGCTGTGTTCCTTTGCTGCCGCCCTTGCGGAGGATTTGTTTCGACAGGAGCAGTTGTGGGGGGTTGCTGTAAACGGGGAGCCGGTTCGGCCGGTTCGGAGACTGGCCGATTTGCACGGGTTCCTCGACCGCCTGTCCGGACTCGAACCGGTGGCGGGATTCCAGCCGTCGTCCCACATGAACGGCGCCACGGTGATTCGGTTCGCGCCGGGCGCGGGGAAGGAGGTGCATGCATATGTCGGTGGCCGTACCGCGGGTTCAGCTTAAGTACGAGGAGCTGCTTCAAATCAAGTGGATTATGGGCGCCGTGCTCATGCTCCTCTCGTTGTGGACGCTCTTCCCCCTCGAGTTGGGGGCGTCGTGGCTGCTTGCGCCGGTCGCCGTAATCACCGCTGCCGTGCTTCTTTTTCCCGGATGGCCGGCGTGCATCCCCGGATGGGCGTGGAAGCTGGCCGCTCCGGCGATCATCCTGTTCACCGCCACCGACTTCCTCCTCTCCCGGCCGGATATAATCGGGCCGCTTGTCCGCATGATCGTCCTGCTCGCGATGCTTCGGACGCTCAGTTATCGGGGTCGGAGAGAGGACCTGCAGCTCGTTCTCCTCTGCCTGTTCATGGTCGTGATGGCGGGGGTATTGTCCCTTTCTCTGAACTTCGCGCTCCAAGTGATCCTGTTCGCTCCCGCCGCTATGCTGCTTCTCTTCCTCGTCGACCTGACCGGGTACACGAACCGGGAGGATCGAGTGAAACCGGAGATCTGGCGTCAATTCGCCTGGAGTCGGCTGATTCGCCGCGTGCTCGCCGTATGCAACAGGCACCTCGTGGCGTTTGCCGCGCTGCTTTTCGCGCTCTTGCTGTCGCTTTCCTCCCTGCTGTTCATCATGATGCCGCGCTTCCAACTCGATCAGGCGCTTCCGTTCCTGAGCATGCAGAGCAACCGCAGCGTCGCCGGGTTCAGCGACAACATCAGCTTCGGGGATGTCGTTGACATCCTCGAGGACAACCGGGTGGCGTTTCGCGTGGACGTCGACGCCACCGATGGGGTGCCGGCGGTACCGTACTGGCGCATGGTCGTGCTCGATGAGTACCACGGTTCGGGGTTTCGGCTGTCGCGCTCCGCGCGATCCGATATGATCGGACTGAGCACGGCGTACTATACCCCGCCGATGCGTGCACCTCCGTCACCCGACACCACCCGCTGGACGTTCTACTACGAGGGCGGAATCAGCACCTACCTGCCGCGGGTCGGTCGCTTCACCGGATTGCGCTTTCAGAACCGGCAGGACCAATCGCAGCACACCACCCTGTTCCTGTCGGCGACCCGGGAGATCAGCAGCAGTGTGCTGTTTTACCAGGTCGACGATATGGCTGCGGATACGGAGTGGCCCGGCGGCGCGCGCGACCGCGAACTCGCCGGTGCCGGGGCAATTTACCGGAAGGAATTGGAGGGCGGCGATTCGCTGTCGTATCCCGCCACGACACTGGTCGTTCCCGCCGCCGACCGTGAGACGATTGAGTCGTACACGGCCGGGATATACGAGGAACTCGGCCGGAGTCCCGAGGATGTGGCGCCGCGGGCGTTCGCGGATGCTGCGGTTCGGTGGTTGCAGTCGCGTCACGGGTACGCCCTGCAGACGCGGGTTCCCTCCGGCGATGGAGACCTGCTCGTGCGGTGGATGCGTTCGCAGCGCGACGGGCACTGCGAGCTGTTCGCCGGAGCGTTCACATTGCTTGCCAGGTCGGCGGGAATTCCGGCTCGTGTTGTAACCGGGTTTGTCGGTGGGACATGGAACGGTTACGAGAATTACTTCATGGTCCGCAATCGCGATGCGCACGCCTGGGTCGAGGCCTATGACTCGGAAACCCACTCCTGGTTTCGGGTCGATCCGACCCCTGGATCCGACAGCCGCGAGCAGTCCGACTCGGACGGGGAGGTGGTCGCCTTTCTGGTCGACCGGACATTCAGCGCCTACCTCGACAGCTTGCGTATTCTCTGGTACCGGCGGGTTGTCAACTTCGACCAAGAGCAACAGGAACAGATTGTCGGGGCCTTTCAAGCTTGGGGATCGGCTCTGGCGGATGATCTTCGGGCGCGTGGCGAGGCGATACGCGACCGCATCAGCGCCTGGTTTTCCACCCCATGGGACGGGCGGCGCTGGCTGGAACTGCTGCGAAACGCCCTCGTCGCGGTGGCCAGCTGGCTGGTCCTGCGGCTCGGCTTGGTCATGCTCTACCGGCGGTTGCGGCGTCGCCGGGGGCACGTTGCCGAGATCACACGCCACCCCATCCGCCGGCGCGCCGGAAAGTACCTGCGCAAGCTGGCGGCTCAATCCGCGCCGGCTTATGCGCCGGAGGAGGCCGTCCGCGCCGACCTCCTCTGTTTACGCTACGGCCCTGGCGAATCCTGGCCGGAGCCGACCCCGGTGTTCCGCCGTGCCCGGACTCTGCTCAGAGGCCGGAGTTGAGCGATCGCCGTCCGGCAGCCGACGCCGTTTTAAACCGTATCAGCCGATGCAGAGCGCGTGTGCCCCGGATTCTATTACAGGAAATCCGGAGTACCCGGGATCCCCGCGGAGGGCGTTGATTCTGAACTAAGCTTGTCTCGCGTGATCGGAAACGGCAGTGTGCCGTTCATGAAAATTCTTATTACCGGTGCGGCGGGATTTGTTGGGTCGCATGTGGCGGAACGCTGCCGTGCCTTGGGCCATGAAGTCATGGGCGTCGATTCGTTCGATCCGTACTACTCCCCGGATCTGAAGCGCGCGACCGGCGAGCGGCTGCGCGCGGCCGGCGTCACGATGGAGGAGGCCGATCTGAAAACGGCTGACCTCGGGCCTATTCTGGACGGAACCGAAGTGGTTTTTCATCTGGCTGCCCAGCCGGGCAATACCGAAGGGATGTCGCTCGACCGATATTCCGGCAACAACCTGTTCGCGACCCACCGTCTCGTGGAAGCATGCGCCGGGAGTCCCGCGCTCCGGCATTTCGTGAATATCGCCACCTCCTCGATCTATGGGTTTGAGGCTACGGGGCCGGAGAGTGTGGCGCCGCAACCGGTCTCCCATTACGGAGTGACCAAGCTCGCGGCCGAGCAACTCGTGCTGGCGCGCCACCGGGTCCATGGCTTTCCCGCCTGCTCGTTGCGACTGTTTTCGGTGTACGGAGAACGCGAGCGGCCCGACAAACTGTACCCGAAAGTGATCAAGGCTTTATTCAATGAGATCGAGTTCCCGTTGTTTCAAGGAAGCGAGAACCATCTGCGCAGCTATACCTATGTCGGCGACATCGTGGATGGAATGCTCGGGGTGTTGAATCATTGGGAAGCGGCTGCTGGCGAGATCTTCAACATCGGTACCGATCACGCCATTACCACGGGAGAAGGGATTGCGCTTCTCGAGGAGATCACGGGGAAAAAGGCTCGGATCAGGCATCTTCCGCCGCGATCCGGTGATCAGCTGAAAACCCACGCGAATATCGACAAGGCCCGCGAGCGCATCGGTTATAACCCAACGACGTCGCCGCGTGAAGGGTTGACCCGGATGGTGCGGTGGTACCGGGAGGAGATCCATGGAAAGGTGGATTACTGATCCGCAGGGGAAGACTCCGTGCCCACAGGCGTCGGGAGAATCCAATCGCTCCGAACAAACTGCGGACGCGGGTACTCGCGTCGGAGTATGGCCATGCACCAGCGTAAGCAGGCGGTCTATCGGGTCAGGAGGTTGTATGTGGAAGAAATGCGGCAGTGCGGCGACTGCGGCACGATGCGGTACCCCACCAACTACCGCACCCGGACCCGCGATGGGGTCGTGCCACCGGTTGGAGGGTGATTTTCCCGACAATTTCTTCCGTTACCGTTTGTTTGTTGCAGCCTCGTCTGCCGGCGATTCGTCGTCGATGACCACGCGGTTGATTTCAGCGATCGCCTGATCAACGTTGACGATTCGGGCATAGCGGTCGCGCAGGGTAGCGAGCGATGCGTTTTGCAGCTCCGGGGTCACGGTGGTACAGCAATCATCGACGATGGTTACGAGGTACCCGAGGTCGCAGGCATCGCGGACCGTGGTTTCGACGCATTCATTGGTGTACACACCGACCACGAACAAGGCCTCAATGTCGATATTGTTGAGCACGTAGTGCAGGTTGGTGGACGAAAAGACGCCGCTGGCGGTCTTGTTGATGACGATCTCGTCGTCCTGGGGGGCGACCGCTTCGAGGAATTCCGACTCCTTCGAACCTGGAGAAGCCAGAAGGTTCAGGCGTTTGTGTCCGGCGCTCCGATCGCGGCCGTCCTTGGTGAGGGCCTGGATGCGTGTGTGGATCACCTCGAGCTGGTGTTGGCGAAACGTTTCCTGGAGGCGCCGCATATTCGGGATTACCGAATCGCGCAGCGTGCGAAAGTAGTAGGCCTGGGCCTCGGCAGGGACTCCCGAGCTGGCGGCATCGTGGAAGACGCCGTGTCCTTCCGCCGCGTCCAGATACTGCATGTCGATACAGAGCAGCGCCGTGTGGCGCTTCTCCAGGATCGGCGTGTGCGCCCGCGTGACGATGAAGGACTCGTGGTAGCGCCTCTTAAGCGGGTCCGGGTGTTGCTTTTTTTGAATCATGGTGCAATTCCCGCCGGCAAGCGTTCTGAATTCACTCCGATTCACTCCCGCGCGGCGGTGGCGGCCGGCGTTCTGTTTCGACTGCCGCGCGTTCCGGAGGGGTCGGTGTTTCCCATGGCTCCTCATCTTCGCTGAGGTCGAGAAGGGCGGCAAGCATGAGGTTGGCGGCCGTTTCGATGTCCGACCAGGAGGTCCACTCGGCCGGTGTGTGGCTTTTCCCGTCCTGGCTCGGGGTGAATATCATGCCAACAGGGCAGAGCGACGCCATGATCTGGGCGTCGTGGGCCGCGCCACTCGGCATCCGCAAGGCGTCGATATCAAGCCGGCTCGCCGCGTTTTCCAGGCACGCGACGATCGAAGGGGAACACGGTACCGGTTCGATACGGCTGATTTCCTCGAACTCGAAGAGGAGGCCGCGCCGGCGTGCGATCGCGGACAATGCCTTGCGGAAAGCGGTACTGAGATCGTCGAGGATGCCAGCGTTGGTGTCGCGGACATCCAGCGAAAATTCGACGAGCCCCGGGACGGTATTCGCCGCGCCGGGACGAATCCGGGCTTTCCCGATCGTCGCCCGACTGCGCTCTCCGCCGTTTTCATCAATGATCCGCGGCAACTCATGGGCGAAGTCCGCCAGTCCCATGAAGGCGTCCTGTCGCATATCCATCGGGGTGGTTCCCGCGTGGTTTGCGACTCCGTGCAGGCGCACCGCCCATTTGAACAGCCCGGTGATCTCATCGACGATTCCCGCCGGTTTGCGGGTTTGGTCGAGCACCGGTCCCTGTTCGATATGCAATTCGAGGTAGCAATGGATCGATTGCGGATCCCGGCGCGCTCCCAATGCGTCCAACGGGTCGAGCCCGTGGCGCTCCATCTCGTTGGCCAACGTCACATCATCCAGGTCGCGCACATACAGGCTCTCCGGAGATATCAGGCCACAGACTGCCTGCGAGCCGAACATGCCGCCGAAGCGACCTTCCTCGTCAGTGAACGAGATTACCTCGATCGGCCTGCGTGGAAACACCCGGTTCTCCCGCATCACCCGGAGGCACTCGAGGGCGCTCAGCACCCCCAGGCTGCCGTCCAGCGTGCCGGCGCACGGTACGGTATCGATATGCGAGCCGACGACCACTGTCGGCAGCTCCTTAAGGCCGGACAGAGTTCCGGAGACATTCGCGGCGCCATCGGTGCGGCACTCCAATCCCGCCGCCTCGATGCGCTCGCGCAACCACTGTTTCCCCTCCATGTCCGCATCGGTGAACGCCATTCGGTAGATTCCTCGATTGTCCTCGTGGCGTCCAATGCGGGCCAGCGTCAGAATGTCGGATTTTAAACGGGATAAATCCACCCGAAGACTGTGGCGATCCGTGGCTTTGGACATGGGACAAGCCTACCGGCCGGGGACGGCTCGAGGCAAGAGAAAGGAAAATTTCCGTTGCATCGGGTCAATGGTCTCAGCTATCGTTTTCGCTTTCGTTTTTTTCGGCCTGGCAACGAATCAACCAACCTGCAGTTATTCGACATCGCATCGCACAGTCTACGAAAGGCACGGTCCGCCGAAAACTGCTCCCGATATTCTTGATCGGGAGTGTGCTGATAGCGGTACCGGCGTACGGGCAGAGTCCGCCGCAGGCGGAGTTTACGGTCTCCGGAGGAGAGCCCGCAGTGGCGGATGGGGTCGATGTCGAACGGATCGACTCGAACGCGCCTCATATCATCCTGACCTGGTCCATTTCGGAGGAGGACGAGAGGGATCCTGCCGCATTCTCGTATCGCCTGGAGCGTGCGGCATCCCCCGATTTTTCAGATTCAAGGATGCTCTACGAGGGACGGGATCGCGCCTCCTTCCGGGCGGGTCTCGCCGAGGGGTCGTATTTCTACCGCGTTCGCGCCACCGATGAAGCGGGGAACGCCGGCGTGTGGAGTCGTCCGCTGCACCTGGAGGTCGCATACCAGTCCATGCGCCTGGCCCTTTCACTTTTCGCGGTCGGTGCGGTCGTCTTTCTGGCGACACTCGTCCTGATCATTGCCGGTGCCCGCAAAGACCGGTGCGAGGCCGTGGAGCAGGAGGAGGCCACGTGAACGGCGCTCATGAGACCGCGGTGCTATCGCCGCAGATCGGGTGGTTCCTGCTGGCAATCCTTGGGGTTCTCTGGGTGATCCTGGGGGTGTTGTGGGGAAAGAAGGCGAAGAACATGGACGGTTACATGGTGGCCGGCCGCAACGTCGGGCTGGCTCTGGGCGCCGCCACTGCCATGGCCACTTGGGTGACCTCCAACACCACCATGCTCGCCCCGCAATTCGCGCTCGAGCTCGGGGTGTGGGGGATGCTCGCTTACTCGACGGCCTGTTTCGGGCTCTTCCTGTTCGCCCCCATGGCGCGACGGATTCGCAGGCTCATGCCGAACGGGCTTACGAGCGGTGATTTCATCCGGCTCCGCTACGGCCGGCCCACCTGGGTGGTCTTCCTGGCGATTTCTCTGACCTACAGCTTTGCCTGGCTCGTGACGATGGCGATGGCCGGTGGCCTGTTGATGAACGCGGTGGCGGGAATTCCCTTCGCATGGGGGATGACGGTCATCCTTCTTGTTTGCGTGCTGTACACACTTTTTGGCGGGCTCTATGCCGTTATAGGAACGGACTTTGTACAGAGCATCATCATCCTCATCGGTGTGGTCTTTGTCGGGGCTGTGATCTACCAGCGCATCGACTTTGACGTCACCTACGCAACAGTCGTCGCCGAACAGCCCGCCATGCTGTATGTTCTCCTGCCGGCTGCGATCATCGCTTTCTTCAACAACATGCTTTTCGGGTTCGGGGAGGTCTTCCATAACAACGTCTGGTGGAGCCGCGCCTTTGCGATGCGCAAGGGCGTTCCCGCGAAGGCCTATATGCTGGGCGGACTCTTCTGGCTTCCGATTCCTATTGCGGTCGGGTACGTCGCGCTCTCCAGCGACGTTTTGGGGATCAACCTTCCGCGGCCGGACATGCTCGGACCGCTCGCTGCTGCCGAGGTCCTTGGAGCGGCTGGTGCGGTGGTTATCTTTGTCGTGCTGTTCTGCTCCCTCGCCTCGAGTATCGACAGTTTACTTGCGGCGACATCGGATTTGCTCACAGAGGACATCTATCGCAAGGCCATCCATCCTTCGGCCACTGAAGGCAACGTGCGTACTGCCTCGATCGCGATTATTATCGGACTCGGATTTCTCACCTGGCTGACATGTATGCTAAATCCCGGTACGTTGGCTCAGGTGCTGTTCGCATCGGGTCCGCTCGTCGGATCGGCGATCTGGCCGGTGGCGGCCGGGTTGTTCTGGCGCCGTTCCAATCCTGCGGGTGCCTTTGCGGCCATGGTGCTGGGGAGCGCCTGCGGGCTGTACGCCTATTTCACGATTGGCTGGTATTCCGGAGCGCTTGTCGGAGCGGCGGTCTCAATGGTGATCACACTTGGGGCAATTGTTTTGGCACCGCGCGATTTCGACTGGAAATCGCTCAATGAATCCAATGAAGAACTAAGACGGGGGACTATCAGATGATCTACTTTCCCGCCCTGTTTGTCCAGGCCCTGATTCTCGGAGCGCTTATCCTGACTGGGTTGTCGGCGATCACGCTTCTCGTCATGGTGCTCATCGATTTTCTACGCAAGCGCGTTTGGTAGGCGGATCGAATCCTTCCGGATCCTTTCCACAATTTGCTGGGGTCTCTGCTCTTATCATCGATCGATTGCTTACACTGCGAATGCACGCTACTATATTGTATGTCCGAGGATAAACATTCCAATCCCGCGAGCGGCAACCCGGAGGCGTCCGGTGAGTCGCAGTCGCGCCATCCCGCCGCCAGCTCACTTTTTGAAGGGCACCCGATCAATCTGGGCCTTCTGCGTCAGCTCGAGGGGGAGTCCGTGTTGTCCGCGCGCCAGTTCAGCAAAGAACAGGTGGTTGAGCTCTGCCGTCTCGCCGGGGTGCTGGAGAGTCTTGAGATTGCCTCATCGCATCCACTCGACGGAAAGCTCGTGATCACGGCGTTTTTTGAAGCGAGCACGCGCACACGAATATCCTTTGAGAGCGCTGTGTTGCGGCTCGATGGGAAGATCATCAGCATCCCACAGGGCGATGTCACCGGGGCCAAGAAAGGGGAGTCGCTCTCGGATATCGGGGAGATGTTCAACGCCTACGGCGATCTCGTGATCGTGCGCCACACCGAGACCGATTCCATGGAGCAGATCCTGCAGAACCTGCGCATCCCCCTGATCAACGCCGGGAACGGGACCGGGGAACACCCCACCCAGGCGTTGGCGGACTGGTATGCGCTGCTCAAGTGGAGATCCGCGCTCGCTCGGCCCGATCCCGGTCAGAAGAAGCGACTGCACCTTGGAATCCTCGGCACGCCCGGGAGCATGCGGGCGGTCAAGAGCTTCCTGCTCCTCTCCCTGCTGTTTCAGGAGAGTATCCGCAAGGTGACCGTGATTTCGGAGATGGCGGATCCATTCGGCGCGGACTTGATCGACGACCTCCACAAGGGCGATATCGATTACGAGGTGACCAACGACATCCAGAATGTTCTTTCGGATCTCGATGTGATCTACATGAACTCGATTGCGTTCCTGGGCGACAGCTACAAGAGCTTGGACAGCCGCTACAAACTCGATGCGGAGAGTCCGCTGAAACAGGAGGCGGTCATCCTCCACCCCCTTTCGCGTCTCGACGAGCTCGACACCTCCCTCGACAAGACGCCGCACAACCTGTATTTTTCGCAGGCGCACGGCGCGGTCTACATACGTCAGGCATTGTTAATGGCGATGGCGGGCCGGCTGGACCGGTTGCCGAAGATTGTCGCAAGAACGGAGTCGTGATCGTCGCTTCGGCAGCATTGTCTTTCTTCTTTCTTCAGAATACAGCAGGATCATGTGTGGAATAGCCGGATTTTTCAGCGGGCAACCCCTCCCGGACGAGGCCGCCCGGAATCTCGAACAGATGCTGGCGGTGATTCATCATCGCGGGCCCGACGGCCGCGGCCGCTACATCAACCCCGAGCACGGCCTTGCCATGGGCCACACCCGGCTCTCAATCAACGACCTGGAAACCGGGGACCAGCCGCTCAAAAGCCGCAACGAGCGCTTTGTTCTGACAGTCAATGGCGAGTTCTACGATTTCAAGCGGCATCGTTCGCTCGCGATGGCCGAGGGCCAGCGGTATGCCTGTAAGTCCGACAGCGAGATTGCGCTGACACTTTACGAGAAGTATGGCCGTGCCTTTGTCGAACACTTGCGTGGGGAGTTTGCATTTTCCTTCTACGACGTTGAGAAGGACGAGCTGATCCTCGTGCGCGACCGTTTTGGCATCCGCCCGCTCTTCTACCGTCTGGACGGCGATACTTTCTACTACGGTTCCGAGGTGAAGTCGCTTCTCGCCCATCCCGATGTTCCCGCGGAACTGGAGCCACGGTCTATCCTGAACCAGTTGATGCAGACGATCGTGCCCGGGACCTGCGCCTTCCGCGGGATTCATGCGCTCGAGCCCGGCCATATGCTGATAGTCAAACGCCGCGATGGCAGGCTCAGTCTCGAGGCGCATCGCTACTGGGATCTCGACTTTCCGCTGGAGAAGGACCGGCCCGCAGAGGAGGAGGCAGATGAGCACATTCTGCGCATCCGCGAGCGACTCATCGAAGCCATCGTTTTCCGGTTGGAGGCCGACGTACCGGTCGGTTGTTACCTTTCCGGGGGCATCGACTCATGCTGTATTCTCGGGTTGGCCGCCGGAGCGATGCAGAGCCCGGTCAAGGCCTTTACGATCAGTTTCGACCATGATGCCTACGATGAGGCCGCAATCGCGATCGAGATGGCCGAAAGCATGGGAGCCGACCAGGAGATCATCCACCTGAAAGCGGACGATCTGTACGGCGATAACTACATCAACACCGTCTGGCATGCGGAGCGGACTTTCTATAACACGCTCGGCGTGGCAAAGAATCTGATGAGCCGGCGTGTGCAGGAGTGCGGATACAAGAGCGTGATCACCGGCGAGGGCGCCGACGAACTCTTCGCCGGTTATCCGGCCTTCAAGCGCGACATGATTCTACACGGGCTCGCGCACGAACCCGAATCGGTTCGCGCACGCTACCAGAAGCTGCTCGAGGAATCGAACCGTTTGTTTCGCGGCGCCATTCTCGCCGAAACCGAGCAGCGTCATGCCGCGTGGGACGAGCTTTGCGGATTCACGCCCTCGTGGATTCAGCCGTGGATGGCCACCCTCGAGATTGCCCGGCCCCTGCTGAGCGATTCCCTTCAGGAGGAGTTGCGCGAGTACGACCCGGTCGCGGCAATCGCCGAGAAGATCGACAAGCGGATGCTCGACGGCCGCCACCCGCTCGATATCGCGCAATACACATGGAGCAAGACGCAGCTTGAGGGACAAATCCTCAACTGGGGCGGCGACCGGGTCGACATGGCAAACTCGATGGAGTCGCGTCCCGCCTTCCTCGACCACCACCTTGCCGAGGCGGCGGTGCGCGTGCCGCCGCGTTTCCGAGTCAATGGAAACATCGAAAAATGGGTCCTGCGCGAGGCGGTAAAGGGAGTGCTTCCCGAGGTGCTCTACAAGCGGGAGAAGTTCGCCTTCATGGCGCCGCCCGCACATACCGACGAGCGCAAGCAATCGAAGGCCGAAGCACTTGTCTCGGAGTTCTTGAATCCCGATGCCGTCCGGGCTGCAGGAATCCTCGATGCCGAACGGACCGATCGGTTCCTTGCCGACTATCGCGCCGACACGGATCCGGTTGCCCTGACTCGCAAA
>SLNJ01000086.1 GCA_007133065.1 Opitutales bacterium
CCGGATTGGATTGGGTCAGGACGGAGTCTGACCCTCCAGTTGGGCGGGTATGCAATCGCAAATCTGGAGGGACAGCGTCCTGGTCTGTGCGTGTTGCAGGCGGGTGTACAACCTCCGGATTGGATTGGGTCAGGACGGCGTCTGACCCTCCAGTTGGGCGGGTACCCATGCAACACCCGTCTCCCGTCACCCGCTCCCCCGGAGGTGGGCCCCCATAGAAGATCCGGCTCAGCTATTTGACCGGAGCCGTTCTTCCCAATCGAACTCCTTGTCGGTTACGGTGTTTTCGAGGCGGCGGGCGCGACGTTCGAGGCTTTCCATCCGACGCTTGAGTCGGGCGATCGCCATGACGCGGTCGGACGCGTAGCTGTTGTAGAAGTCCCAGTCCTCGTCATCCTCGGGCTGAATCACCGGTTCCGGCTTGATGAATATGGCGGCGACGAGGTAGATCAGCGCGACGGGGAGAAACGCTGTGAAGATCACCATAGCGATGAGGGCGGCGCGCACCCAGAAGACGTTCAGGTCGGCGTAGTTTGCGATTCCCTTGCAGACTCCGAATATCCATCCGTCGCGGGCGCGGTACAGGGGGCGGTGGGTCATGGCGTAACGATTTTTCATGGGTGTGGATTTCTTTTCTGGCGATCGCGGTCGAGGACGATGGTCTCGAGGCTTTCAACGCGCTCTTCCAGTCGGGAGAGGAGGCGTTGCATCTCCTGCAGCATCCGTGCTTCGTCGGCCTTCACGCCCGGTTTGCCCGATTTCGATTCCCGGTCGCCCCGCATGATCCTGGCGAGGGCCACAAGTGTGATGCAGATGATCGGGACCCCGATGACGATGAATACGACGGCGACTGGGACGAGTTCTGGTGGCATAGGAATCGGCTGGTTTGCTGCCAGAGCATGGTTGGGTACGAGGTGTTGGGCGAGCTGTTTTTAATCGGTCGTCTCGGAGCGTTCCTTCGGCTTGCGCTCGCGCATTTCGCGTTTAAGACGTTCCAGTTCGCCTTCGATTGCTTCGTCCTCCTCAAGGCGATTGATCTCGGACTCGAGTTTGCGCTCACGACCGGAGTTGATCAGGTCGGCGTCGGCCTGCATGCGGTCGACCCGCGATTCGAATTGCTCGAATCGAAGGAAGGCATCGGAGGTCTCGGCGGTGCGGATTTGCGATTGGGCGCGCTTGCGGCGGTTGGCCTGGATGTGGCGTTCGACGAGCACCCGGTGTTTGTTCCGCGCCGTGTCGAGTTTGTCTTCGAGCTGCTGAATGTCTTTCTGGTACTGCTCGATGATCTGTACGAACTCACCGAGTTCCCGCTCGCAGCGTGCGATCTCCTCCTCGAAATGCTGCTTTTCCACCAGCGCCTCGCGGGCGAGATCCTCGCGTTCCTTCTGTAACGCCAGGCGTGCCTTGCGCTCCCAATCGGTCGCACGCTCCCGGCATTCCTCCAGCTTGCGTGCGATGCGGGTCCGGTTGGCCATGGCTCCGGCACAGGAGGCCTTGAGCTCCACCAGGGTGTCTTCCATCTCCTGGATCATGAGTTTGATGAGTTTTTCCGGATCCTCGGCCTTCTCCAGCATCGTGTTGATGTTGGAGTTGATGATGTCCCGAAAGCGTGTGAAGATTCCCATGTATTTCCTCTTGGTTAGGTTGATGCATCGCTGTTACTGCAGGGCGGATGCCAATTGTATACCGAAGGTTGTATCCCCTTGACTGAAAGTAGGAAAAAGAGTTGAATTATTTTCTGGCGCCGAGGATTACAGGAACCAATAGTTCAGGGGGCCATAATTTGGTGAAATTTGCCATGAGCGATTCGCAAACCAGATGGAGAGGAGAGCGGCGCATTCGGACCGGTGCGGTGCCGGAGGCCCTCGGCGAATCGGAGAGCTTCCTCGATTTTCAGGAACGTCTTTCCCGTGTTTCCGGTATCGAGCGTCCGGTGCTGATTGTTGGGGAACGCGGCACGGGGAAGGAGTTGGCGGCATCGCGGCTTCACTACCTCTCGCAGCGATGGGACGGCCCCTTCGTGGAGCTGAACTGTGCGGCGCTGGCCCCGGCGTTGCTCGAGTCCGAGTTGTTCGGGCATGAGGCCGGATCGTTTACGGGCGCCGCGCGCCGGCGGCAGGGGCGGTTTGAGGCGGCTTCGGGCGGGACCCTTTTCTTGGACGAAATCGGTCTGATTCCGATCGAGGTGCAGGAAAAGATTCTGCGCGTGGTCGAATATCACCGCTTCGAGCGGGTGGGTGGATCGGAACCGGTGGAGGTAGACGTCCGGATCATCGGAGCTACGAACAACGATCTGCCAACTCTGTGTCAGTCCGGTGAGTTCAAACGCGATCTGCTCGACCGGCTCAGTTTCGAGGTGCTGTTCCTGCCGCCGCTGCGGGTTCGGCGCGGTGATATTCTGTTGCTGGCGCGTCATTTTGCGGCGCGCATGGCGATGGAGCTGGGCTGGAAAGAAACCCCGGAATTCAGCGAAGCGGCGGAGGCGGCGCTCCAGGCGCATTCGTGGCCCGGCAACATTCGTGAGCTGAAGAACGTGGTTGAGCGCGCGGTGTACCGAACCGGAGATCCGCGAATCACCGAGATTGATTTCGACCCCTTCGCTTCGCCCTTTCAGACTGTGGACGAAGCGGCTTCCGACGAGCCGAAGCGCTCGTCGGCGAGGCGGTTCGCGGACGACGCGCGGACACTGCCCGAGGTCGTGCGCGAAGTGGAGCTGGATGCGCTGCAAACTGCCCTGCGCGAGACCCGATTCCATCAGGGCGAAGCCGCGAAACGGCTCGGTTTGAGCTACCATCAGTTCCGCGGGCTCTACCGTAAATACCGCGAGGAGTTGCAAGAGTAGGGGATAGCCCTGAAATGCTGAAAAGATGAAAGGCCGAAACAGGGGTTGCACCACGCCAGATCCTCTCATGAACGAACGCACCCCGGAGCGCTGCCAGATGGCTGCAGAGGAGGGAGGGCATGCTCCAATGGCGCTCGGATAAGGGATGCATCGCAATCGGGATCGAAATCGCTATCGCTATCGATCATATTTATCTACAAGGCATTGCGGCTCTTCGATCCCGATTTCGATAGCGATTTCGATCCCGAGGAAAGGGCTTAACCGAGCGCCATTAAGGGCATGCTCCACGCCCTTCTGACAACCGAGGCGCTTCCGCAACACCTGCTCTCTAAGCTGCCGGCTCTGGCTCTGCTTTATGCTCTGTTTGCTTGCGGAGTTTCCATGCGTGCCAGCAGGTGGGGACGTTGGCCTTCCAGTGCGGTAGAAACGCGGTGATCAGGATCTCCTCCAGCGCTGCGATCAGGGCGATCACGAGAGCGATGCCGAAGGGCCATTCGGGTCCGCCGTACATCCAGATAAGCATGCCGACGGCGGCAGCGGCGGCGGAGATTTTCCCGCCCCAGGAGTGGTAGCAGCTGAGACGGCCGAATTTGAGGAAGCCGTGTGCGAACATCGCGGTGTAGAGGATGAGGCTGGCGACGATAAGGGGAAGGAAGTGCATCACGAGCTCGGGCCACAGCCAGCATACCGCGAAGAAGAGCACCAGGTAAGTAAGCGTGTCGCCGAGGGTGTCGAGCCGGGCGCCCCACTCGGTTTGGTTCTTGAAGAGACGGGCGATGGCCCCGTCGAGAAGATCGGACGCAATCGCGATGGAGAAGGCGGCGCGATAGAGTCCGACGGCACCGGTCCACGCCCACCATAGGGAGATCGGGGCGAGAGCGATGCGGCCGAGACTGATGACGTTGGGCAGCGTCAGAAACGGGTCCGTCTTCGTGGAAGGGGTGGGCGGGCCGTTCTGTGTACGGTGCAGCATCGTTGTATGGAGGTTAGGGTGCGGGGTCCACTCCTCGAATAATCAATGCTCGCAGAGTGGCAACTTGCAATGCAAGTGTAAAACCATATCCATAGACACATGGTTCAACTGTGCTCGAAAGACCTGACGAGATACCCCGCGGATTGCCTTCGTCCCGCTGGCGTCGTTGGACACCGGTATTTCAAATCCGAATGAGATTCTGCGTGACAATAAGGACGGGCGGCGTATGAAACCGATCCGGCAATTCCTCGGGTGGGACCAACCGTTGCTTGACCTTGTCTGTGATCGCCTGCTCTCCGAAGCAGGGCGGCGAATCGATTTTTCCACGTGGTCGCTGATCACCGGAACGGCGCAGGCGGGACGGTTGCTGCGCCGGGAGTTGGCTGCGCGCGCTGAAGGGCGAGGCGGGGCGTTGGTTCCACCGCGCATTTTGACGCCTCAGCAATTTCTCCGCTCGCAGGCCGCGCGGGCGCAATTGATCGATCCCGTGGGACGCGTCGGGATCTGGTCGGAGCTCCTGGCTTCGGCGCCGGCGCGGGATCTGGAGGCAATTCTGCCCCGTTTGCCGCAGACGCGCGATAGCGTCTGGGCAATTCCACTGGCCCGCCGGATCCTGCAACTGCGCGCACAATTGAGTGAGGGCGGCTGGGATTTCGATCAGCTCTCCGGTCACGAGGCGGTGGCGGAGGAACGGGAGCGTTGGCGGGCATTGGCCGGATTGGAGGCGCGGTACCGGGAACGCCTGAACCGCTGCGGGTTGACCGACCCCGAAGACGCGATTCGCGGATGGGCAGAGCGGCCTCCACCACTCGAGGGCGTCGAGCGGTTTACCGTGGTGGCCGCCCCGGATCCGATGCCGGTTGCGGTGGCGGGATGGGAGCGAATCCTCGCTCCGGAGCACGCCGAGGTCTGGGTCCATGCCCCCGAGACCGAGGCGGATGCATTCGACACTTGGGGGCGTCCCACCGAGGCGATCCTGGCGCGGGAGATTCCGATCGTATCGGCCCGGACCCGTATTCACCTTGCGGAGAATCCCGAGGAGCAGGCGGCGGCGGCCGCGGAGTGGGTTCTTCGGCACCGCGATCCATCGGGGACGTTGGCCGTCGGGGGCGCGGACGCCGAGGTTTTGTCCGCTCTTGGCAGCGACCTCGAGGAGCGGGGAATCGCGACCTTTGACCCGGGGGGACGGCCTGCCCGGGATTGTGAGTTGGTGGCATTTCTGGAGATCCTGCTCGAGCTCGATGGCAGCCGGAGAATCCCAGCCTTCTGCGATCTGGTTCGCCTGCCCGCCGTTCTGGCATCGCTTTGCACTTTATGCGGAGTTGAGGAAGAGGCGTCCATGCTGGCGGCGATAGATGAATTTCTGCGGCGGCGACTGCCGGTAGGTTTCGATGAGGCATTGGCGCTGGCCGGGCGGGAACGGGAGCCGGCGGGCGGGCGCGAGGATTGCGTGCATTCAGTGCTGGATACGGTCGACTCGTGGATGGCGCGGCTTGATGGGATCGGGGAGGCGGAGCGTCTCAACACGTTGTTGACCGAGGTTTTTGGTCCACGTGTGTACCGGGAGGATGGCGACGCCCTCTTCCTGACGGCGGCGCAGGCGCTGGAAGACCTGCTGGCGGCACACCAGGGGGGGGCGTTCGCCGGCAGTTGGTCGTTGCGGGAATTGCTACAGATCTGTGTTGGAGAGATCGCGGAGACTCCGGTGAGCAGCGAACGATCGGCCGACGCGGTAGCGCTGACCGGATGGCTGGAACTCCCATGGGACGCGCGCCCGCATCTCCTGCTTACCGGGTGCAATGAAGGCCGGCTGCCGGCTTCGGTCCGTGCGGATCCCTTTCTGCCGGACTCGGTCCGTCGACAACTCGGGCTGGCGGACAGCGCGTCGCGATTTCGTCGCGACGCCGGGATGATGCGGGCGCTGCTGGCGATGCGTGAGGAGTCGGGGAGGGTCGATTGCTTCGTCGGACGATTCTCAGGAGCCGGAGAGGCGTTGACGCCCTCCCGGTTGCTTCTGCACTGTGATCGAAACGCCTTGCCGGATCGCGTTCGCCACCTCTTCTCCGATCCTCCCGAACGCGGAGCGCACGCCCCCTGGACCCGGTCCTGGCGGCTGAATCCGGGGGCAGCCGAAGCCGATGTCGTGCAGGGACTCGGCGACACGGCTCCGGTTACCGCTCTGCGGGACTACCTGGAATGTCCTTTTCGATTCGCCCTGCGGCATATTCTGAAGATGGAAGGGTTCGACGCGGAGCAGCAGGAGATGGACGCCGGAGAGTTCGGGGGCTGCATCCACGCTGCGCTGGAGGCGATCTTGCGGGATCCCGAATGGAATGATTGCTGCGACGCCGTCCGCCTGCAGGAGCGTCTGGGCGCGGCGGCCGATCAATTCCTGAGCCGGCGTTACGGATCGGCTCCACCGCTTCCGGTGCTCGTACAGCGGGAGAGTGCGCGGGAGCGGCTTGCGGCGGCCGCCGAGCACATCGCCACGTGGCGCGAGGAGGGGTGGCGACCGCTGCATGTGGAGTGGACCTTCACCCTGGAGGGAGCGCAGCTCGGGGCGCCGCTCGGTCTGCGCGGGAAGATTGATCTGGTTGAGGTTCGCGAGCACGACGGAGCGCTGAGGCTGGTCGATTTTAAGACGGCGGATCATGCCATCACCCCCGAGGCGGCACACCTTCGGCGACCGCGCAAAGGCGCGGAACAGGCGGTCTCGGTACCTGCGGCTGCGGGCGTTGATGATACCGGGAAGCGGGTGGAGTGGATCGACCTTCAGCTCCCTGTATACGCCCGCGCGATCGGGTCCGCACCCGGGATTCCGATTTCGCAGTTCGAGATGGGGTATTTCAATTTACCGAAGGCCGTTCGAGATACCGGATGGCGTCCGTGGGTGCAGTGGAACGATGCGCTGGAAGACGGCGCCGTTGCCTGTGTGCAGGAGGTGCTCGCTGCGATCGCGGCGAGGCGTTACTGGCCGCCGGCTGCGCGGGTGAGGTTCGACGAATTCGGGAAATGGTTTCCGCCTCAACCCGGCGAATCCATCGTAGTCCCGGGGACATGGGAGGGGGCGCACAAATGAGTCGTCTCGTTGCGAACGAAATGATCCTGGCGTCGGCTGGGTCCGGAAAAACCTATGCCCTCGGGGTTCGATTCCTCCGGATTCTGGCGGCGGGAGCGGATCCGGCCCGGTTGCTGGCGCTCACGTTTACGCGGAAGGCGGCGAGCGAGTTCCAACAGGCGATCCTCCTGCGTTTGGCCGACGCCGCGTCGAACCCCGCGAGCGCTGCTGCTCTGGCCGGCGAGGTCGGCAACCCGGCCCTCGACTGCTCCGCATTCGTGGACATGCTCGCAGATCTCGTTTCCGCCCTCGATCGGATGAACCTCGGGACGATCGACAGTTTCTTCGCGCGTGTGGTGCAATGCTTTCCCTTTGAACTCGGGATGACGGCGCCGGGTCGCATCATGGACGATCACGCTGCGGCAGCGGCGCGGGTCGATACCTATCGGAAGCTCTTCGGCCGCACCGCTGCCGAAGAGCGTGAGCGATTCTTCCAGTATTTCAAACAGGCCACGTTCGGTTCGGAGGAGAAGAGTCTCCTGCGCCTGCTCGACCGGTTCGTCGCCGATCATCATGATCTCTTTCTAAACCTGCCCGATGCCGACTTGTGGGGCCGGCCGGCGCGTATTTTTCCAAAGGGATGTCGATTCCTCGACTGCCGGTGGGATCTTGAATCCGAGGCCGGTGAACTGCGCGACGCCGTATTCGAATCAGAACTACAGGAAGGGAAGGTGCGGCGTTGGGAGGACTTTTTCGAGGGCTTGCAGAACTGGATGCCCGGAACACCGCCTCCGGCGCCGGTTCGTTACATTCTGAAGAACGCCATCCCCCATTGGCGCGACCTGTGCCAGGGATCGGCGTCGATCACTGTGGCGCGGACGGCGCAGCCGCTATCCATCCGAGCCTGCAAGCATCTGCGCCGAATCATTGAAATCTGGGTCCAGGGGGAGCTGGTGCGCTCGATTCAAACGGCGCAGGGAGCCTACGAACTGCTCCGCGTTTTCGAGGACGATTACGCGCGGGAGGTGCGCGGGAGCGGCCGGCTGAGCTTCGGCGATTTGCCGCTGTTGCTGACGGGGCGTTGGGATACCGAATCGGGGAGGCTGAGACTGGGGCAGGGATCGGCGGAGGATGCGGGGCGGTTGCGGATCGACTATCGCCTGGACGGTCGGTTTGACCACTGGATGCTGGACGAATTTCAAGACACGAGCCGCCTGCAATGGGCCGTTATCGAGGACCTGATCGATGAGATCGTCCAGGACAACTCACTTGAACGCAGTTTCTTCTACGTCGGTGACGTGAAGCAGGCGATCTACGCCTGGCGCGGGGGCGATGCCCGTCTCTTTCACCGGGTGCGTGATCGCTATATTCGCAACGATCCCGAAGCGATCCGCATGCGCCACCTCTCGCGCACTTGGCGCTGTGCGCCGGCGGTGGTGGCGGCGGTGAACCGGGTGTTCGGAAACCCGACGATCCTGTCCGCTCGGTTTCCCGAGGCGGCGGTGGCACGCTGGATGCGCGACTGGCGCGAGCACGAGAGCGCGCGTACGGATCCTCCCGGGTGCGCGGCGCTCTGGGAAGCACGGGGCAAGGAGGCGCGGTTCGCCCTGATGGAACAACGGATTCGTGAGGCGGATCCGCTCGGCCGCGGACTGAGCTGCGCCGTTCTGGTGCGCGATAACTCCACCGCCGGCCAGGTGGTCGAGTTCCTGCGAGGTCGGGATATCCCCGCCGCCAGAGATGGGGCGATCCGCCCCGGCGACGACAACCTCGTCGGCCTCGCGGTATCCGCCCTCGTAAAAGCGGCGTTGTATCCGCGCGATGTATTCGCGTGGCGCTACCTGCTTATGACCCCGCTCGGCCGGCGCGTTCAAGAGGAAGGCATGAGCCGCAGCGACGTCGTACACGAGTTCCTGGAAGCGTGTGCCGGAGACGGGATGGAGGCCGCGTTGCAACCCTGGCTGCGGGACGTGTTGAGGGATTCTGAAGATCCGTTCACGCGCGATCGAACCCGGCGCATCGTTCGGGCGGCACGACAGTTCGACCGGGAGGGCGGAGGACGTGCCCGGGGGTTTGACGCATTTCTTCAACGCTACACCGATCCGGAAACCATATCGTCGGATACGGTACAGGTCATGACGATGCACAAGAGCAAGGGACTGAGTTTTGATATGGTCCTGCTTCCGGACCTGGAGGTGAATCAATTAACGTCAACCCGTGAGGACATGGGTGTCTTCAGGGATGCGGAGGGGCAGGCGCAATGGATTCTGCCGATGCCGGTGGCCGACGTCTGCGAGATCGTTCCGGAATTGCGGGATTTCCGTGAACACCGGGGGGCGGAATCGTGTTACGAGGGGTTCTGCCTGCTCTACGTTGCGATGACGCGGGCACGCTACGCGCTGCACGCGATGATCGACCCTCCGGCTAAGAACGGACCGAAGGCGAACTATCGGGACTGGCTGCGCGAGGCCTGGACGGCCGAGTCTGAATCAGGCGCGATGGGTGAAACCGAGGAGCGTTGTCTCGCGCACGAGGGAGAGCGTCATTGGTGGAATCGCCACCACTTGCGCGCCGCTTCAGCCGACGGTCAACCGGGACCGGATGCGATACCGGATACGCCGACCGCAACGGGTCGGGAGGTGCCGCGGCTCCTGCCGTCGGACGGGGCAACCCGGGCGGTGCGCGGTGACGAGCTATTCGCGGCGGGTCGCAGTCGCGCATTGCGCCGGGGAAGCCGCGTGCATCAATGGCTCTCAGGTATCGGTTGGATCGAGGAGGTGACGCCGGAGCTCCAGCGGCAGTGGAGGGTGGAGGCGGCGGCCGCCGGTGACGGTGAATTCGGTTCGTTGCTGACCTCGGCACTGGAGTCCGGACCGATACGCGCATGTTTCGAGCGACCGGATGCGGAGCGTGTGGAGTTATGGCGTGAGAAGCCGTTCGAGATGATAGCCGATGGCCAGTGGGTGTCCGGAGTTTTTGACCGTGTCGTGGTCGTGTGCGACACGACGGGCCGGCCTCTGCGAGCCACCATCTACGATTTTAAGACCGATTCCGTCGCAGCCGGTGAGATACAATCCCTTGCCGAGCGCTACGCCGCGCAGCTCGCTCTTTACCGCGAGGCGCTCGGACGCCTGCTCGAGCTGCCCGCTTCGGAGATTACATGCCGACTGGTCTTCCTCGCTGCCGGCGAGGTGGTCTCGGTGGACGCGACAAGCGACGTGAGAAACAGGGAATGAACGTGACAGGGGGCGGGCGGTCTTCGCTGTTGTTACGGGCGCGCCTGCGACGCTGAACTGCTGAGCCGCGGAGCGGCCGAGATCGAGTAACCCACTTTCATCGGAACCCAAATCGCTATCGCTTTCGGGAGTGCTCACTCGCGCCCCCGCGCGTCCGCAACCGTCTCGCAGGTGAATCCCGCACAGGAATGCTTCTCTGTTCTCTACCAATTTCAAACAATCGCTGCTTCTAATCCGGAGGAATTGCGCTTTCAAACTGTCAACTTGCATTCTATGGAATCGGCGTTATGTTGAGTTTGGTTTCACGGACTCAAAACCCTAAAAGAAAGGGCTTCGGATGCACAAGGCTACGATCGTTGTACGTTATCTGCTCGCGTTGATCCTGTTGGTCATGGGACTCAACAAATTTGTGGGCTTTCTTCCAATGCCTGAGATGCCGGAGGCGGCGGGAGCCTTTATGGGCGCGCTCGCTGAATCGGGGTATATGCTCCAGCTTATTGGTTTGACCGAGGTGGCTTCGGGCATTCTCTTGATATTTCCCGCTACGGCGGCTCTGGGAGCGTTGATCCTGGCTCCGCTCAGTTTGAACATCCTGCTCTTCCACCTCGTTCTGGCACCGGCCGGCATTCCCGGGTACATTGTTTTTCTCGGTAATGTTTTTCTGATTTACGTGTATCGGGAACGGTATATGCCGATCATCGGGAAGGGCGCGCCAGCCGGAACTCAGGCGGGGAGTTCCGCTTCCGGAGAGCATTCAGGCACCGGGCGATCCGAGCATTCCGGCCGGGGTGAGTCGACGAAATCCCCTCAGGATCCGCAGGGCTCCGGCACGGCGACCTGATTTCCAGTAGCAAGCCATCTTGTTGCGTTGGAGGGCCGGCATTGGTTCACTCGTGGCGGAGCGCATCGATCGGGTCGAGACGCGATGCTTTCATCGCGGGATAGAACCCGAAGAAGATGCCGGTTCCGGCGCTGACGATGAAGGCGATTACGATTGCTTCCGTGGAAATGCGTACCGGCCACCCGGCGTATTGGGCGACGCCGCCGGTGGCCAGGATGCCGATCAGAACCCCGAGGAGACCGCCAAGGATACTGAGCAGGACTGCTTCGAGGAGGAATTGAAAGAGGATGTCGTTCCCGCGTCCGCCAACCGCCATCCGGATTCCGATCTCCCGGGTTCGTTCGGTGACGCTGACCAGCATGATATTCATGATCCCGATTCCGCCGACCAGGAGTGAGACGCCGGCGATTGAAGCCAGAAGGAAAGTCATGGTCCGCGAGGTTTCCGTGGCGGCCTGGGCAATTTCCTCCTGAGTCTGGATGGTGAAATCATTCTCCTGATCGGGATCGAGACGATGGCGTTCGCGCAGGAGGTCGGTCATCTTCAGGCGGGCCATCTGCATCACCGAGTCGCTGAATACCTGGACGTTGATGACCATGGCGTGGGATCGGCCGGAGATCTTCTGAAACGCTGTCGTGTAGGGGACGATGATAATGTCATCCTGCACCGACCCCATGAGCGACATGCCCTTACGGCTCAGGACTCCAATCACGCGAAGCGGAAGGCCCCGCACCCGGATGATCTCGCCGGTCGGATCGGTCCCTTCGAATAGTTCCTCGACGATCGTCTCGCCGATCACAGCGACCTGCTCGGCGCGATGCAACTCCTCAGCGGTGAACATGCGGCCGTATTCAATAGGCCACTGGCGGATTCGAAGGTAGTCCTCCGACTGGCCGTAGATGCGGGTAAACCAATTGCGGTTCCCGTAGATTACCTGGCGTTGCGAGCGCACCTCCGGGCTGGCGGCGACCACTTCTGGGATCTCCTCCTGGAGCGCGATCGCGTCCTCCACCGTGAGCGTGTTGGCCGAACCGCCGCCGATGCTCACCCCGCCGAGTGACCGGCTGCCCGGAAACACGAGGACGACGTTCTGGCCGAGCCGATTGACCTGCTCCTCGACTTCCGAGCGAGCCCCTTCCCCGATGCTCACGAGTGTGATGACCGCACTGACCCCGATGATGATTCCGAGCGCGGTCAACAGCGAGCGCATCAAGTTGCGCCGCAGCGCCCGCACCGCGATCAATATGCCGGAGGTCACCTTCATGGAACTGCCTCCAGGGTTGCTGCATCCCGCTCGTGGTCATTCGGCTCTTCTTCTCCGAGCGCGTCGCGATCGGCCGCTGCCGACCGGGGTTCGCGGATTGGCTCGTCGGATTGGATGCGTCCGTCGAAGAGGCGCACGACACGTTTGCCGTACGCGGAAATCTCGGGCTCGTGCGTGACCATGAGGATCGTCAATCCTTCATCGGCGTTGAGGCGTTGGAGGAGCCGGAGGATCTCGAGGGAGGTGCGGGAGTCGAGATTGCCGGTCGGCTCGTCCGCGATCAGGAGGCGCGGCCGGTTGATCAGCGCGCGCGCGATCGCGACCCGCTGCTGCTGTCCGCCGGAGAGTTCGCTTGGCATGTGGTCGGCCCGGTTCTCGAGTCGGACGAATGCGAGGGCTTCGCGGGCGCGTCGCCGCATTTCAGAATAGGAGGGCGGATGGGCCTGGTAGAGCAGCGGGAGTTCGACGTTTTCGAGAGCCGATGTGCGTGCGAGCAGATGGAAGTTCTGAAAGACGAAACCGATCTTGCGGCTGCGAATGGCGGCGCGGGCATCGCGATCGAGGTGACCGGCCTCTTCGCCGTCGAGCCAGTAGTTCCCCCGGCTCGACCGGTCGAGACATCCGATAATGTTCATCAAGGTCGACTTGCCCGAACCGCTCGAACCCATGACCATCGCGAACTCTCCCTCCCCGAGCGTGATGTCGACACCCCGCAGAGCGTGCACCTCTCCGGCTTTCCCGCTCTGGTAGGTCTTGTGGACTCCCTGTAGTACGATCAGGCTCACCGTTCCTCCTTTCCAGCTCAGTACTGGGCCTGGCGGCCGCGCAGCAGCGACGGACCGGAGCCGGAGTCATCCTCGCGGCGGAGGGCGAGGCCGGTGACCAGGACGTCGCCCGCTTCCAGGCCTTCGATGACTTCGGAATGAACCCCGTCGCTGATGCCGGTGCGCACATGCACAGCTTCGAGGCTGCCTCCACGGAGGCGATACACGGTGCGTACGTCGTCGCCGTCGAGGCGATGATCGGCGACCGGAGCGGCGGGAATCAGATCCTCGGGAAGCCGGGCTCGGAGTGCGGCGTTGCGGACGCGCAGAACATCGTCACGCTCAGCCGTGATAAACTGCACTTCGGCGGTCATCCCCGGTTTGAGTTTCAGTTCCGGATTGTCGACGTAGACGATGGCATCGTATGTGACCACGCTATCGACGATTTGGGGGGCGTTGCGAACCTGGCGAACAAAGCCTTCGAAGGTTGTTTCACGGTGGGCGTCGACCCGGAACTCCACCCGCTGTCCCTCCTCGACACGACCGACATCGGCTTCGGAGACGTTCGAGTGGATCTGCATCCGGGTGAGGTCTTCGGCGATCTCAAAGAGAACCGGAGCGCTCAAACTCGCTGCCACGGTCTGGCCGACATCGACGTTTCGCGAGATAACGACGCCGTCAACAGGAGAGACGATGGTGCACCGGTCCAGCTGGAGCTGAGCCTTCTCGAGGGAGTGGGTGCGAATCTGCAGGTCGGCGGCCGCCTGGCGTAGTCGAACGCGCGCTTCGTCGCGCTCTGAGTCGGAGACCAGCTCCCGCGCGTGCAACTGGATTACGCGGTCCTTGTGGAGCCGGGCGAGATCGTAAGCAGCCTGTGTGCGTTCCAGTTCGGCCCGGGCAAGGGCGACGTCCGCCTCGTACATCGCCGGCTCGAGGCGCGCAATCACCTGACCCTCCCTGACCGGGCTGTTAAAGTCGGCAAGGAGTTCCTGTATAATTCCCGAAATCTGGCTGCCAACCTGCACGGTGCGGACCGGGTTGAGTTCGCCGGTGGTGAGGATCGTCTGGACTACGGGTCCGCGTTCGGCCTCGCTCGTCTGGAGACCGGGGTTAACGCCGGTTTCCCCGGTTCCGCGCCACCACCAGCTTAGTGTTGCGCCGATCGCAATCAGGGCAAGGGTCAGAAGGACCCAACCGGCTACTGAGGCGCGTCGGCGGGATGGATGAAAATAGGTTGCGTTGATCATTTGGTTGATTGAGAGGCACATCGTCTGGGTGCCATTGGGAACACATTCGTCTTTGATTGCGCGAGTGCAGGGCGAATGGACCAATGCCGATCTGCACGGCAGGATAGCAGTTATTGGCCTGCCGATTGCATGACCATCCTTGAATAGATCACAAAACGCGAAATCTGACAACCCTTTGAGGATAGAACACGGACATCGTCGCTCGGCAAGCGTGCATGGAGCGATTCCTCTCAACGGCTCATCGTCGCGCGGCCCCAGGATGGGGTCGCGCCACGAATCACGTCAGTTTGCTGTAATCTTCCGCCGAAAGCAGTTTCTCCGTCTCGGAGGGATCGCCGGGGTTGACTTTGATCATCCAAGCCTCGTCGTAGGGGGATCGATTCACCATTTCCGGGTCCTGATCGAGGTTCTCATTTGCTGCGATCACTTCGCCGGCGACTGGCATGTAGAGGTCGCTGGCAGCCTTGACCGACTCAACGACCCCGAAGGCATCCCCCTCTTCGAAGCTGTCTCCGGGCGAGGGAAGCTCCACGAAGGTCACGTCGCCGAGACTCTCCTGGGCATGATCGGTGATGCCGATCGTGATGCTTCCATCGGCTTCGACCCGAATCCATTCGTGGTCCTTGGTGTACTTTAACTCTTCGGGAATCTTCGACATTGAATCGGAGGTTGGGTGGTTCTATCAGCCGGGGATCGGCGCTCGAATCATGTTATGCCGTTTTATGAAGGGGCGGGGCCGCGCACTCAAGACTAATCTGTTTGCCGCGCAAGTCGACGCAGAGAGGAAGGTCCGTCTCGAGGGCCGCCGCATCCACGAGCGCGGAGCCGATCGCCCGTTCGAGGATCGGGGAAAACGCGCCCGAGCGCACGATCCCCACGGCCTTTCCTTGCTGGAGCACCGGCGTTCCGGTGCGTGCGATGCGGCGGTCGGGAAGCCGGAAGAAGATGATCCGGCGCCGAACCCCTTGGGCGGCTTCAGCGGCGAGAGCCGATTTACCGATAAAATCCGCCTCCTTGTCGAGTTTCACCACCGCGTCGAATCCGGCCTGCAGCGGGGAGATCTCGGTGTCGATCTCATGGCCGTAGAGCGGGAGGCCGGCTTCGAGGCGGAGGCTGTCGCGCGCGCCCAGGCCGCAGAGGGCGAGGCCGTCGGGTTCGCCGGCCGAGACAATGTTCCCGGCGAGCTCGGCTGCGCGGGCGGTTTGGCAGTAGATCTCGAAACCATCCTCGCCAGTGTACCCCGTCCGGCTGAGCAGCACCTCGATATCGCCGATGGCGGTGTCGCGGCAGCGGAAACGTTTGAGTTTCGAGGCTTCGGGCGTCAGTCGCTCAAGTATTCGCTGGGCGTTTGGTCCCTGCAGCGCGAGCAGTCCATAGGCCGCGGAGAGCGGGGCTACCGTGCAATCGAATCTGCCCTGGTGCGCCTGAATCCACTCGATGTCGGAATCGTTGTTGCCTGCGTTGATACAAAGGAAGAAGCGATTCGGACCGAGGCGGTAGAGGATGAGGTCGTCCACGACTCCGCCCTCCTCGGTGCACATCATGGCGTAGAGGGCCTTCCCTTCGGTGAGCCCCGTGACACGGTTGGTGAGAAGATAATCCAGGAACGACTCCGCTTGCGGACCCTCCACAAGGATTTCTCCCATGTGGCAAACGTCGAACAATCCCGCGTTGTCACGGACGGCACGGTGCTCGGCCAGGATGCTGGTGTACTGCACCGGCATCTCCCAGCCGCCGAAAGGAACCATTCGGGCGCCGTGGGAACGATGAAACTCGAAAAGCGGTGTGCGCTTGAGGTCACTCATAGTAGCGCTGTTTACTGTCGGGGCGTGACGATGACGAGTGTATTTTTCACGCACTTGCGATTGCCAAATCGATTGGGATCAGCAAACTCAAAAGACAGTCCGTTATGAAAATCATCCGATATGCCGACTCGACCTATCGCCCCGCGTACGCCCTCCAAGAGCAGGAAGACGTCTATCGCGCGATTCATGGAGATCCCTTCAGTACCCGATACGAATTCGGAGATATCATCGAGACTCCGAAGATCATCCTGCCTCCGGTGGAGCCGCGGGCGATTATCTGCATAGCCTTGAACTATCGCGCGCACGCTGAGGAGACCGGAAAACCGATTCCGGAGCGTCCGACGGTGTTTATGAAACTGCCTGCCTCGGTTCAGCGGCCGGGTGCCTCCATCGCGTTGCCGGTGCGCGCCGGCAGCACCAAAGTGGATTACGAGGGCGAACTCGCGGTCGTTATCGGAAAGCGCTGCCGCAACGTGTCACCCCAGCTTGCGCTCAACTATGTGCGCGGGTACACATGCGCGAACGACGTGAGCGCGCGTGACTGGCAGATCGAGTGGGGCGGAGGACAGTTCTGCCGCGGCAAAAGCTTTGACACCTTCTGTCCCCTGGGCCCATGCCTGGTGACGCCCGACGAGATCACCGATCCCGATCATCTCTCCCTGGTTACCCGTCTGAACGGCGAGGTCGTGCAGGATTCGAGTACCTCGGACCTGATCTTCGACGTGGCTACGCTCATCGCGTTCCTGAGCGAGAGCACAACGCTGGAGCCGAATACGGTGATTCTGACCGGTACCCCGTCCGGGGTCGGCGTCGCGAGGGATCCACAGGTGTTCCTGAAACCGGGCGACCACGTCGCGATCGAGATCGCGGGGATCGGGGCCCTCGAGAATCCGGTGGAAGACGAAGAGTAGCGCGTCCCGGTCAAGACCATCCGCGTCAGCCGGATCGCGTTCACTTCGGAGGTGCCAGCCGGCCGCTCGTGAGCAACCACTGCACCGCAGCCGCGATCGCCTCCTCCGGCGGCCGCGGCGCGTATCGAAGTTTACGGCGTGCCTTCGTGCTGTCACCCCACCAATACCGCGTGGCGTAATCGAGAATTTCCCGGGGTGGGGTCGCGAGGAATGGAACGGCCGCCAGCAGCGTGGTAGCCGGATGGACGAGTCGGTTTGGAAGCGTCCAGACGCGACGGGGTGCCCCGGTTGCGCCAGCGGCGATCCTGAGGATCTGAGCGATCGTGAGGTTGCCGCCGCCGAGGATGTAGCGTTCGCCGGGTCGGCCGCGTTCCAGGGCGGCGACAATGCCGGCTGCGACGTCGTCGACATGGACCACAGAGGCGCCGCCGCGGCACGCCAGCAGCGGGCGCATGCGGAGGGCTTGAAGCAGGGTTCCGGCGGTGATCAGGTCGTCGTCCTCCGGTCCATACACTTCGCCGGGCAGGACGATTACGACCTCGAGGTTAGCTGGAGCATGGTCGGCGAGCCAGCATTCGGCCCGACGCTTGGCCCGGCTGTAGGGGAGGGCGCACGACTCGGGTTCCGGGAGGGCGCTCTCGTCGAGTATCCTGGGCGCGTCCGATCCGTCCAGAGCGACCAGGGAGGAGACGTGGATCAGGCGGCGCACTCCGGCGCGCGCCGCTGCAGTGACCACACTCCGAACTCCGTCCACAAGCTGTGTCTCCAGGGTGTCCGCTGTGGCGTGGAGGTCGGTCCATGCGGATGGCGCCGCGAGGTGGATCGCCGCGTGGCACTCGCGCATCCCGGTCTCCAGCGACTCCGGATCGGTCAGATCGCCGGGATGGGTCGCTACAGGCAGATCCCGAAGCCGGTGCGTATGAGACGAATGGGGACGCATCAGGACGTGAGCCGCGAGATCCCGTTCGAGCAGCTGTCGTACAACCCTGGAGCCGATGAAGCCGGATCCCCCGGTTATGAACACATGTTGTCCGGACGTCACGATTGGCAGTCAATCGCCCGTACCCCGGCGTGGAAAGCAAAATGTCTTCACCTCCGGTGGTGTCGTCGCTTTTGCCGATTTTTTCTCGTCATGGATCTCTGTGGATGCGAGGGTCGACGTATGGACATCCAGAAAGACACAGTCGCATTGATCGATTACACGCTCTACGATAGCGACGGCAGCGTCATTGACCAGAGCAAGGAAGGCGAACCGCTCGCCTACCTCCACGGGCACGAGAATCTTATTCCCGGTCTCGAGAAAGTGTTGGAGGGCAAGACCGCGGGCACGGAAATCGAGGTGACCGTTCCACCCGAAGAAGGTTACGGCCAGTACGACGATAACCTGATTCAGGAAGTGCCGATCTCCCAGTTCCCCGAAGGGAGCGATCCCCAACCCGGGATGAGATTCCAGGGGCAAACCGAAGCGGGCGTGTGCATCTTCAAGGTGAAGGCGGTTGAGGGTGATAAGGTCACAGTCGACGGCAATCACGAACTCGCCGGAAAGGAACTGAAGTTTGCTGTTGCGGTGCGCGAGGTCCGCGAAGCGGCACCCGAGGAGATTGAGCACGGCCACGCCCACGGACCGGGCGGGGACGGGCACTGAGTGTCGCCGTCCCGTCCTGCGACAGTCGATGGAGAGCGGATATGGCCGAAATCAACATTGCAGTAGTCCCGGTTGCCGGACTTGGAACCCGGTTATTGCCGGCGACAAAGTCGCAGCCTAAGGAGATGCTCCCGGTGGGACGGAAACCGGTGGTGCAGTACGTGGTAGAGGAACTTACCCGGGTCGGGGTGGAGCGGCTGCTCTTCGTTACCGGGCCGGGGAAGACCTCGATTGAGAACCACTTCGACGTCGACGGCGAACTGATCGAGTCGCTGCGCACGAACGGGAAGGAGGAACTGCTTGCGGCGCTCGATTTCGAGCGAACGCCGTTGCGTTATTTCTACACGCGACAACGGCGGCTGCTCGGGCTCGGCCATGCGGTCCTTATGGCTGAGTCGTTCATCGGCGACCAGCCGTTTGTGGTCGCGTTGGGCGATTCGATGATCGGGATGCACGCGCAGAGCCGAATCGTCGAGCGGATGAAGGCGTGCTTCGTCGAGAACGCCGCCGAGGCAGTCGTGGCGTTTGAAGCGGTCCCGCCCAACCAGGTGTTCCGCTATGGGATCGCGCAACCGAAGTCGGAGGGTGACGTCTTCGAGGTGGCTGACTTGGTGGAGAAGCCGACGGTCGAGTCGGCTCCCAGCAACCTGGCGATCGCCGCCCGCTATGTGCTCTCACCGAAAATTTTCGAGGCCCTGCGCAACACCGATCCCGGGTTCGGCGGCGAGATCCAGCTCACCGACGCCATCCGCCATCTCCTCCGCAACGGGGGCAAGGTCTTCGGCGTCCGCCTCTCCCAGGGAGAACAACGCTACGACATCGGCAACTTCGAGTCCTACTTCCAGGCCTTCATTGACTTCGCCCTGGCCGACAGCGAGTTGGGGGCGGGATTGAGGAAGTGGCTGGAGGAGAGGGAAGGAGGGAAGCGGTAAGCGGCCCCTTACCGCTTCGCTCCAATGGTGCCCGATTACGCCCTCTCATTGCTATCGTACCGAGCGAAGCAACATTAGCCAATCGCTATCTAAGAGCCACAAAGTATTGAAGATAAACATGATCGATGGCGGTTTCGATCCCGATTGCAATTGCATTCTTTAACTGAGCGCTATGGATCTATTATCTCAATGAACCTCCTCCGCAAACGTGCCTACGCCCGGGCCGGGCTGCTTGGAAACCCATCCGACGGGTATAATGGGAAGACGATCTCTTTGATTATCCGGAATTTTCATGCAGAGGTGGTGCTGTATGAATGGGACACGGTTGAGATCGTGCTGGCCGAGCAGGACCGGGCGCGGTTCCGGTCGGTGCAGGATCTCGCCCGGGATGTGGAGCTGCATGGGTACTACGGCGGGATCCGGCTGATCAAGGCGACCATCAAGGGTTTTGTTCGCTACTGCGAGGAACGGGGGATCGCGCTGCATGACCGGAATTTCTCGATCCGATATCACTCGACCATCCCGCGGCAGGTTGGGCTGGCGGGGTCGAGTTCGATTATCGTCGCCACGCTGCGCTGCCTGATGGAGTTCTATGGAATCGATATCCCGTTGGAGGCCCAACCGGCGTTCGTTCTCGGCATTGAACGGGAGGAACTCGGGATCGCCGCCGGTCTGCAGGATCGGGTGATTCAGAGCTACGAGGGCCTGGTGTACATGGACTTCGACATCGAGCGCGAGAGAATGGTCGGGGGGTACCCGGCATACCATTACGAGCCGATGGATCCCGCTCTGCTGCCGCCGCTGTACCTTGCCTACCACGCCGGACTCAGCGAGCCGACCGAGGTCTTTCACAATGATCTGCGCGGCCAGTTCGAGCGCGGCGTTCCGAAGGTAGTCGAAGCGATCCGCCACTTCGCATCGCTCGCGGAGCAGGGGAGGAATGCCCTTCTCGAACGGGATACGCAGCGTCTCTCCGCCCTGATCGACGAGAACTTCGACACCCGCCGCACGATCTGCCGTCTCCCCGAATGGCAGATCGAGATGGTCGAGACCGCCCGCGCCTGCGGGGTCAGTGCCAAGTTCGCCGGCTCGGGTGGCGCGATCATCGGCGTCTGCGAAGACGACGCGACGTTTGAAAAATTACGCGCCCGACTGGCGGAGCTGGAAGTGCAGACCGTGCGTCCGGAGACGGCGGTGCCTGCGGCGGGAGGAGCCTCCGGCTCGGAGCGAGGGCGGAAGCGCCTGCAGCGCTGAGCTGCCGAACTGCGGAGCTGCGGAGAGGGGACGGGCGGAGGTGATGTTTCCGCAAGATTCCGCGTGTTGCGTAGTTCCATCCAGAGACAGCAGAAGGAAACTACGGAAAGCGCGGAAGGATGCGGAGGCAGGGTGCCCTCACCCTGCGTCGATACAAACGATCGAAACGCCTTCCCTCCTCTGTCTTCGGTGCGCCGAAGACGCGTCCGTCCACTGTAGCTCCGCAGCTCGCGGCCCCCGGTCGCTCCGCTCCCCTGTCTTCTGCGGCCTACGACAGCTCAGCGCCGCAGGCGCGGATGGTAGAGCAACCAGAGTGCGATGGGTGCGAGCACGTGTGAAGCCCGAAGCAGCACCTCGGGATACGAACCGAGTCCCAGGGAGAGTGGACGTGAGAGTGCGGTGAGCAGTCCCCAGAAGGACATCCAAATCAGAATCGGAGGCCAGGGCCGATACACGAGGAGAACGGCGAGCGCAATATCCGCCACACCGATGGCGCGCAACATCACCCCAGCGTTCGACTCCGAAACCGCGATTCCCAATACGTTGCGGAAGCTTCCGATAATCAGATCGATGAATCCCGGGTGGAGCCACAGTGCTTCCAAACCGTGAATCACGAAGACGGTCGCGATTCCCACCCGGAGCACCCAGGCCGCCGTCGGCCGGCGCCAGCGGATCGCGGGAACAATCCGCTTGGAAACGACGAGCGGAATCAGCGCCAGCGGCGCGGTATAGCGCAAGGCATATGCCAGCGGAGTGTATTCGGCGTACGGGTTGCCCAGGAAGTGGTGCGCGGCCAAACCTTCGGCAAAGGTCAACGCGGCGACAAACAGCAGCGCGACACAGGTCGGATAGGCGATGACCGAGAGGGCGGCCAAGAGTACCAGGGTGGCCGCAATGCGCTCGCCAAGGAAGATCGTCCCGTGCGCCCAACCCAGGTCCATCAAGGCAATGTTGCCGAGGGCCGAGCCCGCTCGGGTGAAAAGGGCAGCCGCCAACCCTACAGCGTAGATCAAGACAGCGATGCGCAACAGCGCATTCGCCCACCACTCGGATGAACGGTGCATGGGGAATGATTCGCCCTGCTGCCGGGACCCGGGATCGCTGGGAGTAAACGGAGGAATCTCCCGTTTCATTTCCCTGTTCACGCTCACTTGTTTGCGCCCGGAAGGCCAGTACTCGCGATGCTCCGGCCGTTTCCCGGTCCTATCGCCAGCCGCCGTCCGTTTACTCCACTGCGATCATGCGCGGCGTCAGCGTGAAGTCGTCGAGAACCTCCCCGTTCATTCCAAAAGCACGGACGCGCTTCCGGTCCCTGCCGAACTCGAGCATATGGACGTGGTGGGCGGACTTCGCAAAGCCCGGGTCCTGCAACCACCAGCGATCGGGATCGGGATCCCGCTGCGGCACGCCAAGCCCGCCGTCGCCGATGTAGATGATCCCGTTCTCCGGATCCGGGGCGCCGGCGCGAATCGGCATGGTCCGCTTCAGCGCGTGGTCGTGCGACTCGCATACGAGATCGACGTTGAACCGCTCGAAGAGCGGCACCCAGTTGTTGCGCCGCCCGGCGCCGTCCTGTAAGCTGCGAACGCTTGAATAAGCCGGACGGTGGTACTGTACAAAGAGCCAGCGGACCTCCGAACGGAGTCCGGGCAGCTCCCCTTCAAGCCAGTTGCGCTGGTCGCCGCCAAGGCTGATCTCCGTGTTCAGGGTAACCAGCGCTACTTCCGACGAAAGACGCGTTGAGAAGTAGTAGTCACGCTCGCGATCGGGCCAGGCGAACTTCTCTTCAAACCCGATCTGCATGTCGTGGTTGCCGCGCGCCGGGATGATCGGAAGCAGCCGCCCGGCATCCGTCCGGACAAGCTCGTGATCGGTCAACCACGGATCGAGGTAGCGCCACTCAGCCCGTTGGCAGTAATCGCCGCCGTGGGCAAATGCGATGATCTGCGGATTCTCTTCCAGGAGCGCGGCCATCCGCATGTTCATCTTCTGGCGGTCATTGTGATCGTACGGTTCGCGGCCGCCGATTCGGGAGTCGCCGCCGAACAGGATCGCGATCGGTTCGTCTCCGGCCGGTGCCGTGATGAAGTGAAACTCCTCGGAAATCGCGTCGTCGCTCGCGATGACAAAGTAATAGGTGGTCGAAGGCTCGAGACCGTCCAGGTGTACGTGGTGGTAGTACGCCGGCTCGGCCCACGCCTCGTCCTCCGGGATCATTGTGTATGCTCCGTCGCGGAATGTCCCGACCCGGTCGGCGTAAGCCTCCGGATCGCCCCCGCGCGATACCGTATCGATGTAAATCCGGTGGTCGTTGCCCGCTTCGCGCGTCGACCAGGAGACGACCGCTTCATGGGCCGGATTCTCCATCCAGAGAACACGCTGATGCTCGATGCCATTCGCCTGCGCCGCAGGGACCGCAAACCCTGCGACCACCATGCCAAGCGAGGCAGGCAAGATGAAAACGAAAGCGCGGCACCCGTGTGCCAGCCGTTGGAATTTATTGTATAAGCTATTCATTATCAATATCTAATAGTGAAGTGTATGCCGGGCATTTGGGTTCGCCCCGGTTCAAACCCAAAGCGCAGACGCTCCGGCGCAAAGGATAAGACAACGGGAGGGCCATCGATTTGTCAACTCCCGTAGACGGAGCGCGTGCAACAGCGCGCCCCGCGCGCCGGAGCGCCTCCGCCGGGGAGGTGGGTGACTCAGGCTTTCAGCCTGATCCATATGGGCAATGGGTCCTCGGGCGCTGCCGAGGCCACGGTGGTGCCGGGCCTTCGGCCCGAAGAGAACGTGCGCGGCGCCCCGCAACTCACGCTCCGCGTGAACGACCCCATTCCTGGATTGATGCGATGACGTGGTCCAGTTGTTCGCGTGTGAGTTCGGGGTAGACGGGGAGGCTGAGGGCTTCGTTGGCGAGGTGGGTGGATACGCCGTGCGGGTAGTCGGGGACGGGGTCGGCCGGTTGCCAGCCGCCCGCGGGGAGGTACCGAGCGAAGCATTCCTGGCGATGGAGCGGAACCGGATAGTAGATCTCGGTCGCGATCCCACGTTCGGCAAGGAATTGTTTAAGGCGGTCCCGCGCGGATCCGTCGGACCTCCGGCTGGACGCCCGGATCGTGTACTGGTTCCAGATGTGCGAATTGGAGGGCTCGGGGGCCAGGGGACAGGAGAGAGAAGAATCGGCATCAGGGACCGCTCCTCCGCCCTCAGCCTTCCGTCCCCCGAGCTCCTCGGTGTAATACGCCGCATGCTCCTGCCGCGCTTGGGTGTACCGATCGTAGTGAGGCAACTTGACTGCGAGGAGTGCGGCCTGGACGGGGTCCATGCGGAAGTTACCGCCAACGTGCTTGTGGTGATATTTCGGGCTGTCGCCGTGGTTGCGCAGGATCCGGGCCCGGGCGGCGAGGGCGTCGTCGTTACAGACAAGCATCCCGCTGTCCCCGAATCCGCCGAGGTTCTTGGTCGGGTAGAAACTGAACGCCCCGAAGTCGCCGATCCCGCCGCACGGCCGGCCGTGGTAGCGCGCTCCGAGCGACTGGGCCGCGTCCTCGATCACGCGGATCCCATGCTCGCGCGCGAGCTCGAGGATGGGGTTCATGTCCGCCACCTGACCGTACAAGTGGACCGGGATAATCGCCCTGGTGCGCGGGGTGATCCGGCGGGCGGCGTCCGCGACGTCGAGGTTGAAGTCGTCCGGTCGCACGTCGGCGAACACCGGGGTGGCTCCAACGCGCGCCACGCAACCGGCGGTTGCGAAGAAGGTGAAGTCGGGACAGATCACCTCGTCCCCCGGTCCAATCTCGAGCGCCATCAGGGCCAGCAGCAGGGCATCGGTCCCCGACGAAACCCCAATCCCATGCCGGGCCCCCGCCATCTCCGCGATGGCGGACTCAAACGCCTCCACCTCCGGGCCGAGGATATAGCGTCCAGACGCCAGAACACGGTCGAAGGCCGCCCGGAGTTCATCCCGCAGCGGCGTGTTCTGGGCATCAAGGTCAAGAAGCGGTACCGTTGGCATAGCGATACCATGCTCGATCAGGGAGGAGTTGGAAAGGGTTTTTCGACCGCCAGGGCGAGTGCGGGTTCGCGCTGGTGTGTGCGGATCGCAGGAACGCTGACCCGAAGATCGGGTCGCGCCACGAATGCTCCGGTGGGTGAAACCACGGCCCCTGCTTCGATTTGGAGACGCGATCGCGATCCTAAAAAGGCCTAATCGAGCCATTGGTCTCCGTCCTTCTTTCCACGCATTCCGCGTGTTCCGTAGTTTATTCTGAATCAGCCCAATCGATTCAGGGAATGGAACTACAAAATGCGCGCTGCAGACAGGGGACAGGAGACGGCGGGGGAGCGAGCTGCGGAGCTACGGAGCTACAGAGCTGCAGAGCGGCAGAGCGGCAGAACTGCGGAAGGCGGTCAGACAGTCGGACGGTCGGACGGTCTGACGGTCGGACGGTCTGACTGTCCGACTGTCTTCCGTCCTTCGCCGTCCGCCCTCTGCGGTTAATTCCCGGGCTTTCCGTCCTCCGCCGCTCCGCCGCGCGCGGCCTTCGGCTCGGAGACCCTGCGGCGCCGCTGAGCGCCAACGGCGCGGTCAAACCGTAGCCCCGGGCAACGCCCGGGGTTGCAGGTCATCCAATCGGTGCAGGCTGAAAGCCTGCCTTACCGCGGGCACCGGAATTGCTTGCGCTTCTTGTCGGAAGTCGATAGGCATTGCTTTGCCCGATGGGGGAATTACTGATTCGGATCCATTCGTTCCATGAAAAAGACAACGCTGTTCGTGCTGATGTTGGGGATTGGACTGCTGGGTGCCCCGGCGTGGCTGGACGCGGGGACCGTGAAGGCGCTGCGTGTGGTCGGAGAGGTTCGGCTGCTCGAGGATGCGACGGGGATGGACGAGACCCTGGAGCGTGGCCGGATCTTTGGCGAGGGATTCACGGTGATCTCTCACGAGGAGAGCAACGCCCTGCTGGTTTTCTCCAACGGTGTGACGCTGCGGGTCGGACCGGAATCGAGCGTCGGTATGACCGAACTGGTTCAGGAGGCGTTCTCCCCGGAACGCGGCGCCTACCAGACTCTGACGGAGGAACCGAGCCGGTCTGAGATGCGGGTGAGCCTCAATTACGGCACGGTTACCGGGCAGGCGCGTCTGCGCGAGGATTCGACCTTTGACGTGGCGACAGATGTCGGGGTCGCGGGGATCCGCGGCACACGGTTTCAGGTGACCTTCACGCGGGAGGTCGACGACGATGGACGCGAACGCCTGCGGATGACCGTCATCAATATCGAGGGCACGGTCCTGGTCCGGAGCCTCGATGTCACCGAAATCGCGGCGTTTACGCCGGTCGAATCCGGTACGAGCGCCGAGGTCGCTCGCGACGATGATACCGGAACCGTGACTTACACCGCGGTCACAGAGGCCCAGGCCGGCCAGATTTTGGAGATCATCGAGGAGATGGCACGGGTCGTCGCAGAGGAAGCCGAGGCGGTCGATCCAGGGATTGACCCCGAACCGGAACCGGAACCGGAACCGGAGCCAGTCCCCCCGCAGGCGCAGCTCCCCGAAACCATCGGCATCGACACCGCTCAGGACGCCGGCAGCGTTATCTCACCCGCGGACGTGGATTGAGCGTGCAAGCGTGCTCGGATCCTCTCGATCACCCAAGCGGCATCCGTTCCAGGTTGAGTATATACAGGAAGATGTCCGAAATAAAAAGATTGCGCGGAAGCGCTAAAAACATTTAAAAAAAGCTTGCATCGCGAAAAAAAATCTTCCATCCTCGCACTTGGATTCATCGCAAGTAATCCTTAGTCACTACGGTCTCCGCCCGGGTTCTGCCCGGGCGGAGATTTTTTTTGCTCCTCCCGCAGGGCTTCAAACTGCGCTTGAAGGGCACCGCTCAAGCGGACCGGGTAGGGAGGGCTCGCGGGTTGAAGTGATCGGATGGAAGCCGGGAGCGATTCGATCTCGCGGCGCGTGTCGGCGGCCATCTGGGTCCAGCTGCGATTCTGCTTGGGCAGTGTGCGCCCCTCGGTCATGACGCGGTGCAGCAATGGTTTCCCCGGGAGCGATTCCGTTGCCGTGCCGATCGTATCGCGGTGTGCGGAATCCTCGTGGAACTCCCGGAATACCTGCTTGCGCCCGGGGTAGCTCTCCTTTCCCGGCGAGGACTTGATTCGCCCGCGGCCTTGGTACTCCGAAAGTTTGTAGACGAAGTCGATGCTCGGTGCGTCGCTCGAAACGGCCATTCTGGTCCCGACTCCGTACCCGTCGATGGGGGCGCCGGAGTCTTCGAGCGCGGTGATGGCGTGTTCGTCGAGGCTGCCGCTGACAAAGACTTTGAGCTGGGAGAGACCGGCTTCGTCAAGCATCTCGCGTGCCGAGCGGGCGAGTGCGACGAGGTCGCCGGAGTCGATCCGGATCCCGCTGATCGCGAAGCGGTCTCCCATTTCGCGGGCGAGTTGAATCACGGTACGGATTCCCTCGTGGCAATCGTAGGTGTCCACGAGCAGGATGGTATCGGGAAAGAGCTCGGCGTAGCGCCGAAAAGCCTCCAGTTCGGATGCGTGCACTTGGACGTAACTGTGCGCCATCGTGCCGGCGACCGGCAGGCCGTAAGCATGACCGGCGAGAGTGTTACTTGTGGCCGGAATTCCGGCGAGGGCGTAAGCGCGCGCTGATTTGACGCCCGCGTCGGTCCCGTGCATGCGCCGGAGTCCGAAATCGAGAACTGGTTTGCCCATTGCTGCGTCCACGATCCGCGCGGCTTTGCTTGCCATGACGGATTGATGATGAATCTGGTTGAGGATAAATGTTTCAACGACCTGCGCCTCGGGAAGCGGTGCGGTGACTTGAAGAACCGGTTCACCGGCGAAGAACGGAGTTCCTTCCGGGAGCGCGTCGACCATTCCGGTGAAGCGAAGATCCGCCAGCCAATCCAGAAAGGCTTCCGAGAATTGGGACAGCTGCCTGAGGTAGGCGATCCCTTCGGGCGGGAACGCGAAAGACGCGAGGTATCGCAGGACGTCGGCGAGCCCGGCGGCGATCAGGTAGTTGCGGGCGGAGGGGAGTTCGCGGGTGTACAGGGTGAAAACAGCCGGCGCATCGAGGCCCTCCTTCCAGTATGCCTGAAGCATGCGCAGCTCGTAGAGGTCGGTCAGCAGCGCGGCGTTCGTATCGTTCACCCAGGAGGGAGGATACTCCGCGTTTGTCATGGGTTCGTTCGCGCCCGGGAGGCGTCCCTGACATGGTCCGTGAGGCCGGGCCACTCCGCCATCGGACGGGACGATTGCACGATGTGCATCCCGGCCTCCCGAAAGCGCTCAAACGCGGCGGCCGCGGTTTCGGTGAAGTCGGGGCCGTCCGGTATGACAACGGGAGAGGTGCAGTCCTCGAGGAGATAGACTTTCGGTGCGATTTCCGGTTTCTGTTCGAGGATGTCCTGGACACTCCATGCCAGGCAATGGCTCTTCGCCTGGCCGGTCAGCACGACTGCGTCGAACGCGTCGAGTGCGTCAAGAAATGCCGTGTTCTTCCGGCTCATGGGCTGCCCATCGGGATCCTCCAGCACCTCGGGTCCCAGGACCGAATAGTGTTCGGTCCAGGGGTAGTCTCCTTTGACCTGGAAGTCCGGCACCGCGCCGCGACAGAGAGCGTGATAGAAGACCGCTTCCTCAATCAGCGATGTCAGGGCGTGACTGACGCCTCCCAGCAGCGCATGATACGGCCAAATCGTCAGGGCGAACTTCCCCGTGCTCTCCAGGGTGCGCACATAATGCTCGAGCCGTCGCTGTCCTTCCTCCGCCGTTACACCGAGCGTCTCCGCGAGCGCCGGGTTGAAGCGCCACCGTCCGTTGTCGACTTCCTCCCGTGTGACATCGGTGTACGGTTCCGGGTGATGCCCATGATCGTCGATGAGAAAGACAGCGTGGAAAATCTGCATCGGGAGGTGTGTGTCGAGTGTCGGGGAGATTCGCGTGATACGGTGCAGATTGTGATAGATGAACCGGCAAAGCCGCACGGTGTCATCCACCGCACCCCGGCCCGATCGTCCGGCGGCGAAGAGCTCTCCATCGGGCAGGCAGAAGGTGTTTTGCATGTCGACCAGGACCAACCCGATTCGGAAGCGATCCTCATGGGCCGGCCGGATTCCGTGACGACCCGTCCAAGCCGCTGCTTCGCGGGCGCGCTCCCCGTACGGTACCCTCCAGATGCTGTCTGCATGATCCGGATTAAAGTGCCCCGGCAACGGCAGTTCGTTCGGGGATTTTCCAGTATTCGTCATACACGGAATCTAACATGGGAATCGATTCCCGGCAACCCGTCTAGGCGACATCCGGGAGCACCTCTCGCGCGGCGCGCTCGTGCGTGACGAGGGAATCGTCATCGAACAGGACAAACCGGATCCGGCGCAACGATTTGAGCTGTGGTGCGGCCCGGCCGATGGTGCGCAGCGCGACCCGTGCCGCCTCTTCGACCGGGTATCCAAACGCACCCGTGGAGATCGCGGGGAACGCAATGGATTCCAGGCTGCGTTCCTCCGCCAGATTAAGTGCATTCTGATAGCATTCCGCGAGGCGTTCGTGTGCCGGCTCGTCCCGCCCGTAGATCGGCCCGAGGCAGTGTATGACGTATGGATTCGGCAACGCAAACCCCTCCGTAACCACGGCCTGGCCCGGTTGGATCGGGGCGAGGGGACGGCATGCTTCGGCCAGCTCGGGACCGGCGCTTCGGTGAATCGCGCCAGCGACCCCGCCTCCGGGCATCAGCTCCGCATTCGCCGCGTTCACAACAGCGTCGAATCCCTCCTGGTCGGTGATATCGCCCGTGACCAATTCCAGTTGCAGCCCATCGATATCGTATCGTGCCATCGTCATGATTATGGTCGCGGACGGAGCGCCTGCAATGAAAAATGTTGAAAGCCGACGGAGCGGGTGTGCGCGATGGCTGAGGAATAGCGTAATCGGATATCCAGCCGTGACAAAGCCGGCAGATTGATCGACATGATTCTCGAAAGCACCCAGAGTGTGCTATGACCATGAGTAAACAATGGTATCGACTGGACGATGACGCCACCGTTGCCTCGCCGGCTTTGCTGGTGTACCCCGAGCGCGTGGCGGCGAACATTGGTCGAATGATCGAGTTGGCGGGAGACGATCCCAGACGGCTCCGGCCGCATGTCAAAACGCACAAGCTCGCTCCGATCGTAACCATGCAGCTGGACGCCGGAATCACCCGGTTCAAGTGTGCCACCATCGCGGAAATGGAGATGACCGCCTCCGCCGGGGCTCCGGACGTGCTGCTGGCATACCAGCCGATCGGTCCGACGATAGCGCGGGTTGCGAAGCTTCGTGATGCTTATCCCGATACGCGCTTCAGCGTCGTGGCCGACGATGTTGAGGTCGTTGCGGCGCTGACGGAGTGCTTTCGGGAGGCCGGGGAGCCTCTGCCCGTGTTTTTGGATGTCGACTGCGGGATGCACCGAACCGGCATCGATCCGGGGCCGGGGTTGGAGATCTGTCGACGGATCGCGGCTTCCCCAGGGTTGATTTTTGGCGGGCTTCACGCCTACGACGGGCACATTCGCGATCGGGATTCCGCCGATCGCGCCGAACACGGCGCCTCGGCAATGGAACCGGTAACGGTGCTGGCGGAGCGGCTTGAGCGGGCAGGAATCAGCGTGGCGGCGATCGTTGCAGGAGGATCGCCCACCTTCGCCATTCACGCAAGGACCACGAACTGGCAGTGCAGTCCCGGCACCACGGTCTTCTGGGATGCCGGGAACAGCGAGAAATACCCCGACCTGGAGTTCGTGCATGCGGCGGTGCTGCTGGCGCGTGTCATCAGCCGTCCGGGCGGCGACCGGGTTTGCGTCGACCTCGGGCACAAGGCGGTCGCCTCGGAAAACCCGATCGAGCACCGGGTGCGGTTCCCGGAGGTGCCGGATGCCCGCCCCGTCCTGCACAGCGAAGAGCATCTGGTCATTGAAACCTCCAGGGCGGAAGAGCTCTCTCCGGGTACTGTTCTGTACGGCATTCCGTGGCACATCTGTCCGAGCGTTGCCCTGTACTCGGAAGCCTCCGTGGTGCGCGGCGGGAGGATCGTCGAGACATGGCCGATCACTGCGCGCGCCCGAAGGATTTCGGTGTGACCACGCCGTTGGCGCTCAGTGACGCCGCAGGGTCTCCGAGCCGGAGGCTGTGAGCTGCAAAGCGGCGGAACTGCGGAGGACGTCGGACGGTCGGACGGTCAGACGTCCTCCGCCGTCCGCCGCTCTGTAGTTCCGCAGCTCCG
>SLNJ01000040.1 GCA_007133065.1 Opitutales bacterium
CGTATGTTACTTCGAATTGCCAATATAGGGATAGTTTCCAGGAGCTTTGGGAACGAACTGGATTTTCGGAAATTCACAAGCATGGGTGCTCCTTTTGGTTTAGGAAAATAAAAGCGAACAAGGCGATGGAGCTAACCTGATTCGCTACACGAATCGCGTGTGGTCGAACCGCTTCTCGAGTCAGGCCTGCCGGCTCTCCCGGTAGTGATCTCTGCGAAAGGTCTCAAGGGCGTCGGGATTCACTTGTATCCCCCATCCCGGGCCCTCGGGGAACGCGACCCTGCCGTCGACCATCCGGAGCGGCGGTTCAAGGGGTGCGCCGGGCCCGCTGTCGCCTTCGATTCCGCACTCGAGGAAATCCGCAGCGTTCGGGATCGCCCGCATCAGGTGCATGGCGTAGAGCATGGCCATGGAGCGGTTGGACGCGTGGGGCATGACCGGAATCCCGGCTTTTTCAGCCATGCGGGCGATCTTAAGGCAGCGGGTCAGCCCGCCCGTGTAACAGAGATCCGGCTGGGCGACTGCTACCGCGTTTGCATCGAAAATCATCTGCCACCGAACCAGATCGTAATCCTGCTCGCCGGCGCAGACCGGCGCGACGCCCTCCACGTTGACGCGGGCGGTACCGGGAATATCCTGACAGTGACACGGTTCCTCGAACAGGCTGAAGCCGCAATCGCGGAGCAATCGCGATTTCTCGATCGCCTTGTCCGGCGAATATCCGCCATTGGCGTCGGCGATCAGCAGTGCGGCGTCGTGGAACTCCGTGCCCATCGCCTGGAGCAGGTCCTCCGATCGTCCAGGCCACACATCAACGTCCCGGCCGTTGACCTGCATGATCTTGATTTTGAATGCGCGTGCTCCACACGCATCGCGCCACGGTTTGAGGGTTTCCACGACGCCCTTGGCATCCCGTTTGCGATCCATGCTCGAGGCGTAGACCGGCATTGGATCCGGCGTCCCGCCCAGGAGTTCGCAGACCGCTTTCCCTTCGAGTTTTCCTCGCAGATCCCACAGGGCTCCGTCGATTCCGCACAGGGCGCGGTATAGGAAGGTGCCGATGAACTTATGGTTGTGCCGCTCCAGGTCTTCGATCAATTGCTCGTGATCGATGGGGTCGGTGCCGAGCGTGCGCCGCGCCAGGAGGCGATGGAGCAGCTCCGCGGTGAGATCCGCGTTGAACGGCGAGAGCTGTCCCCATCCTTCGTGTCTGCTGTCCGTCTCGATTCGTACAAAGCCTACGCGCGTGGAGGCCCAGGTTTCGATTCGTATAATCTTCATTTCTCAGTGTCTGTTTGGCGGTGCTTTCTTGGCCGGTTTGTCCGACGACTCCCGTTCGTCGCGGAAACCCTCGACGCCGCGGGGCTGCGGAGGGCGGTGGACGGGTTCAGTTCGGGGGTATTTTCGAGCCCGCCTCTTACAGCGAATCCAGGTCGCGAAGGATTTCCCGGGGCTGGGAGCCGTTGTCGGGGCCGACGATGCCGCGGTCCTCGAGGGTTTCCATGATCCGTGCAGCCCGGTTGTAACCGATTTTCAACTTCCGCTGAATCATCGAGGTGGAAGCCCGCTTGGTGGTCCTGAGAACATCGAGTGCGGGGGCGAGCATCTCGTCGTCCTCCTCGGATCGCTCACCATCACCGTTCCCGTCTTCCGAAACCCCCTCCTCGACGCTGCGCTGGAACTCCTCGTCGAACTCCGGCTCGCCATTCTGCTTGAGGTAATCGATGATGGCAGTGATTTCATCATCGCTGATGAACGCGCCCTGGGCGCGGATGAGGTCTGAACTCCCCGGGGGAAGAAAGAGTAAATCGCCGCGGCCGATCAGGTGATCGGCTCCCATGGTGTCGAGGATCGTGCGACTGTCCACCTTGGCGGCCACCTTGAAGGAAATGCGACTGGGGAGGTTGGCCTTGATCACCCCGGTGATGACGTTGACCGAGGGTCGTTGTGTGGCGATAATCAGGTGAATTCCGGCGGCGCGCGCCAGCTGGGCGAGGCGGGCTATTCCGGTCTCGATATCGGCGGGGGCGACCATCATCAGGTCGGCGAGTTCATCGACGATGACGACGATGTAAGGGAGTTTTTCGGGCAGATCGAGTTCCCGGTCGCGCGGTACCTCGATTGCGCTGACGGCGGCGCGTTCTTCGGGAGAGAGGTCGCGGTCGAGCTCGCGAGCGTGTTCGTCAGCCTCGGCATCCGATTTCCGTGCCATTTTTGCATTGTACCCGGCGACGTTCCGCGCGCCCACGCTGGCGAACATATGGTAGCGCCGCTCCATTTCGTTCAACAAATATTTCAATGCCCCGGGAACTTTCTTTGGATCGGTTACGACCGGGATCAGCATGTGGGGGAGGGAATTGTAGGCCTGCAGTTCGACAATCTTCGGGTCGACCATGACAAACCGCAGGTCCTCCGGGCTGCTGTGGTACAGAAGAGATGTGACCACGGAGTTGATACAAACCGTCTTGCCGGCCCCGGTGCTGCCGGCAATCAACAGATGCGGCATTCGCGTGAGGTCGGTCACCAATGGTTTCCCGCTCACCTCCTTGCCCAGAGCGATCGGGATCTCCCCCTTGTGGTTCACCCAGTCCTCCGACTCAAGGATATCGCGGATGTAGACCGACTGAGGCTTCTCGTTTGGCACTTCGATCCCGACGCACCCCTTGCCGGGGACTGGCGCGAGGATTCGCACCGAGAGCGCCTTCAACGCGAGGGCGAGGTTCTTATCGAGGTTGACGATTTTCTCGACCCGAACCCCGGCGGCGGGGTAGACATCGTAACGGGTGATGACCGGACCCGTGTGGACCTCGCCCATGGTGACCTTGACGCCGAACTCTCCGAGCGTGCGGACGAGGATTTCGGCGGTCCGTTTGTGATTCGCCGGCGATTGCGTCTCCGGCTCCGGGTCGGGTTCATGCAGGAGATCGAGCGGCGGAAAAGCATAGTTCCCCTTTTTGTTCGGTACCGGGCGGGCGGCCTTGCGCACCGGCTCGCCCTTGATGATCTTCAGGTTTCCGCCGTTGGCTTCTTCGGGGTGCTTTCGTGAGCTGCGCCGGGCATTGGCTCCATTGGTCTGTTGTTTTGGGGCCTCCTCGGGCGGAGGCGGAGGCTCGGGCTCCTCGATCATCGCTCCGGATGAGCCGGAATCGCGATCGCCGGCGGATGCATCGAGCGGAGGCTCCGCCGGCTTCCGCCTCGGAATCACGGTGCGCGAAATGTCCGCTTCCTCCTGATCGTCGTCCTTGTCGGTTTTGCGCGCGTCCTTCTCGGCCTTTCGGGCGGCGCGGTCCTCGGCTCGCCGACGGACCTTCTCGGCTTTGCGGGTGGCGCGGGCTTCGCGGCGCTGGCGGGCCTTCTCCCGCCGTCGCTCCCACCATGGTTGGACCATTGGCGGAATTCGTTGCAGGATGCGAAGGACATTGTCGTACGTGAGGTAGCCGATGGAGAACAACAGGAGAATGCTGAAGACGACGATGGTGCCGCCCATTCCAATCGACGCCTCGAGGTAGGATCGATAGAGGGTGTGTCCGGTGAACCCCCCCGTGCCGTATGGCAGGGTGTTGCTGGTGAACCCGTGCTCCTCCCCGTCCGGCTCGAGCATCCATTGTTGTTCCGCCAGCGTGAGGAGGACGCAGAGGCTGACGATGCTGAGCACGAGCGCGGCGATTCGGCCGGTTCGCAGCCGGTGCCCGTGCCGGAAGAAAAGCATGTATGCGAGCCACAGCAGGAATACCGGAAGCGAGTAGGCGATCCACCCAAGAGCGTTGAGACTGTAATAGGCCAGGTTCACTCCGACTTCGCCGCCCAGGTTGATCTCCTGAACCGGCTCGTGAAAGCGCCAGTTCTGATGTTCGTTATAATCGATCAATGAGATCAGCATCATGATTGACGCGATCAGGCAGAGCGCCGCCAAAAAAGGCCGGCGCCGTCCCCGTTTACCGGAGAACGTAGGGGCCGGGCCGGTCGCCTTGTTTGCCTTTGCTTTTGTCTTCGCCATTTTCTGTGTAACCGGGAGCTAGGAGCCTGCGAGGCTCGTGCAAGATTTTATTGCGGAGTGGCCATGGTTTTGGGATTTTGTGCGGTGAGGATTCCTGCAGACTCCCGCAGACAGAAGAACGCGGCCGACAGGCGGCTGATGCAATGAGAGACCCGAATTAAAGATGACGGAACCTATAGCTTTTGCACCGATATATCAAGAACGTGTTTGGGGGGGGCGAAAACTCGCTTCCATACCCGGTCGCACGCTTCCAGAGCAAGGCAAACCGTTCGGAGAGAGCTGGGAGATCGTTGACCGTTCGGAGGCGTGCTCCCGGGCGCGGGGGGGAGCGTTTGACGGGCGATCGCTACGCGCGTTGATCCGCGACGACCCCCATGCCTGTATGGGACCCGGGTGGGATGCCGAGCGCCGGTTTCCCATCCTCGTGAAGTGGCTCGATTGCCGGGAACGGCTCAGCCTCCAGGTCCACCCGCCGGCGGAAGTGGCGGCGGAGCTGGGAGGCGAACCGAAGACGGAGAACTGGTTCATTGCACAAGCCGACCCGGATGCCGCTCTGCTGGCCGGTCTGAAGGAAGGGGTGACGCGGGAGGGGTTTGAGCGGGCGCTTCGGGAGAACCGGTTGGAGGCGCTTGTTCCGCGTCTCCCCGCCCGTGCCGGCGACAGTCTCTTTGTGCCGAGCGGACGCTTGCATGCGATCGATGGGGGCAACTTTATCCTGGAGATCCAACAGAACTCCGACACAACGTACCGGGTCTACGATTGGGGGCGTGTCGGACTCGACGGTAAGCCCCGGGAACTCCACGTCGCCGAGTCCCTGCGTTCGATCGACTTCAGCGACACCGAACCGGAGCTTTTCCACACAGCGGAGGTCGACGGCGAATTGCTGCTGGCCGATTCGCGGGAATTCCGATTGCGCCGCCTGCAGCTCGATCGGGGCGACTCGGTGGCGTTTGCGGCCGAGGAGGAACCGCGCCTTCTCCACCTGGTGTCCGGGCGGCTCCGCGCGGGAGACGATGTTTATGAATGGGGTGTGAACCTCCTTCTTCCGTACGCATTTGGCGGGACTTTTATCGCAGAAACCCCCAGTATCCTCTTGGTAACCGATCGCTTTGGCGCATCCCGCTCTGGAGGAGTCGCTCCGGCGCCGTGAACGGCGGTGTAGAAGCGGGACAAACCGGCGCTATTCCATCTCCGCCATGTCAACCCTTACCCCCTTACCGCAATGGGCTGCTTGTTCAGGTTGTTTCTAATCGTGTTCTCATGCTTCCTCGCCCTGGCCGTGCTCGCGTTTTCGGCGGTCCTAGCGATCAACTGGGCGGTGCCGTGGTGGCTGGAACGCGAGATTCATGAGCGCACCGGCTTTCAGGTCGATATCGGGAGCTTCGAATTCGACCCGTGGCGCGGGAGAATCGAGGTCCGGGAGACGATCGTAGAAAACCCTGCGGACTGGCCCTGGAAGAGCTTTGTTGACCTCGCGGAAGCGAGCATCGTAGCGCATCCATTGGAGGTTATGAGCAGGCCGTACGTGATCGACACCGTGACGCTTCACGTGAACCGGGTCACGCTGGCGCGACTCGAGGACGGACAAACCAACTTCGATTACTTTCGCGAGCACCTGGAGCTTGCAGGCGCTTTCGAGCGTGCGGACCGCGTGCTTCCGGAGATCCGGATCCGCGAGTTGAGCTTTCGCCTCGATGTGATCCGGCAGATTGATGATTCGGGGGTCGAGCTGCGCGAAACCGAGATTCCGGTGGAGATCGAGGTGGAACTGCGCGATCTGGACTCCCTCGAAGCGGCGATCACAGCGGTGCTCGCCGAGATCGAGAGGAACCCGGTCAATTAATGGTTGTCATGGCCGCTCGTTGACGCTTACTCATCAAGGTTTCGACCCATGGCAAAAACCAACCATTCAAAGCAGCGGCACGGCAAGTCACCCGACGCGCAGCAGCGCGATGACTCCGGGGAGGCGGAGCCCGAAACCCCGGACTCCGCCGCGGAAACTCGCGGGTCCGAATCCGCGAGCGAAGCGGAGGAGGAAGCGTCCCGGGCTGCCGGTTCGGGCGGCAGCGAACCCGAGTCGTCGCAGGAGACTTCGGCGTTGCTGGAGAAACTCGATCAACTGAGCGCCGAGCGGGAAGACTACCGGCAGCGCATGCTGCGCTCGGTGGCTGATTTTGAGAACTACCGTCGGCGGATGGCTCGGGAGAAGGACGACGTGCGCGCCGTTGCGGCGGCCGGACTCGTCGAGGATCTCCTGCCTGTGCTCGACAATCTCAAGCTCGGACTCGACGCGGCGCGCGAACACCATCCGGAGGCCAAATCCGTCCTGGACGGGATCGGCATCGTGCAGACCCAGTTCGAACAGGTCCTCGAGCAGCACGGTCTCGAGGCGATCGAACCGCTGGGAGCGGAATTCGATCCGAATTTCCACGAGGCGGTCTCCCATCAGCCGAGCGATGCGTTCGCGGAAGGAAAGGTCAGTTTCGTCCAGAGAATTGGCTACAAGTTGCGGGACCGCTTGCTGCGTCCCGCGGTTGTGGTCGTATCGAGCGGCCCGGCATCCGAGGTGGTGTCGGGTTCGGAGAGTGCAAACCAGGAAGGCGATTCCGAGAGACAGAATGCTTCCACGAAAAAGGGCGGAGATTCCTCCTGACAGTCATGGCGAATCAGGATTACTATGACGTGCTTGGGGTCGGGCGCGACGCGTCGCCCGACGAAGTTAAGAAAGCCTACCGCAAAAAGGCGGTGCAGTATCACCCCGACAAGAACCGCGGCGATGCGGAGGCGGAAGCCCGGTTCAAGGAACTCGCCGAGGCCTACGAGGTTTTGAAAGACCCGGAGAAGCGCGCGGCGTACGACCGTTACGGACACGCGGCGTTCCAGGGGGCGGGCAGTGCTCCGCGCGGCGGCGGCGGGTTTCACGATCCCTTCGACGTCTTCCGCGAGGTCTTCGGCGCCGGCTCCGGCGGCAGCATCTTCGAGGAATTCTTCGGTGGAGGAGGAGGGGCCGGAGGCCAGACCTCGCGACAGGGGAGCGACCTGCGCTACGACCTGGAGATCTCCCTGATCGAGGCGGTGAAAGGGGTCGAAAAAGAGATTTCTTACCGCAGTCTCATGAGCTGTGAGCACTGCGACGGCTCCGGGGCGGAGCCGGGATCATCGCGCACCCGATGCGGTACGTGCGGCGGAATGGGGCAGGTGACTTCCTCCCGCGGGTTTTTCAGTATTCGGCAGACGTGCCCGGCCTGTCACGGCGCGGGTGAAGTGGTTGAGAATCCGTGCCGCTCCTGCGACGGGAGCGGACGCGTGGAGACGAATCGGAGCATCAAGCTGAAGATCCCGGCCGGGATCGATACGGGCTACAAGCTCCGATCGGCCGGGAACGGCGAGGCCGGCATCCGGGGCGCTCCGCCCGGCGACCTCTACGTCGTCATCCACGTCAAGGAACACGACATCTTCGAACGCCGCGGCGACGACCTCTACTGCGAGATCCCGATCAAGTTCACGCTCGCGGCCCTGGGCGGGAGTATCGAAGTCCCGACGCTCTCAAGGGAGTCCGGGCGCGTTTCCCTGAAGATTCCGGCCGGCACGAAAGATGGAACGGTCTTTCGTTTGCGCGATCGCGGGCTTCCCAACGTCCACACCGGTCGGTCCGGGGATCAGCTCGTCCGCGTGTTCATCGAGGTTCCCAAGAAGCTCAACGCCGAACAGAAGCGCAAACTCGAGGAATTCGCCGTCGCATGCGGTGACGCCGATCACCCGATGGAGGACAGTTTCTGGGAGAAGGCCAAGCGCATCTTTGACTAGAGAGGATACCGCGATGGTTGCGCATGAACAGCCGGATGACCCGTTTGAGATGAGCGAGCCTGTGGAGCAGCCGATCGACGGGGTTCTGGACCTGCACAACTTCCGCCCCAACGAGGTCAAGTCCTTGCTCCCGGACTACTTTGAGGCCTGCCTTGAACAGGGGATTCGCGACGTTCGAATCGTCCATGGCAAAGGAACGGGCGCGCTGCGCGAACTCGTTCACGCACAGCTGCGCAAGAGCCCGCACGTCGCGTCGTTCGAGCTTGGCGGTTCCGGCGGCGGCGCCTGGGGGGCGACGGTCGTCCGCTTGCGCGGAGATGTGACTTAGCGCAACCTCGCGCGCGCATTCGCGCAAGCAATGCCCGAGTTCGGGACCGGAACTGGGAAGCCCGTTTTCCTGGGCTCTCCGCCTGTCGCATCCCCCTGCGGTCACTCTTGCACAACGGGGTGGGCAGGGGGCGCGGGAACGGGACATTCTGACACGCCCCTCTCTGGGTGCGGTCTCTGTATTATATTAATAATCAATATCTTACATATTAAACGCTCGTGGCACGCATCCTGCAATATCAGGAATTGACGTGGAAACCAACCTAAATCTGAAATTTGGAAAGGAGGGAATGGCAATGCAACTGATACGTAGAGATGACCCGACATTGACCCGGTTTGACAGCTGGTTCGGTGACACTTGGAACGACATCCACCCGCTCACCCAGTTCCTGGAGGGGCTTGGAACACGCGCTCCGGCGGCTTGGCGGCCGACGGTGGAGTTCTACGAAGACGAGGAGAACTATCACGCGCAGTTCGAAGTCCCCGGGGTGAAGAAGGATGAAATCGACATCGAACTGGAGAACGCGGTGCTCACCATCAGCGCAAAGCGGGAGGAGCAGGGCGATGAAGGCCGGCAGAGTCGTTTTGCCTTCACGCGCTCCGTGAACGTTCCTGACGGCATTGATGCAGACAAGGTCAAAGCCCATCTGGAGGATGGAATTCTGACCGTCACGATGCCTAAGCAGGAAGGACGCAAGCCGCGCGCGATTCAGGTCAACTGAGCCGCGCGGCGCGCTCATCACACAACAACCCATCAACCTTTTAACAAGGAGGAATTGACCATGACCACACTCAGCAAACAGCAGGCGTCGGATCCGGCCGCACAGCGGCAGAGCGGCGACGGAACCCGGTTGCGGTATCTGCGGCCGTACTACGAAGTGGATGATCGCAATGAAAACTTCGAAGTCCGGGTCTTCATGCCTGGAGTCCGGAAGAGCGGTGTCGACATCACGTATGAGAACGACATGCTCACGGTCAGCGGTACCCGCGACCGGGACCTCCCGGAAGGCTGGCGCCCGCTGCACCGGGAGCGCCGATCCGACAGCTATCATCTCGAATTGCAGCTCAACGTGGACGTCGACGGCGACCGTATTTCAGCGCATGTTGAGGACGGGGTGTTGACGTTGACACTGCCGAAAGCCGAAACGATCAAACCCCGCAGGATTCCCGTGGAATAATCCCGTGTGTCAACGCACGGTACGAGGCCGCTGCCGGCGCCTCCCTGCACAGAAAAACGCCTCCTGCCCGGGAGGCGTTTTTCTTATTCGGTCCCATCAGCAGGAGGCGGACGCGTGGGATTCCGCCTGAAGAAGGCGGGCATGTCGCGCCGCCGCGGCTCTGCGTAGGCAAGAGCCCCACACCGCCACTCACACCCTGCCGGGGTGCATCCAGACGGAGATGCCGGAATGTTTCAAACCGTCGGCACCACAAAAATGCCGGAAGCACGTTGTATTCTGATCGAACCGGGGTGCTGCAATCACGCACCGTCATCCTGATCCGGCCGCGATGGCGGCGGATGTGACGGCGGGGGCGGAGGTGTTACATCCGGCGGAGGACCGGGCGGCTGCATGTCCGGGGGCGGCGGGGGCGGAGTTCCGCGATTGGGCGCGGTGCGCGGTGTGCCGGTCGGCCGTTCCGGCGCCGGAATAACCTCCAGGACCTCCACGTCGAATATGAGGGTGCTGCCGGGTTCGATCGGACTGTCCGGCCGCTGGGGGCCGGTGCCGTATCCAAGCTCGGCGGGAATATGCAGGCGGATCTTACCCCCTTCACCGATGAGCTGGAGCCCTTCAGAGAACCCGGGCACGACGCGGTTGACTCCGAAATTCGCCGGCCGATCGCGGTCGGTTGCGCTGTCGAACTCGGTCCCGTCGGTCAGGCGGCCGGTGTAGAGAACTTTTACGCGATCGCGCGGGCCGGCCTGTTTTTCCGACCCGGACTCGAGGATTTCATAAAAGAGGCCGCTTTCTGTCTGTTCGATTCCCTCCTGCTCGGCGAGTTCCGCGAAATACGTCTCAGCTTCTGCGAGGTTCTCTTTGGCGATCTCGGCGGCCATGGCTTCCTGCTGTTGGCGGTAGTCGTTCTGCAGTTGGACGTAGATGGCGCGGGCCAGCGGCAGCATCTCCTCCAGGTTTTCAGGCGGCTCGCCGCCCTCGGAGGCCTCGCGGAGGCCCTTGAAAATCAGGTCAAGGTCCGCGTCGGAGAAGCCCATGTGCAGGTTCAGGCTCTGGCCCATCGACCAGCCCATCGCATGCAGCGCCTGTTCCCGCTCCTCCTCGGATGCGGCGTCCGCATCGGGCATGTCGGGCATCCCGGGCGGCGGCGCGCGGTCCGGCGGCGGCGGCGGAGCTTGATCCGGTGGTGGGGGAGGAGGCGGTGTCTGAGCCGAGGCGGTTGCGGTGATAAACGCCGCGACCAAAACGGTTCGCCACACGGTACGGAGTATCGATGAATGCATAACGGTGGTTGTGTTCGGTTGAGTCCGGCAGGTCAATCGTTTATTGCGGCCGGAGGAGCACTACGACCGCGTGCGGCGCTCGCGGTTCCCGGCCAAAATCAGTTTGCTTCCCGGACGCGCCACATTCATGCTGGGGTTTAACTGAATCAACCTGACCCCAACTATGCTTCTAAACTGTTTCATGCAGTACGTTGAGTCGATCCCCCGCGTCGGGGCGGCGATCCGTTCCTTCTATTTTTTGATCCGGCGAATATGGATGCCGTAATTGTCACCGGGGCCGCTTCCGGGGTCGGCCTCGCCATCGCGCGCAGCCTCGTGGAACGCGGGTTCTCCGTTTACGGACTGGGTGGAAACTACCAGGATGTTCCGCTCCGCAGCAGCGCCTTCCATCCCGTCCCGTGCGATCTATCCGATCCCGTTCGGCTGGAAGAGGCCGTACAGTCGGTGCTCGATCGGGAGCGCATGCTCTACGGTGTCGTCCACAACGCGAAACGCTCGCTGCAGGGGACGTTTGAGGAGGCCCCTCCCGAGGAGATTGCTTCGGTTCTGCGGGTGAACCTGCTCTGTCCGCTGTTGCTGACCCGGTGGTGCCTGCAATCGCTGGAACGGGCTCACGGCTTCATCGTGTCGCTCTCTCCAACGGCGTCGGAGAATGCCCGGGGCGGGCTGGTCGGGGTGGCGGCGTCGGGCGGGCTTCGCTGGATGAACGAGGCTTTGTTCGAAACCGTGCGCGAGCGCGGGATCAAGGTGAGCACGATCTTCCCCTATCCGAATCCGCGCCGCGTCGAGGGCGGGGTGACCGCGCCCTCGGCGCGCAATGCCATCGATCCGAGGGTGATTGCCGAGGCGGTTGCCGATATCCTCATGGATCGCCACGGCAACATTGTTACGGAGATGGTGATACGTCCCCAGCGCGAGACGGGAGTGGAGGATCCTCCGCCGATGAACGTGCCGTACCCGAAGCCATCCGGGGAGCTGGCGGCCAGCCCGCTGACGCCGTCCAATGTCGGTGCGCTGGTGCAGGCCAGTGAGGAGATTCGACAGGCCGAGGAAGAGGAGGAGGAGCGACTTGAAGCGGAGGAGGAACGGGAGGAGCGAGGTGAGGCGCGCGGCCGTCGAGGCGGCCGGCCCAGCCGGAAGCGGAAGGCGGCGCAAGGGGGCGCCGATGAGGTGACCAAGGCGCCCTCCGAGCAGCCGGCGAAAACGGAGCGTCCCGCGCCTGATGCGAGTGAAGCGGAGCCCCCGGCCGAATCCCGGCCGAAATCGCGGCGGAGGCGCGGCGGGCGCAACCGGTCCCGCTCCGGCGCAACCGCGGCGGAGGGAACGAAACCCCCATCCGACTCGAGTTCCACAGAGGCCGATAAGCCCGCATCCACGGGTGGGGAGGAGAATTCTAAAAAAGCCGCAAAGAAGCAGTCCGCCCGCAAGCGGACGCCTCGCAAGACAGCGACCAAGAAGACAGCCCGCAAACGCGCTCCGCGCAAACAGGCCGCGCCGAAACAGGAGGATTAGCAACCTGCCGGGAGCGCTCAGCCGGCGCCCGAGCGTGCGTTCAGGAGGGGAGCTCGTACTGCTGCATGAACGCGCGCACGTCGGACAAGAAGGCGGCGCCCGCGACCCCGTTGATCCACCGGTGGTCGAAGCTCAGGCAGAGGTTGACCCATTCGCCGGGACCGGACTCGCCGGGACGCAGATCGTGGTGGGCCTCGCCGACGAAGAGTGTGGCGATCGCGGGCGGGACCACGACCGGCAACGCGCTGCGCACGTTGAACCCTCCCATGCTCGTCAGGATCAACGGCGTGCGGACCTTGGAGGCCGGGTTGCCGGCCCGTGCCGCGCGCACCGCAGCTCCGTACCCTTGCGCAAATGCCTCCTGGCTCAAGTGGCGTGCCTTCGGAATCACCGCGGTATCGAGCGCGTCGTTCTGAAGCGAGACGGCGACGCCGAAATCAAAATCCTCGCAATGGGTCAGTGTGTCGCGGGCGTTGATCGTGCAGCAGAAGATCGAATGCTTCTCCATCGCCTTGACGATACACCAGGCCACCATGACGGTCGGGGATGGGGCGTCGTCGCCGTAGCGCTCCTTCGCCGCGGCACGGGCCGCCCGAATCGCCTCCCAGGGCGCCTTGACCGTCATGTGTGTCGGCACCACGTTCTTCATCTGCCCGATCACATGCTGAGCGAGTCCACCCCCGCTCGGCGTCGGTATGGCCGGAGATGCGCTCGGAGCGGTTTCCCGTCGCTCAACCGGAATGCGGCGCGGATGCGATTCCACCTCCTCTTCGCTCTCGAGAATCGCGATCGGCTGGCCCACCTCCACCTCGTCCTCTTCGGATACCAGCCACTCCTTCAGGATTCCGGTGAACTGACTCTCTACGGGAAAAAGCGCCTTGTCCGTCTCCAATTCGCAGATGGGATCGTCCTCCTCGACCGATTCGTCCGGCTTCTTGATCAGCTGGATCACCCGTGCGTGTGTGATTCCCTCGCCGAGGAGCGGTACGCGTATCTCCTCCCGGCGCCGGACCGGTTCCGTGATGTCGGCGTCGGCGAACGCCCGCAGCATGACCTTGCCGGTCTCCTCGGTCCCGTCCGCCAACGGAGCACGCGCCGCAACGGTCTCATGACCCCGACGTTCGCGGGTGCCGCCGAGGACATTGCGGATAGCACGGGCCACCCCGCTCTTGTCGGGAAGCACACCGTACTCGTAGGCGTGCGCGTAACCGACAAAGACGTCGCCTTTGCTCACAAGCATCGGCGGCGTCACAAAGGTTTCCCAAAGCTCGGGGTCCGCCGTAAGGGTCGCCAGAATCATCTGGCCGATCGAGCAGGATTCCGTGTCCTCCTGCACCACAACCAGCCGCCGCGTGTTCCGTACCGAGGCCTTGACCGTCGCCTGATCCCATGGGGCCACCGTCCGCAAATCGATCAACTCCACGCTTGCATTCTCGCCCAAAGATTCGACTGCCGCCTCCGCAATCTCCACGCAGTTGCCCCATGTCACCACCGTTACGTCCGTGCCCTGGCGGACCAACCGCGCTTTTCCCAACGGCACCGCCGTAATGTCACCGTTTAGGGACTTTTCTTTCCAGAGCAAGTGCTTCGGGATGAGGATCACGACGGGATCCTGGCCCTGCATGGCGGACCAGAAGAGTCCGGCGGCATCCTCCGGGGTGCTGGGGACGCAGATGCGGAGTCCGGGGAAGTGAGCGATCGCGCTCTCCTGCGCCTGGCTGTGCCAGACGGCGCCGCCGGGGAGGTATGCGCCGTAGGGGGCGTAGATGACGCACGGGCATTTCCATTCGCCGAAGCTTCTCCAGCGCAGGGTGGCGAGGTTGGAGATGAGCTGGTTCCAACCCGGGTAGATGAAGTCGATGAACTGGATTTCGAAGACGGGGCGTTTGCCGTAGGAGGCGAGGCCGCATGCGACGCCGAGGATGGTGGACTCGGCGAGGGGGGAGTTGAAGACATTATCGGGGTAGGCGGAGGAAAGACCTTTGGTCAGGCTGAATACGCCGCCTTTGGGATCGGCGATATCCTGTCCGTAGAAGACGAATTCGCGGCTTGATTCGAGTGCACGGTGGAAGATGCCGTTGACGGCGTCGACCAGCCGGGTGCGTTCGCCGAGGTCGAGATCCAGGTCAGGAACCCGGTCGGCGGATCCGTAGACGTGGGTCGTTGCTTCCTCCGGTCCGGGGTCGCTCTCCTGTTCGGCGCGGCGGTAATCGCGGCGGACCTCGGCTTCTACCTCTTTTTCGAGTTCCTCGCACTCGTCAGCGCTGAGGACGCCGTCCGCGACGAGCCGTTCCTTGAACGCGGCGACGGGGCATCGGCTGGCGAGTCCGTCGAGGGATGCGGGATCGCGGTATTTGCGCTGGTCGTCGGCGCTCGAGTGGCTGGACATGCGTTCGGTCCGACACCACATGAAGACGGGCCCGTTCCCGGCGCGGATATGTGCAAGTGCTTCACTGCCGGCACGGTGCATTGCCTCGATATCGATGCCGTCGAGCTGGACCCATTTCTCTTCCTTGAGCAGGCGGAGTCCCTTCGGGGTTGTCTTCTCGGTGACGCTGCTGATTCCGATGCCGTTGTCCTCGACGATGAAGAGCATGGGAAGGTCCATTTCCTTGGCGAGGCTGCCGGCCTCATAGAAGTCCCCCTGGCGGGTGGCGGCATCGCCGCAGGTGGCGATCACGACTCCGTTTGCTCGATCCATTTTCATGCCCCACGCGATTCCGCAGGCGGGAAGGAGGTTGGCGGCGACGGGGGAGGGGAGGCTCCAGATGTTGAGGCGGCGCGAGGAGAAGTGGCCGGGCATCTGTCGTCCCCCGCTGGCGCTGGCGCGTTTGGCGAAGAACTCGAGCGCGATTTCGTAGGTGGACAGTCCGCGTGCCTGGACGAGGGCGCGATCCCGGTAGTATGGCGCGAGGTAGTCTTCCGGCTGCATCTGGCGCCCGATGGCGGCCAGTCCCTCGTGTCCCATTCCCGAGACGTGAAACATTCCCTTCCCCTGGCGGATGAGGCTTTGTTCGCGGAGGTCGCCTAGGCGACTCGCCAGCATGGTCCGCATCAATTCTCGTTTGTCGGTGGAACTCAGGCTCATGTGCTTTGCTGGTTTCGTCTGGAGAAGGCGTAATAACGCATTCCAGCGCGCACCATTGGGTTTTCGACATTGACCGGCAAGAGTAAAGCGGGCAACTTGCGGGGTTTTCCGGAAAATGAACCGCGTCTACATCAAGACCTACGGCTGCCAGATGAACGTGCGCGACAGCGAGGCGGTGGCGGCGCTGTTGCGCAACCGCGGGTACGCGATTGTGGCAGACGAGGACGAGGCGGATGTGATTCTGCTCAATACATGCGCGGTGCGCGATCAGGCCGAGCAGAAGGCGATCGGCAAGGCCGGCCACCTCGCCCGGCGCAAGCGCGACGGCGGACGGCTGATGCTCGGTGTGATGGGATGCATGGCGCAGAACCGCGGCACCGACCTGCTCGATCGCCTCCCCGACCTCGATCTGCTTGTCGGTACGCAGAAGTTTCACCGGGTTCCGGACCTCCTCGACAACCTGTTCGCGAGCGAGAAGGGGCTGGGTCCGCGTCCGGCGACGCTGGTGGATCTGGACGTGGAGGAGGGTTCGCAGAACCGGATTCGCGAGCATAGCGATTACAAGAACGCGCGGCAGATCGCGGCGTTCGTCTCGATCATGCAGGGGTGCAACATGAACTGCAGCTTCTGCATCGTTCCGAAGACGCGCGGCCGCGAGCGCTGCCGGCCGATTGAGGAGATTGTCGACGAGGTCCGGGAGCTCGCTGCATCGGGAACCCGTGAAGTGACGCTGCTCGGCCAGATTGTCACCAGCTACGGACGTGGTGTAATCCCGGGCCGGAACGGAAAATCACCGTTCGTCCAGCTCCTGGAAGCGGTCAGCGAGGTGGACGGGATCGAGCGGATTCGCTTCACCTCGCCGCACCCGCGCGGATTCAAGGCCGACCTCGTCGCCGCCTACCGCGAGCTCCCGAAGCTGATGCCGTACGTGCACCTGCCGATGCAGAGCGGATCGAACCGCATCCTGCGCGCGATGAACCGGCCCTATTCGGCGGAGCGGTTCCTGCAGATCGTGGAGGATTTACGCGCGGTTGTGCCGGGGATGTATTTCTCCACCGACATCATCGTTGGATTTCCCGGTGAGACGGAGGCGGATTTTGAGCAGACGCGTGCGTTGTTCGAGGCGATCGGATTCGATATGGCGTTTATCTTCAAGTACTCGGTGCGCAGCGGGACCCGTGCGGCGGAGATGGCCGACCAGGTGCCGCAGGAGGTTAAGGAGGCACGCAACCAGACCCTTCTGGAGATCCTCCAGCGCCACTCTCTCTCGCGCAACCGCGGTCGGTGTGGCGCGGTGGAACCGGTGCTCGTGGAGGGCTTGGCCCGGAAGGGCGAAGGCATGTACATGGGCCGAAATCCCGGCAACCGCAAGGTGGTCTTTCCCGGAACCGCCCGCCTGGTGGGGGAAATCGTTCCGGTCCGGATCACGGACGCGACCGTCAGCACGCTTCTCGGCGAGCTGGTCCTCTCCGGGGTGGAGGATTCCGCCGGTACCGGAGGCGAAGCCATCTCGACCGGGCGAGCAACCTCAGCGGTGCTGCCCTGCGGCACGGGTTCCCGATGACGCTTCTTTCCGCCACGCTCCTCACTGCGTTTGTTCTGGTGATTCTGGGCGCGTTCTTCATCGCGAACCACCCCCGGGTCCGAAAGCGGGCGATCTGCCTGCTTCGCTCGGACCGTGCGGCGATCATCGTCCTTGCAGTGGCGACGGTGTGGTTTCTTTTTAAAGTGACGCAGTGGGGACCGGCGGATTTCGGGGACTACAAGCATTTCGCGTTCGTCGTATTTCTGGCGTTGGCAATCCTTTCCTGGTATTTTCTGAAAGATTTCCTGATCGTGCGGGCCGGTGCGATTCTGATCCTTATGGCGGCGCACGCGCTCCTGAATGCGGCCTACATGCACTACGAGCAACCGGGACGCCTCTTTCTGGTTTCGTTTGTGTATGCCATGATCGTGCTCGCGCTGTACTTCGGAACCGTGCCGTACCGGATGCGCGACCTGCTCGAATGGCTTTTCGCCGTCCCGCTCAGAGCGCGGTGTTTCGGGGCGGTCTGCGCGGTTTACGGGTTGATTCTATTCGGGGCGACATTTAGCTATTGAGCGCCATGGACGCTGCTCCCGAGAATCGATCGCTGCTGCTCATCGTCGCCGGCCCGGCCGGGAGCGGGAAAACCACGCTGCGCGAGCGCCTGATCCGCACCTTCGAACCGGCGCTCCAGCGCGTGGTTACGGCGACCACGCGACCCCGCCGATCAGGCGAAACCGACGGGGTCGATTACTACTTTCTCAGCGAGGAGGCGTTTGCCGAGAAACAGCGCGATGATGGCTTCTACGAATGCGCTGTTGTCCACGGTCGTTATTCGTACGGGGCGCCCAAGGAAGAGATCGCAGGCAAACTCGGAGCCGGCACCGACCTGATTATGAACGTCGATGTCGCGGGCGCCGCGCATTATCGAGCGATTGCTGCGACCGATCCCGTTCTCTGCGACCGGCTTGTCACGGTCTTTATCAAACCGCGCGACCTGGATCAGCTGCGTTCCCGCCTGCAGCGCCGGGATCCCGGGCGGGACGACGAGATCGCCCGGCGTATCCGCACTGCCGAATCGGAAATCGAACAGTGGCGGCAGTTCGACTACTGCTTCATCAGCACCTCGAAGAGCAAAGATTTCCAGTTACTGAAAGCAATCTACACGGCGGAGAAGCTGCGAACGCCGCGGGGTTGAACCCCCGCACCTGCAACCGGCGATATCGAGTTCGCTTGGGAATGAGAAAAAATGGCAGAGATTTTAGAAAAAAGACTTGCCGAGCATAACGTTTGTCTCAAGCCTGTCCCGCTCACCCGTTGAAATGGAGTCCTGTCCCATGATTCTTCTGAAGCATCCATATTCCCTTCGATAGGGAGCGGAAAGCTGCGCGGCGCCGCGATACCGGGCTTTCCCCCCACTGATTCGAACCGATGCAAACGGTTCGACCTCCGGAGCGCCGCTGTCGTATTAACAGAAGTAACTCTCCCCCTCTTCCCCGTGCGGTTCGCCGCGCGTTGCTCATCTCAAACGGTATCCTGTGATCTCATGCGTGCGGCGTCGCGTTACGCTGCCGGGATTCTGCTGTCGCGCCTTCCTGCGCCCGCAGCGTCCGCCCAACGCCGGATTGATACCGCAACTCCGATGAACGCTCCAAAACTACAACAGAACCGCGGTATCATCCGCCGATTTTTCGAACAGCCCGAATGCCTGCCGGACTCGCTCCGCACGCGCCTGGAAGCGCGATGGGCGGGGGAACCGCCCCAGCTTTACGCCCTCGCGGATCTCGACGGCGGCCTGCGGCAGACCGAGATGTGGGTCGTGCTCGGGCCGCGCGAGATCGCGCTGGCGAACCGGGAATCGAGTGGTGCCGAAGGTGGCTCGGAGTATGCGATGCGCTACATCCCACGGGAGGCCGTCCGCAAGGTGCGGGAAGAGCCGGGCCTCTCCAGCACGACCGTATCCCTGCTCGCCGAACCGGACCAGCCCGCGCTGGCGGTCATCCGCTTCAGCTTTCGCCAGCGCGGCGCGATGGGCGCAATCCTCTTCGTCCTGCAGCAGCAGGCGGAGGGCCGCGATATCCATCCGACCGATGCGGATGGATTCTACGCCGAGGCGGTGGCGGAACCGGTGAAGACCCGGCAGGGATCCGTGACGCGCGACAAGCTATCGGTTGTCTGGCGGCTGGTCGGCTACCTCGCTCCGTATCGCGCCAGCTTCCTTCTCGGGCTCTTCGCGGCGGCGGCGTTCACCGCGATTACCCTGGCTCCCCCGATGCTGACGCGCAATCTGATCGACGATATCATCACTCCTTACACGCGCGGCGACCTCGCCCTGGAGGAGGCGTACCGTGCGGGATGGATGATCCTCGCGATTCTCGTGGTCATCTACCTCTCCCGCGAGATCTTCCTCTGGCTGCGCCTGCGCAGCCTCACCGTCGTCGGCGAGAAGGTCGCGCGCGATTTGCGCCGCACGTTGTACGACCATCTACACACGCTCTCGGTCGGGTTCTTCTCGCGGAACCAGACCGGCTCGCTGATCAGCCGCGTCAGTTCGGACACCGACCGGATCTGGGACTTCATCGCGTTCGGCGTGGCTGAGCTGGTGCTCTCGGCGCTGATGCTGTGCGGGCTCGCCGTGGTGTTGCTCGTGCTCGACTGGCGTCTCGGGCTCGTCCTGATCCTGCCGGTCCCGCTCATCTTCATTTTCATCATCTACATGGGCCGGAAACTGCACCGCATTTTTATGCGCGTCTGGCACCGGTGGAGCGAGATGACCGCCGTGCTCTCGGACACGATTCCGGGCATTCGCGTGGTGCAGGCGTTCAACCAGGGCGACCACGAACGCGCCCGGTTCAGTCGCCGGAACGAGGCGGTGCTCGACGAGGCCGTGCTGATCTCGAAGGTCTGGACCAGCCACTGGCCGGTCATCTTCTTTGCTCTCAACGTGATCACGCTGCTCGTCTGGGCGTTCGCCCTGCCGCGGCTGCTCGGAACCGCTGACACTGCGCCGACGCTGACGACCGGGACCTTTTTCGCATTTCTGCTCTACATGGGGATGTTTGTGGGGCCCCTCGAGCAGTTCGGATTCCTGACCCGGATGATCAACCGATCGATCAGCTCGGCGCACCGCGTCTTTGAGATTCTCGACACCGAGCCGGAGATCGTGAATGCGCCCGACGCGAAACGACTCGAACCGGTGGAGGGTCGCATCTCCTTCAAGGACGTCACGTTCGGTTACGACCCGGTGCGCCAGATTCTGAAGGGGATCAGTTTCGATGTGGAACCCGGTGAGATGATCGGTCTGGTCGGTCCCTCGGGCGCAGGCAAAACCACGGTGGTCAACTTGATCGCCCGGTTCTTCGATGCCAACAGCGGGACCATTACGGTGGATGGGCACGATATCGCCAGCCTCGATCTCGGGCACTACCGCGCCCAGATCGGGATGGTCATGCAGGATCCCTACCTCTTTCACGGCTCCATCCTCGAGAACATCCGCTACGGCAAGCACGACGCCGATCTCGGTGATGCGGTCGCAGCCGCCCGGGCCGCGAACGCCCACGACTTCATCCTGAAGCTCTCGAGCGGGTACGACACCGTCGTCGGCGAGCGCGGGCACACCCTGTCCGGCGGCGAGCGTCAGCGTATCTCCATTGCCCGTGCCATCCTGCACAACCCGAGGGTCCTCATCCTCGACGAGGCAACCAGCAGCGTCGATACGGAGACCGAACGCAAAATTCAGGAGGCGATCGACCGGCTTGTCGCCGGCCGTACCGTCTTCGCGATCGCGCACCGCCTCTCCACGCTTTCGCGCGCCAGCCGCCTCTTCGTCATGAAGGACGGCCTGATCGTCGAGAAGGGTAAACATGAGGAACTCCTCAAGGTTCCGGACGGGGTCTACACTCGGCTCCACAACATGCAGCGCGAACTCCACGAGATGTACGCGGTATGATGATCCGGCGATCCATGTACCACGTTTGGTCTCCCATGGACGCAGGGATCTCTCACCGAGACACAGAGACACCGAGATATCAACAGGTATGAAGACACGAATACAGACCCACATTCCGGACGTCGCGGCGCCCGCTCCGCCCCGGCTTGCCATCGACGACAACGGACGCCTCTACGCGTACCGCGATGAGAAACCGATTCACGTTGCGGTGCGTCCCTGTTTCCCGTGGAGCGCTGCCCGGCGGTTTCTGTCGCTCCGCGACATGGACTTCAACGAAGTCGCGCTGATCGAGGACCCCGACGAACTCAACGACGAGGCCCGGCACGCCCTCGACGCCGCGCTGGCGGAGGCGCGGTTCACATTCTCGATCCGGGCGATCCGGGCGATTGAACGCGACTTCGAGCTTCGTATTTGGAGAGTGGATACGGAAGAAGGCCTGCGTTCATTCGCGATGCAATGGGACGACTTCCCGGAGAAGATGTCCGACGGGAGCCTCGTGCTCAAGGACCTCGGCGGCGATCTCTACCGGATCCCGGAGCCCGACTCCCTGGACCGCAACTCAGCCCGGCTTCTCTGGGCATTCCGGGGATGAGGCGTCGCCCCGGGTCGAGGCATTGAAATCGAGGATCAAGGAGACCACCTCCCGAAGCTGGAACTCCAACAGGCCGCCAACAGGGCACTTGGCCCACGATCCCCCAGATGAAATGGCCCTGTGAAAATTCCCAAAGACCCGGGTGTTTTGATTTGTCTTTCGGTTCTCGATCCGGCAATCTGCCCGGTTTTGTGTGATCGAGAGATCGCTCCGGAGCGCGGCGGTGCGCCGGCGCCGGGGAATCAACACGACTTAAACATGGCAAAGCCACCTTTTGACAAACAGCTCATCGCCGATTGCGGCATCAGCATGGGCGACGAGGGGAAAGGGCGCCTCATTCCCGAGATCGCCGCGGAACTGCGCGCGCAGACGGGTCGCACCGATCCGATCGCGGTCGTGCTCAAGGTGAACGGAGGCGCCAATTCCGGCCACACATGCGGCGGTCTCAAGCTGAATCTCTTTCCCGCCGCCGTGATCGATCCGAGCGTGCCGTGCCTTGCGATCGGCGCCGGGGTCGTCGCCGACCCGCGGAAGATTCACTGGGAGGCCTGCTACATCGAGCACGGCGGCTACGCTGTGAAGGAGCGGCTGCTGATCGATGAGCGCGCCATGGTCAGCGATCTGACCCACCGTCTGCTCGATCTTGCCTGGGAGGAGTACCGGGTGCGTGTTTTAGGTGCTGAGACGCGCGGCAGCACCGGCCGCGGGATCTCTCCGGCATACTGCGAGGAGACCGCGCAATTTCAAATTCATTACGGGGATATCCGCAACGGCAAAGACTGGTTCGCCCGAACCATGTGTGCCCGAATCGAGCGTGCCTGTGCGACGATTCAGCACGTCTGCCGGGTCTCCGAAGATGCATGGGAGGCGTTTTTCGACATTCTCACGGACGCGGAACGCCGCGCGAATGCGCTCACACTGGAGGCCGGCGCCTTTCCCGAGAGCGAATTCGATTTTGCGCGCTTCCGCGGGGCGCAACCATTCACCCTCGACACCGATCTTCTGATCGAGACCTATTGGGATGCCGGTGTGCGTCTGACGGCGAACATCGGCGACGTTCGCGAAGCGGTGCTTCGTGCCCTTCGCGATGGCCGTTACGTGGTTGGGGAGTTTGGACAGAGCTTCTGGCTGGACAAGCGGTTTGGCTTCTCGCCGAACGTGACCGCCTCGCACACCTACACTCCCGAACTGTTCAACAGTGGAGGGATTCCGGTGCAGCCGGTGCACACCTTCGGTGTGTGCAAGGCCTACGACACCAAGGTCGGCACCCATATCTACATTTCCAGGATGCCCGACGGCCACCCCCTGGCGGAGAAGCTCAAGGCCGTGGAATTCGGAACGTCCACCGGGCGACAGCGGATGGTTGGATGGTTCGACGCCGTGGAAAAAGGGGATACCCTTCGATACGGTGGATTCCAGGATTTGATGATCAACAAGCTGGACGTCCTGACGTACTCCGGCGACTGGCAGGGCGGCGAACTGCTGATCTGCACGGCGTATCGTGCGCCCGACGGGGCGATTCACCGCCATGTCCCGCGCGACGGCGCGTTGCACAGCCAATTGCAGCCGCAGTTCCGGCAACTGCCGGGGTGGGGCGAGGATCTCTCGGAGGTGCGGCGTTGGGCCGATCTTCCGGCGAACGCCCGGCGCTACGTCGCCGCGATGATGCACGCCATGATCGAGGTCGCCGCTAACGGCGATATGTCCGGACCGCTTCCCAACCTCCGCTACCTCGGAGTTGGACCCGACCCCAGCCAGATCATCACCGACATCCCCGAGACGGCCGAATTGATCGCGATGGACCGCGACGGAGTCGATTGAGCGCCTGCGGCGCTGTTGTTCGTTGTCTGTTTTCCGGAGGGTGCGGGGAGCGTTCGGTGGCCCGGCAGCTCTTACCACTGCAGTTCGGTTCCCGCTTTCCGGGCTCGGCGGTGGAGCGAGCCCTGTCGCTCTCCGCCTTTCGTCAGACGCGCCAGTCGAGTCCGATGTCACACCAGCTGCTGCGGTGGACCAGCGCCCCGGTCGATATGAAGTCGAGCCCGAGGGTGCCGAGCCGGGGGACTTTTTCGAGGGTTATTCCGCCACTCGCCTCGGTGGACGCGCGCCCGCCGATCAGCCGCACGGCTTCGGCGAGGGCCTCCTCGGAGAAGTTGTCGAGGAGCACGATGTGCGCGCCCGCTTCGAGCACCGGCGGGATCTGATCCAGTCGATCGACCTCGACCTCCACTGCCAGATCGGGCCGGGCGTCGCGGGCGCTGCGTACGACGTTGGCCAGCGCCTCTCCAGTCCCGGCGGCGCCGGCGGCAAGATGATTGTCCTTGAGCATGATCCGGTCGAAGAGGCCGAGCCGGTGGTTCCAGCCGCCCCCGCAGGCGACGGCGTATTTCTCGAGCATCCGCCAGCCGGGGGTCGTCTTCCGGGTGTCGAGCAGCCGGGTCTGTGAGTCGCCCAAGGCGTCCACGTAACGCCGGGTTTCGGTTGCGATGCCGCTCAGGCGCTGGAGGAAATTCAACAATGGGCGCTCGGCCTGCAGGAGCTTTACAGACGGACCGGAGGTCTCGGCGATCACCGCTCCGGTCTCGAGCACGGCGCCGTCGGCGCAGTGCAGCTCAGCGTCCGTATCGATCCCATAGGCGTGCAGAATGTACGGGATCATCTCCATCCCGCACAGCACCATCGGTGCGCGGGCGACCACGGTTGCACGTCCGAAGCCGTGATCGGCGAGCAGGGCGGAGGTGGCGTCACCGCCACGCGCGGGAGGCCGCCGCAATCCGGCGCCGTCGAGGTCTTCGGCCCGTGCGGTCTGGGCCAATGCCGTCAGGTAGTCCGGGTCGAGATCATCCCAGCGGAGGCGACGGCATAGATCGTCCGCGGCGAGTCCGTTCACGTCGATTCGCGGGAACGCTCAGCAGCGTCGGCGAGGCGACGGGTGTTATCGTTGATGCGGAACACCACCATGATCAGCTCAAGATAGACCCGCGCCACCAGTACGCCGATCAGGAAGACGACCGGAGAGAGGATCAGCGACAGCACGCCGGGGAAAACGCCCCCTTGGAAGCCCGCGCCGATGAAGCCGAGCGCGGCAATCACCGCGAGAACGATCATGATGATGTACAGAATCCGGATGATTCGAATTGTGATGAACTCCTTGAATTCGAAATCAAGTAGTGTCTGCAAGGGTCCGATGCTCTCTTTCATGCGTGTGTCTCCTGTGCGTTAGGTTTGCCGGGGAGTGCCGTGGTCGGCTGATCGCGCAAATGCCCCGGATCGTGTCTGTAGTGCGGATGTCAGCATGATCCCTCAACCCACCCGGAGTCAACCCTTTGTTTCCCAACAGGTAAAGAGCGGGGCAGGCTCGAATATCACTTGTCTCGCTCCGCCCGCTGCGCTATGTTTGCGGGAATGGACCCTTCGTCCGAGCCGATCCTGCGTCGCCGGCGCCTCTTTGCGGTGCTCGCGATATTCGTTCTGCTGCTCCAGGTGTTTATCATCGGGGCGTTCTGGGTGGTTGATCTGCGCACACTTATAGGCAGCGGACCCTTTGCCATGGTTCTGGGGACCGAGATTCTCGCTGCGCTGCTCATCCTCGCCATCCTCTACAAGGTTTTGATCCTCGACGGCGGTGGCGGGCGCCGCGGTTGAGTGTCGTCCACATCCTTGTTTCAGCATGCCGGAATCCAGCACAGTAAAGGAGCGCGTTCTGGAGGAGGCGCGTCGCCTCCACTTCGATGCCTGTGGCGTCGCGCCCGCCCGTCCGAAGGTCCGCGACAACTATCTGCGCGACTGGATCGCCTCCGGCCAACACGGCGACATGGAGTGGATGGCGCGGACGCTGGAGAAACGCCTCGATCCCGATATGGTCCTGCCCGGCGTCCGTAGCATCATCGTCGTTGCGCTCAATTATCATCGCGACCCGGCGCAGCGACGGGGTCAAATCGCACGCTACGCACTGGGCAAGGACTACCATAAGCTGTTGAACAGCCGACTCAAGCAGCTCTGCCGGTTCCTGCGTGAATCGTGCGGCGCGAAGATCAACAAACCGACCGTCGACACCGCTCCGGTCCTCGAAAAACCGGCTGGCGAAGCTGCGGGGATCGGGTGGCAGGGCAAGCACACCAATCTCATCCATCCCCAACTCGGGAACTGGCTGTTCCTCGGGACCGTGCTGACATCGCTTGAGCTGCCGCCCGACAAGCACGTTCCGGATCGATGCGGAAGCTGCACCCGGTGTATCGATATTTGCCCTACACGAGCCATCACCGCGCCGTACCGGCTCGACGCGAGCCGCTGCATATCGTACCTGACGATCGAGCACAAGGGCCCGATCCCGCTGGAGTTTCGCCGGGCGATCGGAGACCACCTGTTCGGGTGCGACGACTGCCTCGCGGTCTGCCCGTGGAACCGGTGGGCTCGCCAGACGCGCGAACTACGGTTTGAACCGATCGCGTACCCGGATCTGCGGGAGATGCTGGCGTGGGACGACGAGGCCTTTCACAACGCGACCGCGGGAACGCCCATCCGGCGTCTGAAGCGTCCGCGCTGGCTGCGCAATGTCTGCGTGGTGCTGGGCAATATAGGGGATTCCGACGACCTGCCGGCGCTGCGGGCCGCCGCCGCCGATCCGCACCCCCTCGTCGCCGAACACGCCCAGTGGGCGATCGAAGAAATCGAGCGCCGAACCGCGGGGTGACGGTGGCGCATCCCCGCACCTCACCCAACGGTTGCACGTGAAGGTTCAATACGGCAACCCGCGCGTCAGAAACCGACCGACGTGTGGCTGCCCGCGGCAGGCGTGAATCTCCCGCGTTTCAGGAGATAGGACGACACACGCGTTCGTGGACACACCGACTGGCGGAGCGTTATGCCGGCAGATCGCGTTGTTTCCGCCTTCGTGGTCGGAGAGCATCACCTTCAGGTCCTGGATTCCGATGGGATCCGTGTGTCGATCGACGAGCGACTCGAGTCGCCGCAGGCGCGCGCGACTGGAATCACCCGGGTCGGGCGCCTCCACGGCGCGGATCGCCGCGGCAGTCGCGTGGTTGGTGTGTACCAGGGGACGCTCCCGGGCCGGGTGCAGAACCGATCGCTGCCCGGAACACTCCACCCCGGTCGCACGACCGTCCCGGAACCCGAGGTAGTAGTAGTGGCCGGACAGCCGCGGCGCGCTCCGGATCGCCTCCAGCGCGTCTTCAAAGCTCGTGCATGCAAGAGCCCGGTGCAGCACTTGCAGGTAGTGGACGCCCCGGCGGCCGTCTGTCGTGCGCAGGTTGGTGTTGCCGACCGCAACGCCCTCACTGTTCACGCCGATCAGGGAGAGACATCCGGTGAGCGTGAGGCTCCAGGTGGCGGGCCCCGTCTCCGGGCGCCGATGCACCAACCGCACAAAAGGCATGTTGTACGTCTCGAGATCCCAGTTCTGTGCCATGAGCAGACGCGCGCCCTGAGCGCGTTCGCGCGGGATGATCGCGGCGGTGCACTCCCCGCCGTCAACCTCGCCAAACGCCAGGAGGTCCCGCATGTCCGTGAGACCCTGCATCACAAACAAGTCGGCCGGCGTCATGTCTGCGCCAGCGGCAATCGCGGCGAACTCCTCGTACCCCGCCGGATCGTAAGCCTCGGCGAATGGCAGACAGGATTCGGCGACGGCCGTCACCTGCGCGGCGGAAATCGACCTGTCGCCCCACGTGGCCGCAAATTGAACCGCCGAACGCAGGCGCCGCTCGTGAAGCTCCCGGATCTCCTCCCGGCACGCTTCGCCGAACGCGCCGCCCATCTGCGCCGGGGTCCCCTTGAGTTCGATAGTCTCGAGTTCCATGATACCAGTTCCCGATCTCCCGTCGGCGGCAAGAGTACACCCCCGGCCAACGCATGAGCAAGACAGGATGGTGGTGTGGGATGCGAGTTCGCAACTGGTTGCTTGCGGGTGTTTCGCGGGCCGCTTGCGGGTCTTTGGTGAGCGGGGTTGTGTGGCGCGGGCTGTTTGGGAGGTGGCAGTTACGCAGGTTTGGCTTGGTGAACAATGCGGCGGCGACGGGGTGGATTCAGAAGGACGCCATAGCAGCCCGTTCGCTGCGTTCTTCGGCTCGCCGCGATCGGACCCCCTGTAGGGTCAGACGCCCCGTCCTGACCCTGATCGATCTGGAGGTTGTACACCCGATTACCAAACGGACAGGCGGGGACGCTGTCCCTCCAGATTTGCATGGGCAGCCACCATTTGGAGGGTCAGACGCCGTCCTGACCCCTGGACTCGGATTTACGAACTACGAAATTTCTATAGAGCTAAGAGCTGAGAGCGGGGGGACGAGTGAGCGAGACGGTTTGCCCTCACCCTGCGGTATGACCTGCCGCGTGTATTTACCCATGCACGGCTCGGAGGGGCTTGTTCCCTCCGACCGCAAAGGTCTGTTGTTGGCTGGATGTCGGGCTTGAGGCCTGCGTGGCAAGGGAGCGCATTGTAATGCGTGACTGCAGCCACGCAGTCAGAACACGCGGCATGCAGCCCCGAGGATGGCGCGGGCTCGCTCACCCGCGACGTGATCATTGCCCGGAATCGTCAGCCACTCCGCTTTCTCACACAGCCCTGCCCGCGCCATCCGTTCACCGACCCCGGGTGCTCGCAACAATAACGTCTTGACGCTCCCTCCGGCACCGGCGAGAGTTTTGCTGCTCGTCGCGCACTTAGCCGGTCGCTGCGCACCCGGCGCCGGACCGGCGGGTTGGATCTCTTGTTTCACCTATGATGAACGCAGCAAACGAATACCACACGCGGGCGATGGAGTTCCTCTCGCGCATCGGCGAGACCCAAAACGAAGCGATTGCCGAGGCGGCGGAGATTTGCGCGGAGCGCATCGCGCGCGGGGGACTGGTCTTTCTGTTCGGGAACGGGCACTCCCGGATGATGTGCGAAGAGATGACGCCGCGCCAGGGGTGTTTTGTCGGATTTGTGGCGCTGGTGGAGCTCGCGCTCTCGAATCACGCGAGCATCGTCGGAACCAACGGTCTGCGCGCGCCGCTCTACCTGGAAAAGTACGAGGGGTACGCCGAGGAGATTCTCAAAGGATTCAAGTTCGGACCGGACGATGCGTTCATCATCATTTCAACGAGCGGGATCCGGCCGGTGATCGTCGAGATGGCGCTCGGCGCGAAGCGGCGCGGGCTGCCGGTGATCGCAGTCGTCTCCTCGCAACACTGCAGCAACTCGTCGCCGAACCACTCCTCCGGCAAGAAACTCACCGATGTCGCCGACGTTGTACTCGATAATTGCGCGCCGGCCGGCGATTGTATCCTGGAGCTCGACGGACTCGAGTGGAGGACCGGACCTGTTTCCACGCTGACCGGCGCCATGCTGATCAACATGCTCCGCTGCGAGGTCGCCGCCCGCCTCCTCGAGAAGGGCAAGAAACCGGTGATTCTGCCAAGTCACCAGTTCATCGGAAACACCAGCGCCGAGGAGCAGCTCGAGGCCTTCTACGAGGCCTACCGGACGAGCCTCCGCCATCTCTACGAGTGACTGCAACGCCATGAGCTGTGCGATCGGATTCGACGTCGGCGGTACCCGCATCAAGGCGGGGGCGGTCGATTCCGACGGGGCGATCCTCCACCGCGAGGTGGCCCCCACCCGGGCGGAGGCCGGACCCGAACCGCTGTTCGAGCGAATCTGCGAGCTGGTGCAGCGGATCCGCACGAACGTCGACGGCGAACCGCTCGGGATCGGACTCGGGTTGTCCGGCGCGGTCGATCCCGGGCAAGGAGTGGTCTTCCTCCCGGGGAAGTTCAAGGGGCTGGAAGGTTTTCCGCTCGTTTCGAAGCTCGCCCGCGCGAGTGGGCTGCCGGTGACGGCGGACAACGACGCCCGCTCTGTGCTGATTGCCGAACGGCACTTTGGGCTCGCCCGCGGAAAGGATTGGGTGGTCTCGATCACGATCGGCACAGGAATGGGCTCGGGCGTTATCCTCGACGGGAATATCCTCCGCGACCCGCATCTGCAATTCGGTACCCAACTTGGCCATACGGTTATCGAGGCGGGCAGCGGCAAGCCCTGCCTGAGCAACGCGATCGGCACGGCCGAGTCATTCTGCTCCGCCACCGCACTGGCGATGGCCGTCCGCGACGGACTGCAGCGCGGGATTCCGTCCTCCCTGACCGACCGCTACTTCGAGGACCCGTTTTCAATCGACTTCGCCGCGGTGGTCGCCGCGGTGCAGGAGGGCGATCGCCTCTGCGTGCACGAATTCGAACAGTGGCGCACCCGCCTCGGATGGATGCTCGTGAACGCGGTACACGTCTACGCCCCGGAACTGATCATTGTCGGAGGAGGCGGCGCCCACGCAGCGCCGCTTTTTATCGACGCCCTGCGCGAGCAGGTCAACTCGCACATATTCCGCCATCCGCCGGGAGAGCCGGTTGCAATCGAGGTCTCCACGTTGATCGAGGACGCCGGCATCCTCGGCGCGGCCGCGCTGGTGTGGGAGTAGGCGCCTGTTTGGTCGAGGCCCGACCAATCCCTCGCGACAAAGAATTTATCAGCTGATAAAATTACCGTCGCTCTCCCTGCCGAACGCTTCTCCTGGCCGGACTCTCAGGAACCGTCCCGACACCATCCAAACGTCCCTTCGAAAACGCCACGCAAGAACCGTGCCAGTGCGATCAACTGGGGTGGGTCAAATTGCGATCCATTCCTGGATCTAAAATGATTCATTTTTGAGTCGAACAAAACGGGATCCTTTCGGTCTCAAATTGTCAAAACGAAATCTGGACGGGCGGAATGCATAGCCCACCCAGGTTGACAAATCAAAGCAATCACTCAAAATACTAAAAGGACCCCAACCGGTGAAAACAACGAATCAATACGGAGCCGTCCGTGCCGGCCTCCATCCCCGTCCGTGCCGGCCTCCATCCGTGTGACGACCGCAAAGCCAGTCATACATTGCACGCGTTACGCCGCTTCACGGCGGGCGTGACAGCCATCGTCCTCTCCGCCGTGCCTGCGATGCTGATCGCCGGTGCAGGCCCTCCTCCCTCGGAACCGCCGGAGATTCCGGAGCAGCTCACATCGGGATACACCTCCGGCATCACCGCTGAAGAGGCACGGGAGTGGATCCTCTCCCTCCCGCCGGAGGAACGGCCCGAACCGACGTGGGAGGAAATCGCCGAAATCCGACGCGCGAAGTTTTCCAAACCCATTGATCACCTCAGAGAAGTGCCAGGTGACCTTGATGTCACCTCCGTCCAGTTCGACGGACCGACCCAGGAACAGCGCAACGCCCTGAACCAACAGAGCGAGGCCGCGGTCCAGAACGATCTGGATATCGTCCCCGGGTTCTATATCGTCGGGTTCGACCGTGCGGAGTTCCCTTACCTATTGCTGGGCGAAACAGACCGCAACCTCGAACGGGTCGACGCGGAGGGATACACGGTTGCCTTGCGGGCGTCGGCGCTGGTGCAGAGCGTGGGAGGCGAGTTGTTCCGCGTGTGGAACTACTCCCACCCCGGGTTCAGCGGATGGCTGACCGAAGCCGCGGCACAGTCCGTTGCCGCGGATCCGCAAGTGGCCTATGTGGAGCCGAACCGGGTGGGACGGTGGTCGACGGATCAAAGCAATCCGCCTTCATGGGGCCTTCGACGAATTCACAACGAGAACATGCCCTC
>SLNJ01000120.1 GCA_007133065.1 Opitutales bacterium
AGACGCTAAGACGCAAAGATGGAAGAGAATGAAATAGGGAGGGAAGTCGTGGATGCGGCAGTGAAGGTTCACTCATTGCTGGGACCGGGACTGCTTGAATCGGTCTACGAAGTGGTATTGGCCAGGGAGCTGGAGAGGAGAGGGCTTGCCGTTGTCCGTCAGCAGGCCGTTCCCATTGAATACGAAGGGATGCAGTTCGATGAAGGCTTTCGAGCGGACATCATTGTCGAAGGCAAAGTGATTCTCGAGCTGAAATCTGTCGAGCAGTTGAGCAAGGTGCATCACAAACAGCTGTTCACCTATCTGAAATTGAAAAAAGCGAGGCTCGGTTATCTTCTGAATTTTGGTGCCGCACTGATGAAAGATGGAATCAAGCGTATGGTGAACGGACTTCCAGAAGAAAATCTTGGCGTCTCTGCGGCTTTGCGTGAGCCTAAACGGAATTGCCAACAAGACGGTGATCTCAACTCCGAGTCGCTGCGCTCCTCTCCGTGAGATACCTCGACGATATAACCATGGCCAAAGCTGATCTCGAACTCGTCAAAATGATTCTCAACCGAAACGATCTGGATGTCCGTACTGTTTCACGGATCATCGAAGACCTGAATCGCGAGATTCAGGCGCAACAGGACGAAAGCAAACCGCCTCCGGTCAAAAAGCAGTTCGCCATCCTCGTCTCCGACCCCGAAGGCGACTTGGCTGAAAAGGATTTCGTCGGTTGGGTCCTCCAGATCCCCGAAGACGACCCTGTTCAGGACACGGAATCGCGCCTGGTCCAAGCCGCCTACGATTACAACGTCTCCCCAAAGGGCCGCAGAATCCCTGTAGAGTCGATTGCAGAAGTCTGCGAGCATGTCCCAACGCGCATCACCAAGGAACACAAGGTCTGGATCAAGACCAAGGAGCCCGTCCTCGTGCTGCGCACCGACAACAAGATCCCCACCCCGGCCTCCGACAAGCTCAAACAGCCCGATTAAGCAGCGCTTGCCTGGCCGGTGTTCCCGCCATGTGATGCCAGACCCATCCAAGCGCAGGCGGAATCGAACGTGTCCGTATCTTGCGCCACCCTGCCGGCCGGATACCGCTCATGGACCCTGGGCGCAGCGAACCCATGCCGCCTATGCCAGGCGTTTCCGGCGGCCGGTTTTCGGCTGAAAATCAGAGAGTACAACCGGCCGGGCGCGCCGGTTCGAGTAGACACACGCGTCGAGCACCTTCTGAACCTCAGCGCCGCGTGCAAAATCGGGCGCATCATTTCGCCCGGTGCGAATGCTTTTGACGAAGCGCTTGTAGATATTGGGTGTCGGCTTTGCCACGACCCGTTCCCACGCGCCGTGTTTTCCATCGCGACCGATACGGCACCGTTCATACTCGCTCCAGGACTTGTCGAGATCAACCCGGAGCGCTCCGTTCTCTCCGTAAATCGCGAGCGTCACGCTGTTGGCATGGCCGGTGGCCCAGCGTGTGGTTGCGATCGTCCCGGCGGCGCCACCCTCGAATTCAACCGTCAGAAGCGCCGTGTCGTTGGCGTCGAGCCGGTACTCCCCGACCCGGTTGTCCGGCGCCTTGTCAAAGGTCTTCAGGAGACAGTGTACGCTGGCGATCCCGCCGACGGGATACGATGTGAAGTCGACGATGTGAACTCCGATGTCTCCCAGCACCCCAAGGCTGCCGTGTGATGAGGAGAGCCTCCAGAGCCACGCGGAATTGGTTCTCCAGTTCCCCCAGTAGGCGCTCGCGAGCCACCCCTGGAGATAGCTTCCCTGAACGTGAAGAATCCGCCCGAGATCCCCTTTTGCGGTAACCGCAGCCATCGCCTGAATCGCCGCGCTGTCCCGGTAGGAAAAGTTTACCATGTTGATCACCCCGGCCGATTGCGCCGCTTCGGCCATCTTGATCGCTTCCGGATAGGTTGGGGCGAGCGGTTTCTCGCAGAGCACGTGCTTGCCGCGCGCGATCGCAGCGAGGCTGACCGGCGCATGCGACCCGTCGGACGTGGCAACCGAAACCGCGTCCACCTGACACGAGTCAAGCATCGACTCCACACTGGCAAAGTGTTGCGGCACATCGTGTTTCGTCGCGAATTCCGCCGCCCGTTCCTTTAGCACGTCGCAACATGCGACAAGCTTGACGCCTCGAATGCTCGAAAAGTGTTTGGCGTGGAAATTCGCCATCCCGCCCGTTCCCGCAATTGCCAGTCGAATCATTTCCATACCCAAAACGCCTTGTCCGATGCCGCGCAATCGCAAAGTTATGCGAGTCATTGAGCGGCGGACGGGATCCTCGACGGATTTCCGGAAACCCGCCGTTTCCACGAGCACGGCGTGGCTCGGTCCTCGGATTGCATTGACTTCGCCGCCGATTAAAGCTGACCTCTGTTTGAATACTATCGGCGAGGCAAATTGCTTATGAAGATCGGCGGCATAGAGCGAGCGATTATCGGTAAATACAACCGACCGGTGCCGCGGTACACGTCCTACCCGACCGCGCTGCAGTTCCGGGATGACATCCCTCGTCAATCGCTGCTGGATCAGTGCGCTGAATCGGCAGAGCCCCTTTCCGTATACGTGCACCTGCCGTTCTGTGAGAGCCTCTGCTGGTACTGCGGCTGCAACACGGTGATCACGCGAAACCATAGTCAAGCCGATCGCTACCTCGACGCCGTTGAACGCGAACTCGGGCTCTACGGGCCGGTTCTCGGCGCGCAGCGCGCGGTCCGCCAGTTGCACCTGGGCGGCGGCACACCGAATTTTCTTACCCCGGTGCAATTGCGGCGCCTGGGTCGCATGTTGCAGGAGCACTTCGCGATCGAAGCCGCAGCCGAGTGCAGCGTCGAACTCGACCCGCGAACCCTGACACAGGAGCAGATCGCGATCTTTCGAGACTTCGGGTTCAACCGGGCCTCGTTCGGCGTCCAGGACTGCAACCCCGCCGTGCAACGCGCCGTGCACCGGGTTCAGCCGCACGAGCAGAATATACAGACCATGTCATGGCTCCGGGATGCGGGATTCCAGTCGATCAACATCGACCTGATCTACGGGCTGCCGCTCCAGACGGCTGACTCGTTCAGGGAGACGCTGAAGACCGTGCTCGCGCTCAACCCGGATCGCCTCGCACTCTTCAGTTACGCGCATGTGCCATGGATCAAACCGGCCCAGAAGATCCTGGAGCAAAGCGCCCTGCCCCAGGCCGAAGAGAAACTCAGGATCTTCATCGAAAGCCTTGAATACCTGACGACGCGCGGGTACGACCACATCGGCATGGATCATTTCGCCCGCGTCGACGACGAGCTCGCACGGGCGGCGCGCGCCGGAACGATGCAGCGTAATTTTCAGGGCTACAGCACCTCGGTGGCCCCCTCGATCGCCGGTTTCGGGGTTTCGGCGATCTCGCAAACCCCCGCCTCCTATCGTCAGAATCACAAGCAGCTCGACGACTACTACGAGGCGGTGAACCATGACCGCCTACCCATCGAACGCGGACTCGTGCTGAGCCGCGAAGACCGCATGCGGGCGGACCTCATCCAGCGGATCATGTGCAACTTCGCTCTGGACACCGGGGAGTTTGCCCGTCGCTGGGGAATCTCGTTCGATGCAACCTTCTCCGACGCCTGGACCCGGTTGGGCGAACTCGAAACAGACGGGCTGGTGCATCGGAGCAGCGACCGCCTCGACGTAACCGAGCTCGGACGCCTGCTCATCCGCAATATCGCCGAAGTCTTCGACGCCTACGCCAATCCCGCCCCCAACCGCCACGCCCGGGCCATATAATTCAAGGGGACCGGGAACTTGCGCCCGGTTCCAATGGTCGGATCATTCACTCCCCGTATAACGTTCTCACCCTCGATCGCGTGTCCACGGATGTCTAATCTCTGAAGTATGTGACCTCTCGCAGATTAGGTTTACGCTGGAGGTTTGTTCTCTTCGTCCTTCTCCCCTTGATTTCCACACTCGGGGGCGTGGGGGCATTCGCGCTCCAGCAGTTTGAAGGAGTTCTCCACTCCCGCATGGAACAGGATGTGCGCGCTGTGGCCCAATCCTTTCAACCTGCACTCGGACGACTCCTGAGGGAGGATCCTCCAGAACGGGTTCATTCGCTCCTGCGCGAGGCATTCGAGGGCGAGGGAGATTACGGAATCTTCGTCTACGACCCCGAGGGAGCACTCGTCGCTCGGGCGGGGCGATTCGGATCATCGAGTAAAGCGCTGACCCACCTGGTCGATTCGGATTTTGACCCGGAATCCTCCGGGGCCGGTGTGTACAGCGAGGCGGCTGGAGAAGCTGTCTACTCGTATTTCGCACCCCTCATCACCCGCAACGGCACCGTGCTCGGTGTGCTCCAGGTCGTGCGTTTGCGAAGGGATTACGAGCGATTCCTCAGCAATCTGCGCCTCGCCGCCCTCGGCATCTTTCTATTCGGAACCGTTCTGCTTGTTGCCGTTGTCACCGCGGGATATCAGAAAGCCATCGGCGCATCACTCGAGCGCCTGAGCGAATCAATGCGGACGATCATCAAGGGAGACCGCCTCCACCGAGCCTCTCCCACCGGCCCGCGCGAGATCCACTCCCTCGGTGAAGCGCTCAATCAGATGCTCGACTCCATCGACCAAGCCGAACGCGAGATCCTTGAAAGAAAAGAGCGCGAACAAAAACTCGGTGAACGGCTCCACCACTCCGAGAAGTTGGCTTCTCTCGGAAACATCGCAGCCGGAGTCGCACACGAACTGGGAACGCCCATGAGCGTCATCGTCGGCAACGCCCAGCGAGCCTTGCGGCAGGCCGAGAATCCCCCGAAGACAGCAGAGGCACTGCAGGCGATCCGCATGGAAGTAGAACGCATGGATTGCATCGTACGGCAGTTGCTCGAGTTCGGGCGCGCCGGCGGAAGCGAAACGCGCCCGATCGCTCCCGAGCAGCTTGCCCGATCGGCATTGAACGCGATCGAAAGCATCCGGGAGACTTCCGAGGGCACGATCGTCGTACGCCATTCGTTCAAAGGCAAATCGGTCTGCGTCAATCCGGTTCGCGTTGAGCTCGCGTTGATCAATCTGCTGAAGAACGCGCTGGAAGCGCAGCCGGGCGGCCGGGTCGGGTTCTCATGGCGCGCCACACCGAACGAAGTGACATTTGAGGTGACGGATGAAGGCTCTGGAATCGATGCGGACCTCCGTGAAAAAATCTTCGAACCGTTCTTTACGACCAAGGGCCCAACCCAGGGAGCCGGTCTCGGACTCGCGATTGTCGCACAAGTCGCTGACGAATGCGACGGAAAGGTCCAGGTCGTCTCGGAAAACGGCAAGGGAACTTGCTTCTTCCTAACCATCCCGTTCGAGGAGAACAATCGATGAATGCATCCGCCAACGACCTATGGAAGGTTCTCGTTGTAGAAGATGACGGCAACCTCAGGAACCTCATCGCCTCCGAAGTCAGGGACTCAGGTCACGCCGTCAAAGCCGTCGCATCCGCTGAAGAAGCGCTTTCGCTCGCACAGACGTGGGCGCCGGACCTGATCCTGACCGACATCAAGTTGCCCGGCGCCGACGGAATTGCCCTCCTGAAACGCAAGCCCGACATTCCTTCAACTCCCGGATTCATTATCATCACGGCATACGGCAGCGTCCCGCAGGCCGTCGAAGCCTTGAAGACAGGCGCCGACAACTTCCTGACCAAGCCGCTCGACACGGACCATCTCGCGCTTGCGGTTCGCAATGCCCTCGAAGTTCGTGAGTTGAAAGAGACCGTGCGGCGCTTCCGAGAAAGCGCGGACGACGCCGCGTTCCACGGAATCGTGGGTGGCAGCGCTCCCATGCGACGCCTTTTCGAGCACCTCAAGCAGATCGCCCGTGCGGAGGGTCCCGTTACCATCGGCGGGGAGAGCGGCACCGGCAAGGACCTCGTGGCACGAGCGATCCACCAGGAAAGCTCCCGGCGCGACGCCCCTTTCATACCGGTCAACTGCGCCGGAATACCTGAAAACCTGATGGAAAGCGAACTCTTCGGCCATACAGCAGGGGCGTATACAGGCGCGGTCAAAACACGTCGCGGCCTCTTCGACGAGGCCGACGGCGGCACCCTCTTCCTGGACGAAGTCGCCGAGATTCCCGCAACCATGCAGGCAAAACTGCTGCGCGTTCTCCAGGATGGCTCCATCCGCCCGGTCGGAAAAAACCAGGAACACAGCGTCGACACGCGGATCATCGTTGCAACGAACCGGGACCTCGAAGAAGAGATGCACCACGCGCGATTCAGGGAGGACCTGTTCTACCGCCTGGAAGCCTTCTCCCTGTATGTGCCGGCGTTGCGCGAACGAGGCGACGACCTCGACCTTCTCGCAGCGTATTTCCTTTCACACTACGCAGTCCGCGAGGGACGTCGCGTGGACGGCTTCTCGCAACATGCTATCGATTGCCTTAGGAAATATGATTTTCCTGGAAATGTGCGGGAACTGCAGAATATCGTACACTCGGCCGTCGTCTTCTGCCGGGGAAGCACGATCGCAACCGAGGACCTTCCCGAACGCGTGCGGTGCGCCAGTGCGATGGGCGGGAAGTCAGGACCGCACGACGATCAGCTTTTTGCCGAAGGTGGACTGCTCGCACAGAACGAACCGTTCCCGTCCATGGAGGAGATGAAAGTGCGCTACACGCGCCACCTCTTGCGACAAATGAACGGGAACAAACGGCGGACCGCGGCGATGCTCGGAATCGGGCGCAAGACTCTCTATCGCTATATCCAAGGGGCGAACGAGTAAATCGTGACGTCACGCACCTGTGACTGCCGATTCCCCCGGTTCCGGCGGGATACATGTTTCCTTCTGACACATGATTCGGCGGCGGCCAATAGAACCGCAATGCATCGCCGAAATTCATAACATCTTCAAATCCAGTATGCTGCAACAGGTTCGAATCAGAACCTGAGACGCACGTGCCCCGGTTGGCACGGGTTGTGCATCATTAGGCTCAAATGAATCAAGCAATGGCGAGACGAGCAAATGCAGACGTCTCACTCACCCAGAGGAGACAGCGATTGAGTATAGAATCCCCCCATGGAACGCGCAGCAGGAGTAGCAGGTAAGTACGGAAGGCTACCGGGTGCCGCCGGTGTTTGACACCGGCGGCACCCTTATCTATCATTGCGACATGAATCGTGTCGTCGCGGTAGCCATCACGGCCATCGTCTGCTCCAATCCTGCGTCCGGGAACGAACCGCCAACGTATTCGTTCCCGCCTGAAGTCCAGGTTCGCCTACAGGAGAAACTCACGGAGTTGCGTCGCGTTGAAGAACGACTGCAACCGATTCGTAACCGAGCGGAGGAAGACGATATGTTGGTTCAAATCAAGGAGAGTATTGCAGACGACGTACTGACGGAGGTGAAGAACCGATTCCCGGAGACCGCCTCCGGCGTCGATCGGATCCGGTCCTTGCAACAGGAACTCGCCGCCTATTCGGACCGCCGATCCAACGGTGACGCAGCGGATGCACAGGACGAACTCGATGCGGTTCGTGAGGAACTCCGGCCGTCGATCACCGAGGTTCGCAACCTGCCTGAGTTCCGCGTGCGTATCCGGTCTTACGAGAGCCGCGTCCAAGAGGTCATGCAGGCCATCTCACCGGAGGCAGAGAATCTGCTCGCACGGCGTCAGGCACTGCATACCGCGTTCCGCGAATTGCAGCGGACCGCGTTGGAGGCGATTCGGGATGAACGAGCAGGCGAGCCGGGAGCCGCGCGCGCGGAAGAGGCCGCCCCATACCGTCCCGCACGCACGATCTCATCCCCCGTCCGCAGAGGACGGTAAGCCGCACACTCCGCCTGCGGCATCGCCGCTCCAAGCGCGGGAAACCCAAGCCGGGACGGATCCGTCGGCACTCGAGCGGCGCGGACCGCCCCGCCCCTGAAACCCCCAATCCCCTTTTCCTACGATGTTACGAAGTGTGATAGCAACCAAGACCAAGGATATCGACTCCCCAGGCCTATTCAGTGACACGCACACCCCCGAACTGCTCGCACCGAAAGCCACAATCTCTCCCCCGTCGCGGCCGTGGGCACGCCTCCGGATCGATGGGAAGTTCCTACAGGCCGGTTCCAGCAGATTCCACGTGCGCGGGGTCACATACGGTCCGTTCCGGCCCGACGAGTCGGGATGCGAATACCACACGCCCGACCGGGTCGAGCATGATTGCGCGGCAATGGCCGCAGCCGGTTTCAACGCATTCCGCACGTACACGATCCCGCCCCGCTGGTTGCTGGAGATTGCATGGCGGTACGGACTCCGCGTCATGATCGGCCTTCCGTGGGAACAGCATGTGACTTTTCTCGACAGCCGGCGGATGCGGCGTGATATCGAAACACGCGTACGGCGGGCTGCAACCGCGGTTGCAGGGCACCCGGCCGTCCTCTGCATTGCTGTCGGTAATGAGATTCCCGAATCAATCGTGCGGTGGTACGGACGCAGAAAGATCGAACGGTGGATCGAACACCTCTACAATACCGTCAAGTCGGAGGATTCCGACGCGCTCGTCACCTATGTCAACCTTCCCACAACCGAATACCTGGAGCTTCCGTTCCTCGACCTGATTGGATTCAACGTCTATCTTGAATCGGAATCCCGTTTGCGAAGCTACATCGCCCGCCTTCAGAACCGAACCGATCATCGGCCGCTTCTGATGGCCGAGATTGGACTGGACAGCTTCCGCAACGGAGAAGCGGCCCAGGCGGCCACCCTCGAGTGGCAGATCCGCGCTGCTTTCGCGGAAGGGGCGTGCGGCAGTTTTGTTTTCAGCTGGACCGACGAGTGGCACCGCGGAGGTTTCGATATCGACGACTGGGGATTCGGAATCACGGATCGATACCGCCGCCCCAAGCCCGCCCTTCGCGCCGTCAAAAAGGCGTTCGCAAATGCGCCGGTGCCGGCCGGCATCGACTGGCCCCGCGTATCCGTGGTGGTCTGCACCTATAACGGTTCCTGCACGATCGCCGAAACCTGCCGCCATCTGCTCGCATTGGATTACCCGGATTACGAGGTCATCGTCGTTGACGATGGTTCGACCGACAACGTCCCCGCGGTGCTGGACACTTTCCATGGAATTCGCGTGATCCGCCAGGAGAATGCGGGACTGAGCGCCGCGCGCAACGTGGGCCTCGCCGCCGCAAGCGGCGATATCATCGCTTACATCGACGACGATGCCTACCCGGATCGAACGTGGCTGCACTTCCTCGTCTGGACGCTCCTCGAGACGGATCATGCCGCTGTCGGAGGCCCGAACCTGCCTCCGCCCGACGACCCCTGGATCGCTCAGTGCATCGGCCGTTCGCCGGGATGCGCACAACACGTCCTCTTGGACGACCGGCAGGCCGAGCATATTCCCGGGTGCAACATGGCGTTTCGAAAATCCGCCTTGAATGCCATCGGTGGATTCGATGAACGCTACCGCATCGCCGGGGACGACGTGGATGTATGCTGGCGTCTTCAGAAGGCGGGTGGAACCATCGGCTTTCATAACGCCGCTCTCGTCTGGCATCATCCGAGAAACAGCGTCCGGGCGTACCTTCGCCAACAGTTCAACTACGGCCGAGCCGAGGAGATCCTCGAAAGGCAATGGCCTCAGAAATATAACGGGAACGGGTACACCACATGGGCGGGTCGGATCTACGGTCCGGGCGGAGAAACCTCTCTGACAAAACGGTCGCAGGTTTACCACGGCGTGTGGGGTTCGGCCGCGTTCCAGGGATTGTACACGCAACCGGCGGGGCTGTTGTACGCGCTCCCCCTCATGCCGGAATGGTACGCTCTCGTCGGAATTCTCGCGCTGATCGCAGCCGGAGGTCTGCTCTGGTCTCCGCTGCTCGCCGCCCTTCCTCTGCTCGCATTGGCACTCTTGCTGCCCGGCATCCGGGCCTGGACATGCGCGCGGGCGACCATGCGAGGGTTCAAAGGAACCGCAAGGTGGAAATTCTGTGCCGTCGTCGCGGCCATGCACATCGTGCAGCCGCTGGCACGCCTTAAAGGTCGATGCTCATACGGACCATGGCGTCCGAAGCTGCGCATCACACGGTTCAAACTGCCCGGCGCGCGGCAACTCAGGATTTGGAGCGAAACCTGGCGGGCGCCAGAGGAACGCCTTGAGTCACTGGAGCGCGAACTGGCACACAGCGCATCCCACGTCTGTCGCGGAGGATCGTTTGATCGTTGGGATATTGGTGTTTGCGAAGCCCCAATCGGAGGCGTGCGCCTCCTGATGGCGATCGAGGAACACGGAGCCGGCCAACAACTGGTTCGCCTGCGGATCCGCCCACATCCCGGAGGCGTGCCGATCGCGACCGCCGGGTTGTTCGCAGTCGTGGCCCTCGCGTCGCTGGCCGGTGCGCAGCCCGTGGCGGCGGGGGTATTCGGCCTGCTGGCAGCCGGCGTCACCCTCGCCGCCATCATCGGCTGCGGCGCGGCAACCGCACGTGCCGTCGAGGCGGTGGAGCGGCTCAAGAAATCCGAGGAGCACGAAACGTGACCGATACCCCGAAACGCTACCGCGCCTGGGAGGTCTACTGCCGGTTGCTCAATGAGGCGCGTCCTTATTGGCCGCACATCGGGCTGTTGCTCGTGCTCGGATTGCTGGCGACACCGCTGAAACTGTTCCTGCCGGTGCCAGTCAAAATTGCAATCGACAGCGTCGTCGGAGACGAGGCCGTCCCGCGATTCCTCCAGGGGGTCATCCCGGAATTCATCCAGACCGACGGCGGGGCGTTGCTGGTCACCGCGGTGGCGCTGCTGATTCTGGCCTCGCTCCTTTGGCAGATGAACTCGCTCGCTCAATGGTTGTTGAGCAACAACATGGGGCAGCGGCTCACGTTGCTTTTTCGCTCGCGCCTGTTTCGCCACGTGCAGCGGCTCTCATTGGTCTACCACGACTCCAGAGGAACCACCGACAGCACATACCGAATCCAATACGACGCCCCGGCAATCCGCTGGGTTGCGATGGACGGTGTCATTCCGTTCATCAGCTCGGGGGCGATGCTCGTCGGAATGATCACGGTGATCGCGATTCTCGATTGGCAACTCGCCCTTGTGGCCCTGGCAATCGTGCCGGTACTGCTCGGATTCACCCGGGTGTGGGGGCGACGCCTTCGCGAACAGTGGCGCGATGCGAAGCTGCGCCAGAGCATAGCGATGGGCGTGGTGCAGGAAACCATGGGATCATTGCGCGTCGTCAAGGCTTTCGGCCGCGAGAACCACGAACACGAGCGATTCCTCGACAGCGCGACCCGGGGCGTCGAAAGCGAATTGCGCGTCGCAGGAAGCCAGGGATCATTTGACCTCGCCATCGGAATGACCGTGGCGATCGGCACCGCCGCAACCCTCTTGATCGGCATCCGCAACGTGCAGGCGGGAATGCTTACCGTCGGCGAACTCTGGATGATCTGGGCTTACCTCACACAGGTCTATGGTCCCCTCCAGACCATAAGCCGAAAGATCGCCACACTGCAGGGGAGTATAGCCAGCGCGGAGCGGGTCTTCTCGGTGCTCGATGAGATCCCCGATGTTCGGGAGAAACCCGACGCAGCTGCAATTCAGCGCAGTCGCGGCGCCATTCGCTTCGAGGGCGTCGGTTTTGCTTTTCGCTCAGACGAACCCGTGCTTCAAGCCGTAGATCTCGCCGTAGCCCCTGCAACGCGATTGGGAATCCTGGGACACACCGGTGCCGGGAAAAGCACGCTGGTCAATCTTGCCACCCGGTTCTACGATCCTTCGGAAGGGCGGGTTCTGCTCGACGGGCGAGATCTGAGGGACTATCGCCTCGATGACCTTCGCAACCAGTTTGCAATCGTGTTGCAGGAACCGGTGCTCTTCGCAACCAGCCTCGCGGAGAATATCGCCTACGCACGCCCCTCGGCCACCATGCAAGAGATAGCCGATGCTGCCGATGCAGCGGGCGCCCATGATTTCATCAAACGGATGCCCGAGGGTTACGACACCATCGTTGGCGAACGGGGCATGTCGTTGTCAGGAGGCGAACGTCAACGCATCTCCCTGGCGCGCGCTTTCCTGAAGAATGCTCCCATTCTGATCCTCGACGAACCGACGAGCGCAGTCGATGGAGATACGGAGGCGAGGATCATGGAAGCAATGGACTGTCTGATGCATGGACGCACGACGCTTCTAATCGCGCACCGTCTCTCAACGCTGCAGCACTGCGACCACCTTCTGGTTCTGAAAAACGGTCGTGTCGTCGAGGATACCACGGAAGTCGACGCCACGCTGCAACGGCACCGACTGGACCCGCCCGAACCGGTGGCGGTCGGCGAGCAATCCCCCACTCCCTAATGAAGGAATTTGCTTCCCATGAACACATTGTCCATAGGGTCCTCAGGGAAAACGCATACGGACGCCGTACTCCCCGACACGTCCGTACTGGCGCGCGATCTCAACGCCGTTCTCCGGTGCCGGGGAAACAACGGAAGCGACCGCCTGCGGATCGTGCAACGGACCCTGAACCCGCACAGCAGCACGTTCACGAGCGAAATCGTGACTTGCGCGGAAAACGGACAATGTCTCAACCTGCTGTGCAAGTTCGACCGCCCGATCCGAACCCTCGCCCGAGAGCACCGCCTCGGGATCGCATATGAGGCCGCTGTCTACCAGAACGCACTGGCCGAATCGGGAGACACCGTTCCCCGATTCTACGGATATCGCCCCGGCGACTCAAAATCCATGGGATGGCTTGCCCTCGAACACGTCACCACGGGGGTCAAAGTCCAGCGCACACCGCACTCGCATGCGATTGTAGAGGCCGCACGGTGGCTGGGGCGGTTTCACGCCGAACAGGAACGCAAGATCGCACAGTCGAGAGCCATCGGACTCCGTGTGATGGATGACGAATTCTACCGGCACGGCATCGAATCCCTGGGCGAGACCGAATCGCGCTTGGTGCCAGGATGGCTGGAGCACCTCTGCACCATGCTATCGTCCCGAATCGGCGAACTGATCGATTCGCCGATGACGCTCGTGCACGGTGAGTTCTACCCCAACAACATCCTGTTCGATCTGAGTCGGAATCGCATTCTCCCGGTCGACTGGGAAACCGCCGCACTCGGAGCCGGCGAGTACGACCTGGCGATGTTGACTGAGAACTGGCCCGGTCCGGTCCGCACCCATTGTGAGCTGGCATACAGCTGGGAGCGATGGGGCAGAAATGCTCCGGTTGCAGTTGCCAGGCGCCTGCAACTCGCCCGCATGCACCTGGCGATCCGGTGGTTCTACAACAGCATTGACGCGAATCACGAGATGCGGCAGCGTTGCGTTGCGCAAATCGCCCGCCTCGCACGCGAGGCGGGATGGATGAACGTCCCGGAGGAGTCCTAGTATCATGGCGGAACGGTTGCGCATTATTGTGTCAGGACTGGCAGCCACCTATCCGTTCGGTGGCGTGTTCTGGGATTACATCCAATACCTGCTGGGGTTTCATCGACTCGGCCATGACGTGCTATACCTGGAGGACACAGGCCGATGGTGCTACGACCCGGACCGCCAGACGTACGTCGAGGATGGCAGCACAAATGCTCGCCATCTGGACACCCAGTTGCGCCGTCTCGACCCGGCGCTCGGCGACCGCTGGTTCTACCGGGACGCGAACGGTCGCTGTTTCGGCCTTTCCCCCGAACGGGTACGTCGGTTCTGCCGGAGTGCGGATGTCTTCCTCAATATTTCCGCATCCTGCTGGATGCGGGACGAATACTTCGCTGCGGACCGGGTCGCCTTCCTCGACAGCGATCCGATGTATACCCAGGCATCGCTTGCGGATGTTGCATCAGGGCACGCACCGAGCGATGCAATTGCGCGCGTGGCGACCCTCCGCGAGCACGACGTCTTCTTCACTTTCGGCCTGAACCTCGGACAGCCCGACTGCCTCGTCCCGACAGGCGGTATATGCTGGCACCATACCCGACAACCAGTCGTGCTCGACTGCTTCGCCCCGATACCGCAAGCCAAACGCCGGATGGTCTTCACCACTGTGGGATCGTGGGAGCCGCGAAAGAACGACGGCCCCATCGTGAACGGAGTGCAGTACCGCGGCAAGAGTGTTGAGTTCCTGCGTTTTCTCGAACTCCCGAAACACGCACCCGCGGCCCTCGAACTGGCCATCGGGGAGCCTGCGCCGCTGCTGCAACTTCAATCCCACGGCTGGCGCGTGCAGCCGGCAATCGACATATCGGAGGATCCATGGGTATACCGCGATTATCTGGGATATTCGACCGGCGAGTGCAGCGTGGCAAAAAACGCCTATGTCGCGGGACGAACCGGATGGTTCTCGACTCGCACCGCCTGCTACCTGGCGCTCGGCGTGCCCGCGGTTGTCCAGGAAACGGGCTTCTCCAAGGCCCTCCCCACCGGCAAGGGCTTATTCGCGTTCACGAACATGGACGAGGCGGCCGCGGCCATCGGACAGATCATCGCCAATCCAGAGCGACATGCGCGAGCCGCACGGGCCATAGCCGAAACCCACTTTGACGCAAACACCGTTCTGACTGACATGCTGGAGATCATCGACGCCACGCCCTCGCGTGATTCGATTGGCTCCACCGCGACCCCCCCCCGCGAATGACACACGAACGAAACAACACATCATCCCCCCACGCTCTGGTTGCAGGATGGTTCAGCTTTGAGGGAATGGGCGCCACGGCCGGCGACCTCATCGCACGCGATGTGGTCGCCAAGTGGCTGAAGGAGGCGGAGGTGGCTTGCGACATCGCCCTCGCCCCGCCTTTCCGGGGAGGCGTCGACTGGAAATCTGTCGACCCCAGAACGTACACTCACCTGGTGTTCGTCTGCGGGCCCTTCGGGAACGGCAAACCGGTCACTGAAATGCTGGTGCGGTTCTCAGGATGCCGGCTCGTCGGACTCGATCTGTCGATGCTGCAACCGCCTGCGGAATGGAACCCCTTTGACCTGCTGATCGAACGCGACAGCGATCTCGCGGCGCGTCCCGACCTCGCCCTGCTCGGCCACAAGCCGAACATGCCGGTGGTGGGGGTCGTTCTCGCCCACCAGCAGAAGGAATACGGACGGCGGGCTCGCCACGAACAGGCCAACGCGGCAATCCGGGGCCTCCTCGACAGCACCCCGGTCGTCCCGATCCCGATCGATACCCGGCTGGATCGCAACGCAGGCGGATTGAACACACCGGAAGCGGTCGAATGCCTCATCAGCCGGATGGATGCCGTGGTTACAACCCGGCTGCACGGGCTGGTGCTCGCAATCAAGCACGGCGTCGCCCCCCTTGCTATCGACCCGATCGAGGGCGGGGCGAAAGTATTGCGGCAGGCGCGTGCCCTGAACTGGCCGACGGTCCTGTCAGTCGAAGCGCTCGAACCCAAAGCACTCGAAGAAGCACTCGATTACTGCCTCAGCGAGTCCGGCCGGAGACGTGCCCGCAGGTGTCACATGGAGGCAGTCCAATCACTCGGCACTGTTCGGGAGCGCTTCCTTCACGAGATCGCATCTGCAGCGGGGGCTCCGTGAACCGCGGCGGGAGCCAAAGTGCAACGCCCACTCATACGTAGAGTTCAATCCCGTGGCAATACCCTCACTCCTCCCCGGAGGAGAAGCTTGGCTGCCGCCGCGATCGAGCGCGCCTACACACTTCGGCGCCCGCTTCTTCTTGCCTTTCGAGGTGACATCGGAATGATTCCGATCGATACCACCAGCCCACAATATGGATTCGCACGCACCGTTCTCCAGCGCCGGTGGCGGGCCCGTTTCCGGATCGGAGACCCCTGGCGCGCCGACCCCGCTCGAATCCCACCACAAACGCGGGAAGCGCGCCCTCGTTATTGGGGCGGGAGTATCCGGGCTTTCGACCGCTCTGCACCTCCAGGACTCCGGCTGGTCGGTGCAGGTGCTCGAACGCGCCCCGGACATCGGCGGTGTGATCCGGTCGGAACGCCTGCCCGAGGGATTCCTCTCCGAGGCGGGACCGAGCGAGATGCTGCTACGCTCCGAAGCCGTCCTCTCCATTCTTCGGCGCATCGGCCTCGATGCCTCTCTGCAGGAGGCGAACGCCCACGCCCGGAAGCGCTTCATCACCCGGAACGGACAACTCCACCCAGTGCCCCTCGGTCCGTTCTCCCTCATGACTACGGGCCTGTGGAGCCTCCGGGGGCGGCTCCGCGTGCTGCGAGAGCCGTGGATCCCACCCGCACCGGACGCCGGCGAGGAGAGCGTCGCAACGTTCGTGCGCCGCCGGCTCGGGGATGAGCTCTTCGACTATGCCATCGATCCCCTCGTCTCCGGAATCTTCGCAGGCGATCCGCAACGCCTGGCGATCCGCCACGCCTTCCCGCGCCTCCACCGCCTCGAGCAAGAACACGGCTCCCTCGTACGGGGCGCCATCGCTCAGGCGCGCGCGCGGCGCAGGAGTGGAGAGCCGCGCTTCCGCTCGCGGCTCATCTCCTTCAAGGAGGGAATGCAGGAGCTGCCGCGCGCCTTCGCGCGCGCCCTCGACGAGCCCCCCGCCACCAGCGCCGAACTCCGGGCGCTCGAACCCATTCCGCATGGTTGGTCGGCCCGGTGGGAGGAGGGTGAAGCCGTCCATCACGGTCGATTCGATGCGGTTGTATGCGCGGTACCGGCACACCGGATTTTCGATCTCCCAATTCCCGAACCTCTGAAACACGAGGCGCGGACACTCCGGGAAATTCCGTACGCCCCCGTGGCCACCGTCCTGACCGGGCACCCACGCTCCGGAGTGGCCCACCCGCTCGACGGTTTCGGCGTTCTGCACCCCGCACGCGAAAATCGCGCAACCCTCGGGACCCTCTTTATCTCCACTCTATTTCCCGGACGGGCTCCTGCGGGCAAGGTCAGTCTGCTCACCTTTGTCGGAGGGAGACGGGCGCCGGACCGGATCGAGTGTCCCGACGCCGCGTTACTCGAAGCCGTCGCGCGCGACCATCGCGCGCTGCTCGGCGCGTCCGCATCTCCCGAGTTTCACCGCATCGTGCGCTGGCCCCAGGCGATTCCGCAATACGAATGCGGATACCAGCGGTTTCACGGCTGCATGGAGCAGATCGAACGGGATTTTCCCGGATTCTTCTTCGCGGGGAGTTACCGCCAAGGTCCCGGAATCGGCGACTGTCTGCTCGCCGGACGTGATCGTGCCGCACGCATTGCGGGGCGCGCATAGAACGACGAGCGATAGCTCCATGGGGCCTATACGATCCACGGGAACCGGCCTGCGACCGCAATCCATGCCGCCCGACACAGGTTGACAGCCCTCTTCAAAATCCTACGTTAGTGGCCAATGCCCAAGAAAGCCGTCTTGTTACTCAACCTCGGCTCGCCGGACTCCCCTACCGTACCCGACGTCCGCCGCTACCTGCGCGAGTTCCTCTCCGACGAGCGCGTCCTCGACAACCCGGCCCTCGTACGGTGGCTGGTCCTCAATCTGTTCATCCTCCCGAACCGCCCAAAGAGCTCCGCGGAAGCCTATCGCAAAGTCTGGACCGACGACGGCGCTCCGCTGATCGCGATCAGCCGGCGGCAGCGCGACCTGCTGGAAGCGGAGTTGGGAGTGCCTGTGTATTTGGCAATGCGGTACGGCAATCCGTCCATTCCGAACGTCATCGAGCGCATCGTCAACGACGGCGTGGAGGATCTCTATCTCGCCCCGCTCTATCCGCACTACGCGATGAGCAGCTATGAGACGGTCGTCGTCCGGGTGCGCGAGGAGATCGCCCGGCTCAAGCCCGACCTCCCCAATACGCTTCTGCAACCGTTCTACAACGACCCGCAATACATCGATGCCCTGGTGGAGAGCGCACAGCCGTATCTCGAGCAGGACTATGATCGACTCCTCTTCAGTTTTCACGGGATCCCGGAGCGGCACCTGCACAAGTCCGATCCCTCCCACGCCCACTGCCTACGAACGCCCGGCTGCTGCGCGTCGACCCACCCGGCGCACGCCACCTGCTACCGCCATCAATGCTTTGAGACGGTGCGGGCGTTCACCCGCCGCGCACATGTTCCGGACGGCAAATACCTCGTGAGCTTCCAGAGTCGCCTTGGCCGCGACCCCTGGCTGCAGCCATACACCGACCAGACCCTCGAACGCCTCGGGCGCGACGGCGTCCGCAAGGTCCTTGTTATCACGCCGGCATTCGTCACCGACTGCCTTGAAACACTCGAGGAGATCGCAATGGGGGGATCCGAAATCTTTCAGGAATGCGGCGGCAAAAGCCTCACCCCCGTCCCGTGCCTCAACGACCACCCCGCCTTTATCCGGTTTATGGCCGGAAAGATCCGCCCGTGGGCGGAAGGGTAAAGAACCGTCCCGCAGCGCTCTGTTCGCCGTAGACTGCAACCAGACCGATCACACCCCACCCAACGGTTTACACCACCCTTTACTCACTCATCAAATCCCTCCACATCCAACAATAGCATCACGGACACCTATTATGTGCGGAATTATCGGATATATCGGCAGGCAGGAGGCTACTCCCATACTCTTGGATGGACTGAAGCGGCTTGAATATCGCGGCTACGATTCCAGTGGAATTGCCGTTGCCGAACAGAACCGGCTCACTGTCATCAAAAGGACCGGGCGAGTCGAGAGCCTCTTCCGCGCCGTGACGGCCACCGAACTGCACGGACGATGCGGGATCAGCCACACCCGTTGGGCGACCCATGGGCGGGTCAGCGACGAGAACGCCCATCCCCACATTTCCAGCGACGGAAAAATTGCACTCGTTCACAACGGCGTCATCGAAAATTTCGAGCAGATCAAGAAATTCCTCCTTGAGCAGGGGTATGCGTTCCAGTCGGATACCGACACCGAGGTCCTGTGCAATCTGATTGCCTACCATTATAACAAACAGTCTGCCGGAGAGGGAGGCGACCGGTTTGAACAGGCGGTCCGGAAGAGCCTGCTGCACGTCGAGGGGACATACGGGATCGCCGTCATCTGTACCGAGGCACCCGGCAAGTTGCTTGGAGCCCGCAAGGGAAGTCCCATTGTCCTCGGTGTCGGCCAGGAGGAGTTTTTCCTCGCGAGCGATGTTTCAGCATTCGCGGGTCGCGCCCGGAATGTTGCCTACCTTGACGACGGCCAGGTCGTCGTCATCACACCCTCTGCCTTTCGGATCGCCACGGTGCTCGATGAGATGATCGCGCCGGTGCTCTCGAAACTCGACGGCCCCGTCGAGGCTCCCGATATAGGCGATTACGATCATTTCATGCAGAAGGAGATATTCGAGCAGCCCCGCTCGCTCGAAAACGCCATGCGCGGGCGGTTTTCAGGGGATGGCAGCACCGCGCAGTTCGGCGGATTGAACATGGAGCCGCGCGAGATCCGGCAGATCGATCGAATCGTCCTGATCGGCTGTGGAACCGCGCGGCATGCCTGCCTCGTCGCAGAGTACCTGATCGAGCGGTACGCGCGAATCCCGGTCGAAGTCGAGTACGCCAGCGAGTTTCGGTACCGCAATGCGCCGCTGGACAAGAACACGCTGGTCTTCGTCATGAGCCAGAGCGGAGAGACGATCGACACCCTCGAGGCGCTCCGTGAATCAAAGCGTAAGGGGTACCGGACGCTCGCCATCACCAACGTGGTCGGATCGTCCATCGCGCGGGAGTCCGACGGCGGAATTTACCAGCACGCCGGCCAGGAGATCGGGGTCGCCTCGACCAAGGCTTTCACCTCCCAGGTCCTCATCTCCGCGATGCTCGCGCTCTACCTCGGGCGGCTTCGGGATCTCTCGTTCTCGTATGGCACGGAAATGGTCCGGGCTCTCCGGGCGGTCCCGGAACTCGCGAAACGCGTTCTCGAGCAGGCCGATGCAGCTGCTCGCGTACGAGATCGCCGTTGCCCGCAACTGCGATGTTGACAAGCCCCGGAACCTCGCGAAGAGCGTCACTGTCGAATAGGGCATCGCTCGACCAGCATATACGCATGCGGAATGATTCAATGGAATCACCGCCGGCCCTGATGCCGATGGCCGGCGATAACTGCGCCGTTGCCACCGCCCCGATCGCCCCCGCCGAGCCGGTCGAAGCGGGCGGTGCCACCGTGATCGCCGCCGGCTACGTTTACGAGGGCCAGCGCATTGCCGTCGCCCAAATCCCGGCGGGGGAGGCGCTCACCTCGTGGGGCCTCCCCTTCGGCATCGCTCTGCGCGGCATCGCGCCGGGCGAAATGGTCGCCAACACAAGCGTGCTCGATGAGCTGCGCCACCACCATCCGCCCGACCGGCTGCCCGCGGCGCCCAATTTCGAGGATCGCATTACTCCGTTTCGCCTCGATCGACGGCGTTTCCGCCCGGCGCCGCTGCTTCCGTCGATCGAACGCCCGCCCCGGTTCATGGGCCATCTCCGTACCGGCGAACGCGGTACCGGTACGCGCAACCACGTCGTCTTGCTCGGCGTCTCGTCGCTCGCAGCCGGCTTCGCGCGAGAGACCGCCGCACGCCTTCGCCACCTTGCCGGGCAATTTGAGCACGTCGACGACATCGTCGCCGTCGCCCACACCGAGGGAGCCGGAAATCCCAATCCGAACAACCGAGAGCACCTTCTGTGTTGCCTCGGCCACTACATGGTCCACCCCAATGTCGGCGCTGTCATCGCGATCGATCACGGCGGTGAGGCCGTCAACAACACGCACCTCCGGGAACACGCCGCAGCCGCCGAACTCCCGCTCGACGCCGTTCCACACGCCTTCGTCTCCCTTCGGGACGGATGGGACGCCGCAACCGCCAAAACCGAAGCCCTCGTTCGCGATCTCCTGCCGCGCGCCAACGCCTGTGCCCGGCAATCCCGTCCGTTCGCGGAACTCCGGCTCGGTCTGCAGTGCGGGGGGTCTGACGCCTTTTCCGGGATATCCGCGAATCCGCTCGTCGCGCACGCCGCCGCCCACGTCATCCGCTGCGGCGGCGCCGCGAATCTTGCCGAAACCGATGAACTGATCGGCGCCGAGTCCTATGTCCTGCGCTCCGTGCGCGACCTCCCGACCGCCGAGGGCTTCCTCGATTGCATCGCCCGCTTCAAATCCTTTGCCGAGCGGTACGGCCATACCGCCGAGGGCAACCCGTCCGGCGGCAACCGGCTGCGGGGCCTCTCCAACATCGTCCTCAAATCCATCGGCGCGGCAGCGAAAAAGCATCCCGACTGCCGCCTGGAGGGCGTTCTCCCGTACGGCGGCGCCATCCCGGGACCCGGTCTCTTCTTCATGGACAGCCCCGGAAACGACCTCGAGAGCGTTGCCGGACAGGTCGCCTCCGGATGCAACCTCATCCTCTTCACCACCGGAAACGGTTCCATCACCAACTTTCCGTTCGTCCCAACACTCAAAATCGTCACGACGACCGCGCGCTACCGCCTCCTCGAACGCGAAATGGATTTCAACGCGGGCGCTCTCGTGGACGGTACACCGATGGAGGACCTTCAGACCGAACTGGTCGACCAGATCGGATCAATCGCCTCCGGCGCGCGAACGAAAGGGGAACGTGCCGGACACTTCCAGACGCAAATCTGGCGGGACTGGCCCGACAGCGCACCGACCGCACCGGAACCGCGCCTTGCTGGGAACGAGGCCGCCTCGCGCGAGCGAGGCCGCCTCGACGGCCAACCGCATCCCGTCGAACCGGGACCCACCGCCCTCCCGGACGAACCGGCATTCGAGGCGCTCTACTCCCCTGACGACCGGCCGCCCGCCACCGATGCCATCGGCCTCATATTCCCCACCAGCCTCTGCGCCGGACAGGTCGCCCATCTCATCGCGGAACGGCTCAACCGGCGGCGCGACCGCTTCGAGGGCAAGATCACCCGCTTCGTCGCGCTCCCCCACACCGAGGGATGCGGATTTGCCGGCGATGACCTCCTGCACCTCCTCATGCGCTGCTACAGCGGGTATGCCATGCATCCCAACGTCTGCGGAGCCCTGATGCTCGAACACGGCTGCGAGAAGACCCACAACGCCGTGGTGCGCGAGGCATTCGCGGCGCACGGCGCCGACCCCGATCGATTCGGCTGGGCGAGCATCCAACGTGACGGCGGGATTGAGTCCTGCGCGGAACACATCGAGCGCTGGTTCGCGGATCATGCCCGCAGTACGGCCGCGAAGCGTCCCGCCCCCGCCGATTGGAGCCGCCTCGCCCTCGGTCTCCTCGCCGAGCCCGGCGCCGACGGCGCCGCCTGCGATATCCTGGGTCAACTGGCCCGCGAAATCCTCGCACGCTCCGGCACCGTCATCACCCTCGACCGCGACGAACGGCTCCACGCAGCCATACTCTCCGCCAATGATGCGCGCACCGTTCCCCTGCCGCCGACCCTCGCATACGGCCAGGCCAACCCGCGGCCCGGGCTTCACGTCATGGAAACCCACTACGCTCACTGGATCGAAAACATCAGCGGACTCGGTGCGTGCGGCGTTCACCTCATCCTCGGCGCCCCCGGAGAGAGCCTCCGCCAGGGGCACCCGATGATCCCCACCCTCCTCCTCGGCAATCCCCGCACGGAATCCGAATCGGCGGACCTCGGCATCGATATCCACCCCCACCCGGATCCCAATCGACGCCTCAAAGCCCTGGTCCAACTCGTCAACGACACCCTCTCCCGCCGCCGCCCACCCCGCGCCACCAAGACAGGAAACACCGATTTCCAACTCACCCGCGGCCGATTTGGCATCTCCATGTGATCGGGTTTCGGTGCCAAGCGCACCTTGTTCGGCGAGTATCGCCCGTTCCCGAGCCACAGGGGATTGCCAGTCCCCTGTGACTCGTCCACACTGATCGGAACGCGCCTTGCTCTGAGCCTGCTGCTATGGCGCACAATTCGGGCCAGCCCGCCGGCAGGCTGTTTAGTCTTCAAACAACGCCATGCCGTCGAGCCAGAAGTCTCCTTCGTTGGAGGTTGCGATTCGCAGGAGGTTCGCATCGGGGTTGTCGTGGGTGAAGAAGAGAATCTCCTCGCTCCACTCACCGTTGGTCGCCGGCAGGGTCACGTTGAGCACCACTTCGCTGAAGTTCGTGTTTGCGACTTCGGCCTTGATCGTATTGCTCCCGCCGGTCTTGTAGCGGATGCGCCACTCATAGGACGTGTCGTTGACGAATCCGGGGTCCTGATGGAATACCAGTCCCCAGCTCGGTGACGACGAGATCTCGATCTTCTGAGCGCTGCCGGTCAATCCAGTATCCTCCGAGGCTGTGTAGACGGTGTCGCCCTGTGCGAGGATGCTCCAGCTGGTTGCGATCCCGTTGGTTTCAAACGAGTCAAAGTTCCCGTTCGTAAGGAGGTTGGGCGGATACGGCTGCGGGCCCGAAGCGGTGAAGCTCATGCTGCTGACCGTATGCGATCCGGATTCGGCGTACAATGCCCAGGAATCCAACGCCCCGACTCCGACCTGCTGCGTCCGAAATGAATAATCCACCGCCAACGCGGTTTCCGATCCACCCTCCGGAGTCACATAGACGCTGTATTCGTCATTGGGTACATCAATTTCCATGCGCACATGGTAGACCGTTCCGGCGCTGTAATTCATCGTCGAATCCGCCGTGTAGCTTCCGCCGTTGCGCACGTCCAGCTGACCATTCGGGTTGAACCGGAATATGCACGCCAAGTCATTGTACCCGCTTGCCGTGCCCAGCAGGATTCCGGTGACACCGTCCATGTCGTTTTCGTGCGGTTCCGCGTCGAACTCCGCGGTGAACGTGCCGGTCTGTTCGCTCATCGTCACGGTCTGCCAATAGTCGGAAGTGCTGGTCATCACCGAACCGGCAGCCAGCGTCGTCGCCTGCGCGGTGTTGCTCGGATCCGACAGATTGTCCGCGTCGTCGAACGCATGAACCACGTAGCTGTACGTCGTCTCCGCATCCAGGCCGGAATCCCTATAAAACGTCTCCGTGGTCGTATTAAGGAACACCGAGTCGCGGTAGATATCGTAGCCCGCCACGCCGACGTTGTCCGTCGAAGCGTCCCATTCCAGGTCGATCTCGCTCTGCGAAATCGCCGTCGCGGTCAGATTTTCCGGCGCGGTCGGCGGCTCGGTGTCCGGCGGATCGGTTGCTTCAAAACTCATATTGCTGACCGTGTGCGACCCGATAAACGCGTATAGAGCCCAGGAATCCAACGCGCCCACTCCGACCTGTTGTGTCCGAAACGAATAATCCACCGCCAACGCAGTTTCCAATTCACCCTCCGGAGTCACGTAAACGCTGTATTGGTCATTGGGTACATCAATTTCCATGCGCACATGATAGACCGTTCCGGCGCTGTAATTCATCGTCGCATCCGCCGTGTAGCTTCCGCCGTTGCGCACGTCCATTTGACCGTTTTTGTTGAACCGGAATATGCACGCCAAATCGTCGTACCCGCTTGCCGTTCCCAGGAGGATTCCGGTGACACCGTCCATGTCGTTTTCGTGCGGTTCCGCGTCGAACTCCGCGGTGAACGTGCCGGTCTGTTCGCTCATCGTCACGGTTTGCCAATAGGCGGAAGTGCTGGTCATGACCGAACCCGCCGCCAGCGTTGTCGCCTGCGCGGTGTTGCTCGGATCAGACAGATTGTCCGCCTCGTCGAACGCATGAACCACGTAGCTGTACGTCGTCTCCGCATCCAGGCCGGAATCCGGATAAAACGTATCCGTGGTCGTATTGAGGAACACCGAGTCGCGGTAGATATCGTATCCTGCCACGCCGACGTTGTCCGTCGAAGCGTCCCATTCCAGGTCGATCTCGCTCTGCGAAATCGCCGTCGCGATCAGATTTTCCGGCGCGGTCGGCGGTTCGGTGTCCGGATCGGGAGGTTCTCCGCCGAACTCGTAGCATCCGACGTCGAACGGCTCGCTGCGCAGATTCTGGTCGAGATCGATAAGCGGCGCCTGATCGGTCGTTCCGGCGTCCACCGCCGAACTGGTTTCCTTCAGGTGAAAGTCAAAACCCGTATAATCCACAAAGTGCGATTCGTAGTCCGTGGTGACTATGTTGAAATCGATCGTTCCTATACCTGAATCATTATTCATTTGCGTCACAAGGTTGTTGCGGATCAGATTTCCTGTGGATGGTGTCCCATTCTTGTGTGCCCCGATTCTGATCCACGGACCACCGGACGTGCCCCCGGGAATCGGATTTCTCACCACCGTGTTGTTGACGATCCGGCAGTTCGTCGCCCCGAGGAACGTGATACCATGCCAGTGGTTCGTGACCACGAGATTGTTCTCAACGACCCAGTCTTCGAAGAAGCCATCGAAGTTTCCGATTCCCTGGAGGGCGCCTGTATGCGGTTGGTTCGGGTCGGTCTGATTGAAGAACATGTTGCCGCGCAATACCACGCCATAGATTGTTCCTTCGCCGACTGGAATGCCGCTGTGTCCTCCCGTCCAGCTCTGAAACCCGTCATCGTGATTATCGTCGACGTTGTACGCATTCATGACGATGTTGTACTCGAACTTTTGGTAGTTTCCCAATCCGCGGAGGCCGTCGCCGGAAAAGTTCTCGACAGTGTTGTATGAGACTTCCGCTCCGACACCGTTCCATTGAGCCGTAATTGAAAAATTCGTGTTGAGCACGTGGTTGTTGGTGACGACTTGGTTGTCGCCGCGAATGCTAATCCCGTTGCCCGCACGATCGACCCAGTTCTGGGCGGTCCACCCGGAGCTGTCCGTTGTCGAATAGATGAAGCAATCCTTCACTGTCACATTACTGGTGTTCGAGTTCAGCACCACGAACGTTCCTTTCTCGTACGAACCGACGACCTCCGGGCTCACGGTCAACCCCGAGATCACCCACCAGGAAGCATCGTCAACGATCAACTTCTTTACCTCCGGCACATGACCGCTCTGCGGCTGAATCGTTACGTTTCCGGAATGGTGCCCGGTCACAGTGGGGAACCCGTGGTATCCGTCGCGCAGGAAAATCACATCGCCGGCTACAAACGTCTTTCCCGCTGCAAACACATCTTCCAAGGTGCTCCATGGGTTTTCGAAACTTCCGTCGTTGCTCATACTGCCCGTCGCCGGGTCGACGTAATAATCCGTCGCGTGCATCGTCAGCGAAGCAGATAGGAAGACAAATGCGGCCAGGATGGTAACACACAGGTGCTTGCAGCGCTTGAAACGTACTGCATCGCCGTTGGCAGCCTGAGCGGGCGGGGTCGAAATGGTTCCCGCGTAGGGGATAGCATCATTCGAGGCCCGCATGATCTCTTCTGGGGTAGTATCTTTCGTGGTCCACCGATCATTTTGTTGTGATTTCATGTCCGATTTCTCCTCTTATTGTGGAATTACACTTTGGTGGTAGTGATCCGGAATCGATTCACAGATGCGATACGGACCCCTCGGTTGCATGTGGTCCCGCGAGGGGCCGAATCCGCAATCATTGATTTGCAGATTGACATTCAATGCAAAGGGTTTCTAATGTAACAGTTACTTGCGATTCGTGCAGAAATTGCGTGCACGCAATTTGGGAGGCCAACCGATGGCCGGGCGACCTGTACTTCCGGTGAATCTGAATCCGCGTGAACGGCGCGAGCTGGAGAGGCGAACCCGTTCGGTTTCCGCTTCGGTGCGAGACGTGGAGCGAGCGCGGATCATATTGCTTCGTGCCGGCGGTGTCACCCAGGAGGAGACGGCACAAAAGCTCGGCTGTAGTGTGCGCCGCGTCGCAAAATGGGTCGCCAGGTTCCGGCGGATGGGTATTTCAGGCCTCGTTGACAAGCCCGGCAGGGGTCGAAAACCCGGATCCGTGAATCGGGTCAAAACCGTCCCGGGTCATAAAGAGAATCGGACCGACGTAGGTTTCGGATATTCAAAGAGGGGGGTTCATGGAGGAGGTGCCAACAGCGCCTCGGCGGCACGGAAACGGCGCCCCCGTACCGGACGCGTGTCACGCATAATGAGTGAGCCTATTTCAGAGGATGCCACGGACGACCTCCCGAATCCAGGCACGCTCTCGACGATGCGCTCGGTGGCGTCCGCCGCCGGCGTGAGTACGGCAACCGCATCGCGCGTTCTGCGCGGCCATGGCGGCGTGCGGCGCTCGTTGCGGGACCGCGTGCTGCAAGCCGCCACTGAACAAGGGTATCATGCCGACCTTCACGTTCGAAAACTGATGAATCACCTGCGCCGGCAGCGTGCCGGCCGACTACAGGGAAGCATCTGCGCGCTGACTTCTCCGGACCCGGAAATGGCGGGAGATCGCTCCTATGGCAACCGGATCCTCGCCGGCGCCCGTGCTCGGGCGCTCGAGCTTCGGGTCGCGTGGGAATCGCTCCCGTTCGGAGAACTGTCCGAGCATCCTCGTCGGACAATGCGGATGCTGTACAGTCGTGGCGTTGAAGGAATCCTCTTGTTGCCGGTGTACCAGAAGCATCGCCTCCCGTCGGATAGCGCCTGGATAAACTTTTCGTTGGTCGCCGCCACCTACTCCGTCGCGCATTCCGGACTCCATCGGGTCGTACCCGACCAATTCAAGAACATGCAGGTTGTATGCAGGGCGCTCTCTGACCGGGGATGTCGCCGCATTGGACTGGTGATCCCACAAGGCCAGGACGAACGGGTTCGAAACCACTTTTCCGGAGCATTCGCCACCTATCATATCGCGGCCGGCCACAGAGGACCGCCATTGATCTTCGCTCGCGATGGATGTACAGAACACCTCCGCGCATGGTACGAACGAGCGAGACCGGATGCAATCGTGGCGGAGAGCAGTTGGGCGGCCCAGCTGATTGCAAGTCAGCTGGGACTGGGCATTCCCGGACCCGTGGCGTTCGCGGTTGTGGCACATCTCGATCCCTCTCAAAGCCGCGCGGGCGGAATTGACGAATTGCCGGAACAAGTGGGAGCAATCGCGGTGAACCGGCTTCTAAGGTTGATTATCCACGGAGAGAAAGGATTTTCCGAGCATCCAACCGTCACGATGATAGAAGGAGAATGGCACGATCCTCAATAACACGCTCTCACGCGATGTCTCTTCCAGGTCAACCGGGGACTGTCACTTCTATACCACCGATGCGTGCACCGCATTGGGAACACTCCCGCAACCCGTTGGATCAATGCACCGACGGCGATATTCCGTGGGGCTCATTCTTGTAAACCGGTAGAAACTGCGGCGCATGTGCTGGCGGCTCGCGTAACCGGCGAGGCCCGCGAGCGCTTCGGCGCTGTACCGGCGGTTCCGCATCAAGGATTTCGCCCGCGTAAAACGCTCGAAGTCGACCGCGCGCGAAACGCTCATATTATACGCCGCCCGGAAGCGCATCGCCAGGATCTGCCGGGACACGCCGAGCGCCTGCGCGATCGATTCCACGGTCAATCCGGGATCATCCTGCATGATCAGGACTGCGCGTGAAACCAGGGAGTCTTGCGTCGCGCGCCGAATACTCGTCTGCCGGTGCAGAATCCCTTCCGGCTTGAGGCGCACCGGCGCCGGAATCCGGCCGCTCGTGAGGTACTCGTCCATTGCCTTGGCGGCAAGAAACCCCTGGTAACGGTGGTCGAGCTGCACGACGGAGATCGACTCCACTTCCCCGTCCGCGGCGTGCTCGAAACAGCCGACGCCGAGGATGCACAGTTCATCGGGCACGGAGATGCCGAGGAACCGGGCATGGTGAAAGACGCCGAGCGCGACGTGGTCGTTCCCGCAGAAGATCCCCGCCGGCTTGTCAATGCGCTTGAGGTAGTCGAGCAGTGCATCACGATTCCTCTTTTTATTGTATTTCCGCGCGCAATACGCCGGCCGAATGTGGTGTGGCCCACTCATAATCATCGAATCAACGACAAGCCCGTGCATTTCGGCCGCTTCCCGAAACTCGCGGAAGCGCCGCTGCGCTCCAACTGCGCCCGAAGGCCCAATACACCCAAGGCTTCGGTATCCAATGTCGCGAATAAAATACTCCGCTGCCGCGGTACCTTCTCCATTGAAGTGGATTTGGATCCCGAGCGGAGTTGGATAGTCCGATTCACAGAGGTTGAGATACGGGATATTACGCGCACGCAAGTAATCGTGAGGTTCCCGAGACCAGAACCATCCGATCACCGCGCAATTGACGTCAGTGTGGGATTGCTTTAGGTCGTATACTTCCGGAATTCCCAATGGCACATAGGATGAGCTTCGGCGATAATCCCGAAAATAGTCACGGATACCCTCCGTGATTGCGGTCAAGTGATAGCCGGTCGAATCGGTCTCAAACGTGATGAAATTGCCGTGCATCGGGAAAGTAGATGATGAGCTCACGTTAAGGATTGCAGAAGTGGTTTTACTGTTCCGAAGCATCTGAGGCAAGCAGATCGTGTCGGAATGGTGCAGAGAGGGCAAAGGCCAGGATCGTTTTGGGCGGTTTCCTCTAGTGCCGGATTACCCTACATCCGCTCCGTTCCAAAATGACGGCAATTTGCCGACGAAAATGACGGGGGCCATCGAGAAACGTGGTATTCTTGAAAGCGCATTCAGGCCGGGCACCGATTGATCCGAACCGCGCGGTCTTCCAGTCGAAACCTGTAACGTAGCTAACCAATGTACCAAATGAAAATGCCCTGTCCTACCGAACACACACGGCGATGCGTCCGCTTCCTCGGCGTGTCCATTCTCGCTATGTTGGCACTGAATCCGGCAGTTCGTGCCAATGAAGTTTTTACGCCTACGGACGACGCCTACGTGCGCGCTCAATTTCCCGACAGCAACTACGGATCCTCCGCTGAATTGCAGATGCGCGGGTTGGTTGCAGTCCGTGAAAGCTACCTGAAGTTCGACTTGTCCGCTTTTGGCGGAAGTGCAACCAACGCCACGCTGCGCATATACGCGAACACCAGCAGCAATCCGCAGACCACGGCGGCCCATCCGGTTACGGACACCTCCTGGAGCGAATCGACAATCACGTGGAACAACAAACCGGATTACGGTTCGCCCCTGGATTCGGTAAGCATCGGCACCACCTCCTATGCATGGTACGAATTCGACGTCACGCAATATGTTCAGGACCAACTGGCGGCGTCCCAGACGTTGGTCTCTTTCGCGCTCGCCAACCTCGATGACGACGGTTCGGTCAACAAAGCGCGATCGAAGGAGTACAGCAACTCTTCACAGTGGCCCCAACTGGTTATTACGGCAGGCGCCGGCGAACCACCGGCTATCACCGCGCACCCGCAGAGCCAGACCGTCGAATACGGTGATCCGGCGCAGTTCACGGTATCGGCGACCGGCGATCCCGAACCGAGCTATCAGTGGCGCAAGGACGGCGCCGAGCTTTCCGGAGAGGTTTCCGACACGCTTGCAATCGCCAGCGCGGAGTTCGCCGACGAAGGGACCTACGATGTCGTCGTCTCCAACAGTGAGGGCAGCGTCACCTCCGATCCGGCGACCCTCACAGTCCAGGATACCACCCCGCCGAGCGTTCCGCAGAATCTCGCGGCATCGAACATCACCGACACGACCGTCGCCCTGAGCTGGGAGGCCTCCACCGACAACGTCGCCGTCGATGGATACAAGGTCTACACCGACGGGGCCGATCCAATCACTGTCAGCGCAACCAGCACAACCATGACCGGACTCGCTCCCGGGACGCAGTACACCTTCACCGTGAGCGCCTTCGACGCGGCCGGGAACGAGTCGGCGCAGAG
>SLNJ01000073.1 GCA_007133065.1 Opitutales bacterium
CGTGCTGTTGGAGTGCCGCGTTTACGCGGTCGGGTTGCGCGGCGTTCCGTCCCGCCGAGGCCGAGGCGACCGCCTGAAGGCGGGACCCCAACGGGCCGCGGCGCGGATGAGCGCGTGTGGAAACCATTGGGTCTGATGCTGCTTTCCGGCTCGACTTCCGACGGGTTTCTCTCAAGCTTCGCCGCCTCAAGAGCCACACATACCAAACGCGAACCCAACTGAAATCAAGCCGATGAAAACAACCACTCGCTTGCTCTGCACGATTATTGCATTGACGCTCGCACCTGGTCTGGCGACAGCCGGCGGCGACTTCGTTGAGACCACGGACGGGGCCCTCCTCAAAGGGACGATTGTCGGGATCACCGAAACGGACATCATCCTGGAAACCGATTACGCCGGCACACTGGAAATAGACCGGGACCAGGTGCGCGTGTTCGAAACCGAGCAATCCCTCTACCTGCGCCTGCAGGACGGGAGCACCGTCCTCGGTCGCGTTGCACGCGAGGGCGAGGACGGGATTCGCGTGGAGGGAGCCGAGGTCGCGCTTTCGACCGAACCGGCCAGCGTCACAGCCGCGTGGGGGACGGAGGATGCCGCACCGGAGGTCCGGCTAATGGAAGAGGCGCTCGCTGAGAAGGAGCGGCGCTGGAAATATGAATTGGGGGTGGACCTCTCCGGCCGCAGCGGGAATACCGATCGCTTCAGCTCCGCGGTACGCGGCAGTGCGACGCTCGAAAGCACTGTCGACATCTTACGCTTCTACGCCGCCTATGAGCGCGGTGAGGTGGATGGAGAAACGACCGCCGACGAGATTCTCGGCGGCGTCAGTTACACCTCCTATTTCTACGAAGACCTCGGCTGGTACGCCCGGATGGAGATTGAGCGGGACGAGTTTGAGGGCATCGATCTTCGGACAACAGTCGCCGGCGGTTTGAGTTACCGGATCCTCAACGAGCCGCACCACAGCCTGGAATCCCGGCTCGGCCTGGGGTACCGCTATGAGAATTACCTCGATGGGACCAGCGACGACCAGCCGACCCTCGACGTAGGGTTGCTGCACAGTTGGCAATTCTCGCCATGGGCCCGTGTTCGCAACGAGCTGACCTACCAGCCCGACCTTCAGGACTTCTCGGACTATCTCCTGAACCAGGACAGCGGGCTGGAGATGCCCCTCGGCCGCGCGGACTGGTGGGTCTTGCGCGTGGGCGTCGCAAACGCGTACAACAGTAAACCCCACGCCGACCGCAAGAAACGGGATACCACTTATTACGCCCGCCTTATCCTGACGTGGGAGTGATCCACCGTGTCACGGCGGGTGGCGTGGCTCATGGAACATCGTCCCTGCCGCATTTTCCGGTTGCAGGGAGACGGTGCGCCGGTTCAACTACAGCCCCGTGGGGCTCAACGGCCTCGCGGATTTTTTTTGAGTACAACGTCCTGTCTTCGCGGAGCTCCGTTTTAGCATGAAGCATATTTTTATCACCGGTGGGGTCGTGTCGTCTCTCGGCAAGGGGCTGACATCAGCTGCGCTCGGCGCGCTCCTCGAGCAGCGGGGACTCTCAGTGCGGCTTCAGAAGTTCGATCCGTATCTGAACGTCGACCCCGGCACGATGAACCCGTTTCAGCACGGGGAGGTGTACGTGCTCGATGACGGGGCCGAGACCGACCTGGATCTCGGGCACTACGAACGTTTCACGTCGGGGAAACTGACCCGATTCAACAACCTCACATCGGGCCAGGTCTACGACTCGATCATCACAAAAGAACGACGCGGCGATTTCCTGGGACAGACGATTCAAGTCATTCCGCACGTCACCAACGAGATCAAGGCCCGGCTTCGGGCGAGTGCCGAGGGGGTTGACGTCGTACTCACTGAAATCGGTGGGACGGTGGGGGACATCGAAGGATTGCCCTTTCTGGAAGCCATGCGCCAATTCGCTCTCGAAGCCGGCCGGGGGAACGTCATTTTCGTGCATGTGACCCTGCTGCCGTACCTGAGCGCAGCGGGCGAACTGAAGACCAAACCGACGCAACAGAGCGTCGCCAAGCTGCGCGAGATCGGGATTCAACCGGATATTTTGGTCTGCCGCACCGAGAAACCGCTCACCCGCGACATTCGAGAAAAACTCAGCCTCTTCTGTAACGTCCAGCCGCAAAGTGTGGTGGAAGAACGGGACGTGGAGACATCAATCTACGAAGTGCCGTTGATGCTCGAACGGGAGAACCTTGACGACCTGGTGGTCGACCACCTTGGCTTGAATGAATACCAACCCCAGGAGAACGCCTGGGATCAGATCGTGCGCATCCTGAAATACCCGGCACACCGTGTCGACATCGGGGTGGTCGGCAAGTACATCGAACTGCAGGACGCCTACAAATCGGTCTACGAATCACTCACCCACGGCGGGATCGCAAACGATTGCGCGGTCGAGATCCACCGCCTCGACTCGGAGACTCTGGAAGCTCCCGGGGACCTGGACCGGCTGCGGGCGCTGGACGGCATCCTTATCCCCGGCGGGTTCGGCGGACGGGGAATCGACGGAAAAATCAACACGGTGCGCGTGGCGCGCGAGGAGAACATTCCTTATTTTGGCCTCTGCCTCGGAATGCAGATTGCCGTCATCGAATTCGCGCGCAACGTGGCGGGGATGGACCGCGCGAACAGCACCGAATTCGACCCCGAGACCCCGGCTCCGGTGATCGACATTATGGAGGAGCAGAAGGCGATCATCGACAAAGGCGCGACCATGCGCCTCGGCGCCTACGCCTGCGAACTGGTGCCTGGGACGCGCACGCATGCGGCGTACGGGGTCGATGCGATCCACGAGCGCCACCGCCACCGCTACGAGTTCAACAACCGTTTCCGTGAAAAACTCGAGGCCGCCGGAATGCACATCGCCGGGATCAACCCGCAGCGACAACTCGTGGAAATCGTCGAGCTCTCGGATCATCTCTGGTTCGTCGGCGTGCAGTTTCACCCGGAGTTCCAATCGAAACCGCGCCAGCCCCATCCGCTTTTCGCTTCCTTTATCGAAGCCGCCCTGCGGCGCCGGGCGCAATAGGCTAGGCAAGCCCCGGCGTCCGAGCTTGCGCATCGAACGCCGTTGCACATGCTGAAGGGGTATGTCGCTCTTTCGACCCGATCGCCTCGTTTTCATCGCGGGACCGTGCATGCTCGAATCCGAAACGGTATGCCGGACCGTTGCTGAGACCCTGCAGAAACTCGCGCAAGAAGACGATCGCTTGACCGTCATTTTCAAGGGATCGTTCGACAAGGCCAACCGCACGAGCCTCGACTCCCCCCGGGGCCCCGGTTTGGCAGCCGGTCTCAACCTGCTCGACATGGTGCGCAAGGATTACGGTCTTCCGCTGCTGACGGACGTACACACCCCCGGCCAAGTCCCCGAGACCGCGGTGGTGTGCGACATCCTGCAGATTCCGGCGTTTCTTTGCCGCCAGACCGATCTCTTGGCGGCCGCAGCGGGCTCCGGGCGCACGGTCAACGTCAAGAAAGGCCAGTTTCTCGCCCCAGCGGATATGGCCCACGTGGTCGCCAAACTCGAGCGCTCCGGGGCGGCGGAGATCTGGCAGACGGAGCGCGGCACCACGTTCGGCTATCAGAATCTCGTGGTCGACATGCGGAGTTTTCCGATCCTCCGGGAATTCGGTCACCCGGTGATCTTTGATGCCACGCACAGCGTGCAATTGCCCGGAGCCGGCGACGGTTGCACGTCCGGTGAACGCCGGTACATCCCGGTCCTGATGCGCGCGGCCTTGGCAGCCGGCGCCGACGGGGTTTTCGTGGAAACCCACCCCGACCCCGACCACGCGCTCTCCGACGGCCCCAACCAGGTTCCGATCGCCCGGCTTCCGGCCTTGGCCGAACAAGCGCTCGCGGCCTGGGAGCTGCGGCGAAAGCTCGAATGAATCCCCTCTTCGCAGTCGGTGGCGCGGTCCTCGGGTTGATTTTCGCTCCGACGATGATCCCCGGTGCCGTGTGGTGTGTGCAGACGACGCTGAACTCCGGATGGCGCGGAGGCACGGCTGCGGCGGCCGCCCTGGCCGCAGCGCAAGCGCTCTGGGCCGCTGTGGCGGCGACGGTCCTCTTCCTGGCATCCGGTCCGGTCCGCTACACGGACCTGCCCCTCCGGATCCTGGCGGTGCTGGTTCTCGGTTACATGGCGCTCTCGGTGATCCGCGCGCGCCGGCTCGATTCGCTTGCGTCTGCGACTCCGGTCCAGGCGCCTGCCCGCATCCTCCGCCGAACCTTCGTATTGGCCTGCCTCATGCCGATGCGTTTTGCCGGGTACGCGGCACTTTTGGTGGCGGTGAGCCTGCACCTGCACCGGCACGGTGCGGCCAACGCGGTCTTTATCGGGATCGGTGTCGGCGCGGGCAGCCTGGCGTGGTGGCTGTTCTTCGTCTTACTGGCGTATCGATACGGCCGCTCCGTGCCCGAAGCGATCTCCGTCCGATCACTGAACAAGCTGCGTGTTCTCGCGGTGGCGGTCTTCTGCGGGCTCATGGCACTGGCCCTTGCGCCCGTTCTTGCCAGCGTGTAGTCCAATTATTTTTCTTGGCGTCTCCGGTGTTATCCGGGACAATCCGGGCCATACGATGGCTATGGACCTGCAAATCAGCGAGGCACGCGAGGAGGACATCCCGTTGCTGCTCCAGTTTATCCGTGACTTCGCGGAGTTCGAGAAGATGATTCAGGAAGTCAAGGTTGATGAGGAATCCCTCCGCGATTCCATTCTCGATCCGGAGAACAACATTCATGTGGTCATCGGGCGTTGCCACGGTGAAGCGGTCGGGTACGCGGCCTATTTCTTCAATTTCTCGACCTTCCTCGGCCGGCCGGGACTCTACCTTGAGGACCTCTGGGTCAAGCCTCAGTGGCGTGGACACGGATTTGGGAAGGCGATACTGCTGCACCTCGCGCGGATTGCGCGCGACAGGAATTGCGGCCGTATGGAATGGGCCGTCCTCGACTGGAACCAGCGGAGCATGGCCTTCTTCGAGAACCTCGGCGGACGCCGCATCGAGGGTTGGACGTTCTACCGCATGGAACGGGACGCCCTCGACAACCTGGATTAGAGCCGCATCGACGGGATTGTCCGTGGAGATGTCCAAAGATGAACCACCTCCGTGGTATTCGGTAGTCATCCCGGCATACAACGAGGCCGAACACCTCCCCGCGACCATCCGTGCGGTACGAGCTGCCATGAACACGGTGTCGGCGTCCGGCGAGATCATTGTTGTGGACAACAATTCCACCGACGCGACGGCCGAAGTCGCCCGCGCGCACGGTGTTGCGGTGGTGTTCGAGCCCCACAACCAGATCTCACGCGCCCGCAATGCCGGGGGGAGCACCGCCCGCGGGAGCGTACTGGTCTTCGTGGATGCCGACACCCGCCTGCCGCCGGAGTTGCTACAGGCGTCGCTGCGATTGATGGAGGACGGCACCCACACCGGCGGCGGTGCGCCGGTCAGTTTCGACATCCCGGTCGGCTGGCCGGGTCGAACCGGGCTGGGATTCTGGAATTGGATCTCGCGGCGTTTCAATCTGGCGGCGGGGAGTTTTGTTTTTGTCCGCCGCGATGTCTTCGAAGCCGTTGGCGGGTTTAGCGAGACGATCTACGCCGGCGAGGAGATCGCGCTGTCGCGAGCGCTGCACCGGTACGGACGGACGCACGGACTGCGCTTCCGCGTGCTGGAAGGTCCGCCCGTACTGACGTCGGCCCGGAAGCTGGAGTGGCACGCCTCGTGGAAACTGCTGCTCCTCTTCCTCTTGCACGTGTTCGTGCCCTTCAGCGTACGCAGCCGTCGGCTCTGCGGTTTCTGGTACAAGCGTCCGGAGGGGAGAGGGCCCGGTGTCGAGTCCTGACCGCATCGCGATACTCCGGGACGGCGGAGGGCGCGGTACGGGAACGGCGTCGCCGTACGGCCGCTCACCGGAGATCGACAACCCGGCACGATTCACTACCATCCGTGCATGATCATCATCCTGAAACCCGGCGCGTCCCCCGAAACCGTCGAAGAGCTGCTCGCGAAGATTGCAGCGCTTGATCTGAAGCCTTTGCACATGCCGGGCGTGGAACGGACGGTGTTGGGCGCGATTGGGGATGAGCGGCAGCTGGAGCGATTGCACCTGGACAGCCATCCGCAGGTCGAGCGCGTCACCCGCGTGCTGTCGCCCTACAAGCTCGTGAGCCGGGAGGTGCATTCCGAAGACTCGGTCGTGCACGTCGGAAACGCCGCCTTCGGCGGCGGCACGTTTTCCGTCTTCGCCGGGCCGTGTGCGGTGGAGAGCGCCGAACAGATGCGGGCCACGGCGGAGGCGGTGCGCGCGGGCGGCGGACACGGGCTGCGCGGCGGCGCGTTCAAGCCGCGCACCAGCCCCTATAGCTTTCAGGGCCTGGGCTTGGAAGGACTGAAGATCCTCCGCGATATCTCCCGCGAAACGGGATTGCCGTGTGTCACCGAGGTCGTCGAGGTTACCGACGTCGAAGCCGTGGCGGAGCACGCGGACGCATTTCAGGTGGGTGCGCGTAATATGCAGAACTTCCGCCTCCTCCAGTCGATCGGACAGAGCGGGAAACCGGTGATCCTGAAGCGGGGCATGGCGGCGACCCTCGAGGATCTCCTCCTGGCAGCGGAGTACATCGTGGCTGAAGGGAACAAGAACGTCCTGCTCTGTGAACGGGGTATTCGCACCTTCGAGCGCGCAACCCGCAACACACTCGATCTCAGCGCCGTCCCATACCTTAAGATGCACAGTCACCTCCCGGTGCTGGTCGATCCCTCGCACGGAACCGGCGTTCGCGAGCTTGTGACACCCATGGCCTGCGCAGCGGCGGCATGCGGCGCCGATGGATTGCTCATCGAGGTGCACCACGATCCGGCCAACGCCCTCTCGGACGGGGCCCAGTCGCTTTTCCCGGATCAATTCCTGGGCTTGATGAAACAGGTGGCCGCCTTCGTCAAAACGGGAGGTCGCTCCCTCGCGACCTGATCGACGCACCGGGGATCCTCATCCATTCGGATGGTCTGGGCGAAGGCGTATGAATCCGGACATGCCACCGGCCCCGGATTACGGCTGCGGGCTGCCGCGTCGCGGGTCGGCACCGCCCGGACCTCTCAGGATCACCGGCCCGGCGGGATACGGACTCCCGGCTCGAGGCTCCTGGGTGATCAGCACGTTCACCGGGGTGACCTGTTCCATGTCGACTTGATAGTAAACCATCCCGGTCCCATCGTCGAGTTCCGGAAGCATGCCTACATTGATCGGTAAATCGTGCGCCGGATCCTCGATCCAAAGCTGGTAGACCGCGTTCTCCGGAAGCTCCGGTAAATCGTAGACACTGAGAGTCCCCACCTGCTCGGTCTCGTCCCAAATGCTGAACCCGCTGGGTTGGTAGCGAACGCGTCCCGGCTCCTCGGCGCCTTCCGATGTCTCCTGCGCCTCGGACGGATCCCGGACCAGGTCCTCACCGACAGCACCGGGTGCGTCACGAAGGATCTGCCCGGATGTGACGACGGCCGAACGGCTCTCATCCGCATCCCACTCCCCGGAAGGGCTTACCGAGACGTCGTCCTGGCGCGTTCCCGGAATGAGTTGATGGGCGTAGGTGATCTGGTGTCCGATCTCGCTCAGGCGCTGCAGGGCCTGGTCGACAAACCCGAACTCGGCGAACTCGCTGCTGGAATCGACGAGTTCGATCACGACCAAGCGAGCGATCCCCTCGCGTGGAAGATGGTACACGAACGCCTGATCCCGCATCTTCTGGAGTTCGCGGCGTAAATACGCCTCGGCATGGCGTGTGTCGTGGTGTTCCTCCAGCAGTTCCCGATAACGCTCATGGATCCGCGCCAGCTCCTGCTCGGTCGCACTGAGCTCGTCGCCCAACCGGTCTCTGTCCCGCTCGATCTGCCGCATCTCCTCCAGGGCTTCACCGAAATGCTCAAACGCCGCGCCCGAGTCGCGTAGATCCTGTTCGAGGATCGCGCGCCCGGTGCGGTCGGCCACCAACAGGAACACCGCGAGGCCGAGCATCATGCAGGCGGCCAGCGGCCAGGCTGCCGGGATGCGATTCACCCGCGCCAATTTGGCTGACAGGCCCCGGGCGGGCCGGCGCTCGATTCGCGAGTAGATCGCGTCAAGCGCTCGATCGGGCGGTTTCCGCTTGGGTGTTGCGTGCGCGAGATGATTGACGGTTTCCGCCAGTTCCCGAACGCGATCGCTCAACTCCGGGCTCTTGCGAAGCCGGCTTTCAAACGCGCGCCGCTCTGCTTCCGAAAGCAAGTCGAGCACGTAAAGACTGGCGGTCTCTTCTGTTTGGCGATCAATCATGCGGAAATGGAAAGACACGTTTCAGCTTGAGAAGTCCCCGGCGGATGCGCGCCTTGATCGTACCGAGGGGTTCGTCCAGGTGCATCGCAATCTCGTTCTGTGTATAACCCTCGAAATAGGCCATCTCGATGCACCGGCGCTGTTCCTCGCTCAGCAGGGCAAGTTTCTGCAATACCATTTCACCGATCTCGCTGTAGCTGCGTTCCTCCTCCTGCCTGCCGTCAGAACAGGGGGGCAAATCGTCGAGCGACGGCGTCGCGAACCCGCGCAACGGGTTGCTGCGGCGGGCGCGCAAGCGATCCAGGCATTGTCGGCGGGCGATCATAACCAGCCACGTAAAAACACTGGAACGGGTGGGGTCGTACGAGGGTGCGTGCTTCCAGGTTCGGACGAATACATCCTGAAGCACCTCTTCGGCTTCGAGAGGATCCGAAAGCATACGGCACGCGAGAGAAAAGAGCACCGCGCTGTGCCGGGCGTAGAGCAACCCGAGCGCGCTCTCATCCCGCTGCCCAATTCGCGCAAGCAGAGCCGCATCGCCCAATTGCGACGGTTCCGCATCGTGTTCCTGCCGGTGCGCGAGCATGGGTGTGGGGTTATCCATTGCTGGAGAGAGTGATATGTGTATTCCATCATGATTCGGGTACGTTGAAAAGCGAAAACCTGGGCACACGGGCGCGGCAGAGAATGTGAATGTACGGTATGAAATAAACCTACGGAAATGGACCCGTCTTGGATGCAAAAACTTGGCCGATCGCAATTTTTTCACAAACAGGAGCTTTTTTTGCATCCGGTTGAAACATCTCTGCGTATCACTATTCGAATCTCGATTCAGGCTCCTGTGGTATATTTTTCTGATCGAGAAGACGTTTCCATGATCTATACACCGATTCCTCCCCTACCATAAGCAAGTAGTCCCTCAACCATCCGGCGGAGGTGTGACGGCGCAAGACGCCTCGCTCCTCCGCCGGTTTCTTTATAACCGAATCCTGCACCAATCGCGTCGGGCGCGTCGGCGGGCGACTTACGGATTTGTGGCGCGCCCCTCCCGTGGGTCAGCGCACAGCGATTGTTCGCGGACCGCCTTGCTCAAGCCCAACATCGCGCTCCTCACGATCGTCCGAGTATTCCCACAGCCTGCGAATCCGCGCTGATTCGGTCGGCGCGCTTTCGAGCGCATTTCAGCCGTCGCCGCCCAACGACGCGCGGTGGGCCTGCCACATCTCCCCGAGGAACGGATGGTCCCAGCCTCCCGATGCCCGGTTGTGGCCGTGCAGGTCCGGGTAGCGTCCCAGGCCCTCCTCGTCCTCGATGCATCCCCCCGCGCCGTCGGGCCCGAACGTGACACCGTAATCGTCCATGCTCGGGACACCCCGCCCGCGCTGCGCGGGTGCGCAGGGGTCGGGCTGCGTCCAGGCGCCGTGTTCCATCCACCGGTCGGCGTACTCGAAGAACGGTTCGTAGGTGAAGACCTCCTCGCCGCCAACGAAGCGCATTGCGAGTGCCGCGCCGCGAAACGGTTGAGAGAAACAGCAGTTCTGGTAGACCTCGCCGGGGGTCTCGCCGCCGTCGATGTACCCGTACGGGTCGCGGCAGGTTCGCCTTCCATGCGGGAGGGGACGGTGAACCTGGTTCTCCCAGTACGTGCGTTCGTTGCAGGGAACCCCAAAGAGCGCCCGGCCGGCGGCCTCACTGTGGTAGATGTATCCGCCCTCGCCGAAAACAGCTTCATGGTCGGCGTTCGCGATGGTCTGCTTCATGCGCTCGTCATCCAGCAGGACCGCGGCGTAGACCATCGGCGTGACCGCCCCTTGCGACGCACCCGAATTCGCGTTCCAGACGCGTCCGTTCTCAAACATATGGAAGATGTCGATGCCGACCTGGAGGTATTTGATGATCGCCTGCGTTTTGTCCTGGTCGCCGTAGTCGAGGTGCAGCGCGAGCGCACCCTTGGCCGTGCGCCGTGCCATTCCGGCATGATAGTCCGGCAGATTCTCCTCGGGGTGCCAGGTGCGAACCATCCACCCGCTGCGGTGGTGCAGCCAGACTCGTTCGAACCAGCGCTCCAGGGTTGCGAGCTCGGGTGCCCTGGCGGTCGGCTCCAGCGACGCGAGCAGTTCGGTTCTCACATCCGCCACGTCGTAGTACGGTTTGTCCGTGCCGATGTACGGGGGACGGAAGACATCGGCACCATGCCCCGGGGGCGGCTCGCCCACGACGGTAAGGACCGCCGCCGTGTTCAAGCAGGTGTACTGCACGTGGCATGGCTCATCGGGAAACGGCTCCGATCCCCGCGAGATTGACTTGAGAATCGACTGCCCGGGATACGCCCGGTACGGGAGTGCCGGAACGAGGTTTGCGTTGAACGTTCCGTAGGGGAGCAGACGCACGTCGTAGGCGTTCTGATTCACCCGCGGATTGACGTTCCACCCGTGGTGTTTCCCCGTGAACTCGGGCGTAATCCGGGTGACCGTGAGCGGTCCCTGCACCCAGTAATCCCCGTTGGCAAACCGCCCGTAAGGGTATTTGCGATCGAAGGTCCAGGTGATTCCCCACTGGCTGATCTCGGATGCAAGGCCCTCGACCAACTCACGCTTCAGCGAAAACGCACCATCGCCGAAAGCCCAGGAGAAGATCCAATCTCCGTAGTCCACGTGGTTCCACAGCCATCCGTATCCCGGGGAGTAATACCAGGTCCCGGAACTCTCGGTTTCAATCGCGTAGAGCCACTGCAGTTCACGCTCGTAATACCAGTTGCCCTCCTCGTGGATGAATGCCAACCCGGCAGCGGCCGTCCGGAGCATCGGGAGGAGGCTGAGGCTGATTATGAGAAGGACAAAAACGGATCGGGGAGTCGAATGATCCCGTTGATTGCGGGGTGTGCACCGAAGGTATTTCATGGATCCCCTGAAGCGTCGTGATTCCCGCCGGTGATGTCAACCTATGTCCGGACGCGACAACCCCCGACTTCTCCTGCTCCAGAACCGTCATCTCGTGCAGCCACACGGAGGAAATGGTCACGGGCTCCAGGCCATCGTAACCCGTCACCGGGCAATCGATTTCCGCACCGCGTCCGGCGTCAATTCCGAATTCGATTACTCCGGCGCGCAACCGCGATGACGCCGACTCCGGCGGCGGCCACGAACAACGAGTAGAAGACCCCCCGGCTCAAGCCGAGAATGAGGGGGGCGTCCGGTTCCCGGAAGATCTCTCCGACGCCACGGAGAATCGCATAGGCGATCAGGAATTCGCCCGCGATCTGGCCGGCCGGCGTTCGCGGTGACTTCCGCCAGAATCGCACCTGGGTGTACGCAAGCAGGACCAGCCCTTCAAGGAAGGCGGCGTAGAGCTGGGAGGGGTGGCGGGGATCGATGAGGTCGATCGGCGTGCCGGGAGCAGCGCTTTGAGGGAAGATCACCGCCCAGGAGACCTCCGAGGTGCGACCCCATAGTTCACCGTTGATGAAATTGGCGATCCGTCCGAACAGGATCCCCGGGGGGGCCAGGGTACAGATGATGTCGCCGGTCTGCCAGAGGCTCACGCGCGTGCGGACCGCGATGATCCAGATGGCACAGAACACGCCGATGAACCCGCCATGACTCGCCATGCCTCCCTCCCACACCCGCAGAATGCGCAGCGGATCGCGTGCGAATCCCGCGAAGTCGTAGAACAACACAAACCCGAGCCGCCCGCCGACCAACACCCCGAGGAAGAGCGCGATAAAAATAAACTCCTGCTGCGCGGGGTCGAAAGGAGAACGACCGCGACGGTGGTAGTATCGCAGCATCAGCCAGGCGACGATGAATCCAGCGATGTACGCAAGGGAGTACCAACGTAATCCGAATCGATCGCCGACCTGGAATACGAAAGGGCTCAGGTCGTGCACCCAATAGGCGAGACTCTGCAAGGGGCCTGGGTCGAGGATCGCACCCGTCATTACCGAACCTCCAAAAACGATTATCCCCGACTGGTGATATCGGACGAACCGCCCGAATCCCGTCGACTTGCAGGCGCGGCGGAAGGCTTGTTCGAGTCGCCCGCTTCCAGGGTCGCCGCCCGGGCGCGCTTGCGGGCGAGTTCCCGCATATCCACCGCGATGTCTGAATCCTCGTAGATCTCGCGTCCCAGAAGATGCTCGACCACATCCTCCATGGTGATAACTCCAGCGGTGGATCCGTATTCGTCGACAACCACGGCAAACTGCATGTGCCGTTGCAGAAACAGCTGGAGCGCATTGAGCGCCGTCGCGGTCTCTGGAAGGAAAGGGACCTCGGAGAGAATCTCTTGAACCGGGGTTTCGTCCTTGTCCTCCGCGTAGAGCTGGAGCAGATCGCGGCGGCGCACCAACCCGATGATATCGTCGACATTCTCCCGGTAGACCGGCAGCCGTGCGAACGGGATGTTCTTAAAATCCTTGCAGACCGACCCGACGGTCGAGGTGTCCTCCAACGCGGTCACAACCGTGCGCGGGGTCATGATATCGCGGACGTACACATTATCCAGACTCAGGGCGTTCGAGATCATGTCGCGTTCGCTCGTCGTAAGCGATCCTTCATTGGCGCTCTTCTCGGCGAGGAGGATGATCTCGCGATCCTTTTCCTCGTCCCCCGGTTCCTCGTCTTTCAGGACGAGCCTGACCGAATGCATTGCCATGAAACTGAGCGGCCACATCGTGATCCGCACCAGAAGGAGCGGGTGAACCAGGTACTGGCGCAGGGCCTTGCGGTACACGACGCCGAGATTCTTGGGAAGGATCTCCGCTCCGAAAAGGATGGCGAGGACCATCATCGCCGAGACCCAGGCTACGTACCCGGGGAAATGCTTGGCCGCCTCCGCCCCGATCCAGAGGGCGCCCGCGGTATTGGCAATGGTATTGAGGGTCAGGATGGCGCTGGAGGTGCCGGTTATGTCCGACTTGAACCGCGCGAGCAAGGCGCCGATGCGCGGGCGCTGATGCTTCAACTCTTCAATTTCCGCCGAGGTGATGCTGAGGATGAAAGCCTCCAGCAACGAGCAGAAGCCAGAGACTCCAAGCGTGAAAACGATTGCGAGGAGTAGCGTGCTCATGACCCGACACAGGCGTCGCCCGGCGCGTGGAATCGAATCCGCCCGTTCGGAATACGCCGCAAGGCTTTAATGATCACTCGTTTACAAGAAACAATTGACCGCGAAACGGCCGTGCGTTGTGCAAACCCCATCCCCGGATCTTCCCACCACCGGGGCGGGCGGCGTCTACCGCCAGGCTCGCTTTCTTCAAAATAAGAAGCACTCATGAATGGTTACGGAATCACCGCGCACGACGACGACTGGATAGCGGTGCGATGCGCAGGGACAATCCACGCATGCAACACGAGAACCGCAGCGCTTTCAAGAAAAAGCGGCGAATAGGGTCCCCGCCCGCCGAGGCACTGTGTAAAGAAGCGTTCGACATTCGCACGATTCCGCGCAGAAATGGGTCCATGGATCACCACCTTGCCCGCAGAGCCGAATCGGAGCACTCGGACGCCGCCACGTCGCTCGCTGTCGGCTTTCGGAAGATCGACGAGGACTATGCCTACCTGCTGCAGTGCGCGCGCGAGGTGTTCGACGAACTCGGAGAAGTCGAATTCGCCGAATTGATCGAAGTGGTGCGGACGGGAAAGACATGGAAGAAGCCGCTACCCTCCCGTGGCGCGCAGGTGATTTCAATCGCCTTCCAGATGCTGAACCTTGTGGAGGAGAACGCTGCGAATCAGGCGATGCGGGCCCGGGAATCCGCCCATGGCGTGGCCGAGGAACCGGGGCTCTGGGGAAGCTATTTGACCCGGTTGCGCGAAAAGGAAGCCTCGAGGATCTACGGGCGATTCCATGGGTTTTCAGTTGGAACCAGACTCGATACTACCTCACCGGTTGGTATGGCGTCGGCAGCGCGCTCGAACGAATCGCAAAAGAGCTCCCCGACGCGCACGGCACGCTGCACGAGGGATTGAGAGCGTGGCCCTTTCTGCGCTACGTTCTCATCAATGTGGAAACGAATCTGGCCAGCGCGGATATGGAGATCATGGAGGATTACGCCGGCCTGGTTGAGGATGAATCGGTGCGCACCGGGATTTTGACGATGCTCCGCGATGAGCACCAGCGCACGTGAGAACAAGTGCAGCGCGTACTCGGCGGCGAAATCGAGAAACGGCGCCCCCGCTTCTATAAAACCGTTCACTCCCGCGATGCCGGGCTGCGCGTCCTCCACGCCGAACAGATTCGCTTGCTGAGGGCCTGGCGCGACGCGCTGCACGCGAAACGGGATGACGAAGCGGCCGCACTGCTCCCGGAGCTGCTTCTGACCGTCAACGCGATCGCCAGCGGACTCCGAACCACTGGGTGAGATTGGTGCTGCCGCAACACGCCGCCGACTCGCTGATCGCCCGATCACGACGAGGTGAGCGGCGCAGCGCCAGTGCCGATATCGCGCGTGGTTCAAGCACACACCAGGCGTCCACGCACTTCCATCAACCACAACTTGTTTTCCCATCCATCCCAAACTCCAACCAATACCTGTCAACCTCCAGTCAGGACTCGACAACATGATGCCATCGAATACCGGTCAACGCTCGATCAGGACGCAGCAGATCCGCTATCTTCGGGCTCCGGTTCTCCCGCGCTCGGTGAACAGCTGAAACAGCGCACCGAGGGCGCCGAGCACCAGCATCCCGTAGAAAATCCACGGAGATTCGGTGATCGTTTCGACCCATGGCGTCGGATCCTCCGCCAGATCCGCAAACGTGGCGCCTCCCAGCACGGCCCCCGTGCCGACGACAAAGCGAAAGGCGCCGGTGAACGCGGTGGTCAGCACGATCATCGATCGGACCAGGAAAATCGCCAGGAGCGCCGCGATAAGCGCGGCGGCACAGAGCAGGATCCAGTAGACAAAGCCGTCCTCACGCCCGAAGAACGAGGATACCATAAAGCCTCCGCTGAGACTGCCGACGAGGGCCAGTGCGAATTGGAAGAGAGTCCATGCGAGAATTCCACCGCAGACCGCCGCGCCGGCAGCGAGCGCCACCGGAATCCAGTGCGGGTCCGGGATGAAGTGCAACCCGGCCAGCCAGCCGGCGAGTCCGCCGCAGATTATCCCGAGGGCCGCGATGGTGTAGCGGAAAATACGGTACCCGAAAAAGCAATCCAGTATGCCCCAGATCGCCACAAGTCCGCTCAGCAAGAGCGGCACCGCAAAATCGGTGGTTTCCATCCGCTTAAGTTCTAGTGAATTCCCGGGCGTTTGCAACCAGCGATTGCGCCGCCTCGGGCGGCAGCATCCGCGCCGGCCGTCGGCTCAGTCCATGCCCCGTTCGTACAGATCCTCCTCGTCAAGCCCGAGGTAGTGCCCGAGTTCATGGAGGTATGTCTTGCGGACTTCGCGACGGAAGACCCGCTCGGACCCCTCGGCATACTCCCATATGTTGTCCAGAAACAGGAGAATCTGTGAGGGCAGCGGAACGGAATCGTGTCCAGCGTCGTCCGCGTACGCTCCTCCGACAAACAAGCCGAGCAGATCGGGTTCAAACCCTTCGTCGATGATGTCATCGTTGGGCGCGGACTCGTAGCTCACCGGCAGGGCCCGGGCGTGTTCGATCAGCGGGGCCGGCAGGCGGTCCCGGCATCCGCAGACCTCCCGGTCGGCGATCTCCACGAGCCGGTCGAACGCGGGCACATCCGCGGATCCCGGATCATGAGGAGAGTTCATACAAGGCGATTCCCGCCGCGACCGAGGCGTTCAGAGAGTTGATTCTGCCACATCGCGGCAAGGCGATGACGGCATCGGCGGCATTGAGAATGAACTGTCCGACGGATCGATCCTCTCCGCCGATAACCAGTACGAATTTAGGGGGCAATCGTCCCTTGATCTCTCCGATCGGTGTTGTACCACCCGCATCGAGCGCAAGGATCCGGTAATCCGCTCGGACCGTGCGCTTGGCGTAGGTGACGGCATTACAGTCCCGCGCGATTTTCAGAAACTCACTGGCGCCGGCGGAAGCCTTCACCACCGACGGGTAGATCCCGGGCGACCCCCGTGTGGGAAGCATCACAGCGGAGAAGCCGAAGGCTTCAGCGCTCCGAAGGATCGCTCCGACGTTGTGGGGATCCTCCACGTTATCGATCAACAGGAGGCGCGGTTCGTTCAACAGCTCCTCACAGGCCACGTATGGGTACGCTCCAGTCTCAAGAACGATGCCCTGGTGTTCCGTGGTATCGGCCAGGCGAAAGAGCTCGGACTTGTTGCAAAGGCGCACCGGGACCTCCCGCTCGCGGCAGAGGTGCTGCAACGTGCGCATTCTCGGCTGTCCGGCGATCGCTTCGTTCAAGTGAAGCGCAACGACCTTCCGACGTCCGGCCCGGAGCGTCTCGAACGCCGGATTTGTTCCGTAGAGGAAGTCGCGTTCGGATTGCTGTGGGTCATCCATAGCAGCAACGCGCTAATTGATGTCGGGACCGAAGAAAAGGGCGTTGAGGAGGATGCGATTCGCCCCGTACCAATGCCCGCGAAACGCCGGATTGTCGAGGATTGCAATGATCACGCCCCGGCCCTGCCGATGCACCGGAACCGCCGCCGTGTTCTCCAGGCGCTCCCTGTTCTCGGGCGAAAGGAAGCCGCTCATCACCAAGGCGTCGCCCGCGGCGTAGCGGAAGGGGGTACGCCATGGATTCGACTGGCGTTCGAATCCGCCGGCATGGGTTCGAAAGACCGGCAGATCCGGGCCGTTGAGCCCGAACGCCAAGGGGTGGGTCGGGTCGTAGGTGGTTCGCAGAATCGTCCCGCGCACCTGGTGTTTTGCACGCTGATCCCGCTGGTCGGCGTACCCGACCTGGGCACGGTCGGGGTCCGGGGGATCGTCCAGATTCTCGAAGCCGGACCATCCGGCGGCAACCAGTTCGAGCGCCGCGCGCTCGGTGAGCACGAGCACCCCGCCACCCTCGACCCATCGGAGGATCGCCTCACTCGACTTCGGTTGCGCAAACACGCCGCCGCTGCGACCGGGGACCACGATGTGGGTGTAGCGACTAAGATCGATTCGCTCAAGACGATCCGGCTCGACGATTGTTGCGGGAATCTCCATCCGGTAGTCGAGCAGATGCCATGTCTCGCCGGCGGCGGTGGCGGAAATTCCGCTGCCCCCAAGAAGCAGGACCGCCGGTTGCTTCACCCGTTCGAACGATGGACTCCCCAGGTCGATCCCCTCCCGGGTCAGAAAGCTCACGGCGCTGTACGCGCGAACCCGGTCCGCGCTCGCGGCCCGGGAGAGCATTCGGTGAACCGCTTCCATACGGTCTTCCTGGCCAACCGGACGTATGAGGAGGCTCCCTTGCGGGAGCGGCACGGATCCCTCCGGTGTTGCGAGATCGAACGGACGCTTTGCGTAGTAAACCGTCACCTCTTCTTCGAGGAGGCGATGGAGCAGTTTCGGGGCGAAGTAGCCGCGCCAGTCCACGGCATAGGCGATCGCTCCCGCGGCTGGAGCGCGGCCATAGAGCGGGAGCTCGTCGTCGGAAGCGACCGGTTCCAGCTCGAGAGTCTCGACCTGCGGACGCGGCACCTCCGCGTGTTTGAGGTTGTACGCCAGCGGCATCGTCCACGCGGTGATGTCGTAGAACACATCCGATGGAAACTCGGTCGGCCGTTCAAAGAGCGTGCGCATGTAGCGGAACGCGGGTTGATCCACCGGGACAAAAAACGTTTCGCCGGGAGCGAATCCGATCCCGCCCGCCACGACGGGGCGATCGCCCCGCAGACGCGCGAAAGTGATACGATGGGCGCGGAGGAGTTCGAGGAAGGATGCGATGCGGGCGGGATCCTCGTCCGCTGCGATCAGGTGCCCGCCAGTCTCGGAACCGGACGCCTCCTCGAGCGCGTCACGGTAGAAGCGCTCCTGATAGCGCAGGAACGCCTCCCGTTTTTGATCCGCTGCATACAGGGTGCCGATACAGGTGCGCAGTTGGTTTCGAATCGTCTCCCAGAAGTGCAGCACGCCGTCGCGGGTCTCCTGGAGCATGCCCCGGCTGCTGGACTGCTCAAAGAGGATGCCAACGCCGCCGTGCATGTCCCCGAAGGTCGAAGCCTTCCCCATGTAGAAGTCGTCGAAGACCTCGCGGGTGAAGTAGGGGATCCCCTGCCCATCGAGCACGTGGGCATTCGCCTCCGCAATCTGAGCGGTGAGGTCGTGCACGGTTTCCGGTATATGCGGATGATTCCGGTCCGGAACGCCGGGCTGAAAAAAGTAGCTGTTGTCGATCGACATCTCGTGGTAGTCGAGCAACAGGTTCGGAAGCCAGTCATAGTACCGGACCACGCGTTCCCGCATCCCGGGCTCCACCAGCGGCAGGTAATCGCGGTTGAGGTCGAACCAGTAATAATTCAGGCGCCCGGTGATCCATGGTTCGGAGTGTTCGCGATGCCGTCGATCGGAGACATGCGTACGCCCGCGGTTGTCGTTGCTCCAATGGGCAAAGCGATCGAAACCGTCCGGATTCACCGCCGGATCGATGAGAACAACCGTGCGCTCGAGCAGCTGCGCCAGCTCCGCCTCCCGCGACGCGGCCAGGTAGTACGCGAACAGGGGCACGACATTGCTCGCGCTCGGTTCGTTGCCGTGAACCCCGTGATTGTACCAAAGAACCAATGGTCGCTCGAGCAGCCGGTCGTCGGCGTGCCGATCGGGATCGCGCAGGTCGGCCTGCACGTTCTTCAGGGAGTCCAGGCGCGCGAGGTTCTCCGGAGCGGAGATTGCCATCAGAACAAGCGGCCGTCCACCATACGATTCCCCGAAACGCGTCATCTGAACGCGATCGGAGGCCTCGGCGAGCACCTCGAGATAGCCGGTCAGTTCGTGGTGGTACAGGTGCCGTGATCCAATTTCAAACCCGAGGTGCCCGGCGGGTCGCGGGACGGCGTCTTCCCAGGCAGGGGGATCCGGGAAATACTCACGGAAGAGCTCCGCAACAGCGGGTGGGCTCCCCGCAGCCGAAGCCATGACGGCCCACAGGGCGGCGAGGATCGAGCATGGTACGCGGCTGCGCCGGAGAAGGAGGGCAACTCGATAGGCAATCATTCGGTATCGCTAGCGGTGGGACAGGAAAATTGCAATCCATCAACGAAGGCGGACAGCGCGCGGCAGATCGCCGCGCAAGGCACAAAGGAGGCTACGACGGATCAGTCGGCCGTTGCTTCGTCGCAGGCGCGGAACACAAGGCAGGCATTGTGTCCGCCGAAACCGAGATTGTTACTCAGCGCCGCCCGTACCGGCTGGCGGATCTTCTGATTCGGAACATAGTGAAGATCGCACTCGGGATCGGGCACCTCATAGTTGATCGTGGGAGGAATCTCTCCAGAGCGAATTGCGAGGATGGCCGCAATGGCCTCAATGCCTCCCGCCGCGCCGAGCAGGTGGCCGGTCATCGACTTTGACGAGCTGATCTTGAGCTGGTAGGCATGCGCGCCGAAAACATCCTTGATCGACTTCGTTTCAGTCTTGTCGTTGTAGGGGGTTGAAGTGCCGTGGGCGTTGATGTAGTCGATATCGGAAGGCTCGAGACGCGCATCCGCGAGGGTGTTGCGCATGCAGAGGCTCAATCCCTTGCCGGCGGGATCCGGAGAGGTGATGTGGTAGGCGTCGCACGTCGCGCCGTACCCGGTGAGTTCGCAGTATATCCGGGCGCCCCGCGCCTGTGCGTGTTCGAGGGTTTCGAGCACCAGCACGCCGGCACCCTCGCCCATGACAAATCCATCCCGCTTGGCGTCAAACGGCCGGCTGGCACGCTCCGGGTTGTCGTTGAAATTCGTAGCCATCGCCTTCATGGAGCAAAATCCGGCATACCCCAGCTGCGTGATGGCGGCCTCGCTCCCTCCGGCGAGCATGACATCGGCGTCGCCGTTTCGAAGGATCCGGAGCGATTCGCCGATCGCGTGGCTCCCGGTTGCGCACGCGCTCACGATGCCGTAGTTCGGCCCCATCGCACCGAACTCGATCGCAACCACCCCCGAAGCGATGTTTGAAATGAGCATTGGAATCATAAAGGGGGACACCTTGCGATGCCCCCCCTCGAAAAGCCGGCGGCTCTGGGTCTCGATCGTCTCCATCCCGCCGATCCCCGATCCGATCAGCACGCCGAAACGCCCGCGCTCGTCGTCATCCCTGGGCGCGAACCCGCTGTCCTCGAGTGCGTTCCGGCCGGCGGCCATGGCAAAATGGGTGTACCGGTCGTTGCGCCGCGCCTCCTTGGGCTCCATGTAGCGCGTGGGATCAAATCCCTTGATCTCGCCGCCGATACGGCACGGATAGCCATCGAGATCGACCCGCTCGACGCTACTGATCCCATTCCTGCCGGCGAGAAGGCTCTCCCAGAAGGACGGCGCATCGTCGCCGAGAGCCGTAATGACTCCAAGTCCGGTCACCACAACGCGGCGTTCTGGGGTTTCTGCGTCCATGTCGTAAAAAGAGAATGAGGCGTCGGAAACACCTCATGCCGGGAAATGGTAATGCCGGGGAAGGATCAGCCCTCAAACGGCCTTGGCCTTCTCCTCAATGTAGCGCGTTACGTCCCCCACCGTGGTCAGTTTCTCAGCCTCGGACTCCGGGATCTCCCCTTGGATCTCGTCCTTGAATTCCTCTTCGAACGCCATAATCAGCTCGACTGTATCGAGGGAATCGGCACCCAGATCCTCGAGGAATGAGGCTTCCGGCGTGACCTGCTCTTCGTTTACGTTGAGCTGGTTCACGATGATTTCTTTAACGCGCTGTTCGATGGATTTGTCTGCCATAGGTGTGTCGGAGGCTAATTTAAGAAGTTGGTTGCATCACATCGTCATGCCGCCGTCAACCGTAAAAACCTGACCTGTTACGAAACCGGATTCCTCTGAACACAGGTAGGTTACGAGATTGGCGATTTCTTCAGGACGACCGAGACGACGCAGCGGAATCGAGCTCAGGATGCTCTTGTGTATCGATTCGTCAAGCCCAGCTGTCATATCGGTTTCAATGAATCCGGGAGCCACTGCGTTGGCCGTGATATTGCGGGAGGCGAATTCCCGCGCGACGCTCTTGGTGAAACCGATCATCCCGGCCTTGGCAGCGGAGTAATTCGCCTGCCCCGCATTCCCGGTCAGCCCGACCACACTCGAGATATTGACGATGCGACCCCAGCGCTTGCGTGCCATCGGATGAGCGAGCGCCCGGGTCCAGTAAAAGCAGCTGTTGAGGTTCGTTCGGAGCACATCCTCCCATGCCTCATCATTCATCCGCAGCATCATGCCGTCTCGCGTGATCCCCGCGTTGTTGACCAGGATGTCGATGACGCCGTACTCGTCGAGAAGCGCCTTGGCGCCGTCGCCGACGGCGGTGGAGTCGGAGACATCGACCGCGAGCGCCCGGGCCTTCCCCCCGCTCGCGTTGATTTCATCCGCGGCACTTCCGCAGCTCTGCTCCGATCGGCTGACGCAAATCACCGTGGCTCCCTCCGCGGCGAGCGCGACGGCGATCGACTTTCCAATTCCCCGGCCGGCGCCGGTCACAAGCGCGGTGCGGTCTGCAAAGGTTAACTGCATGGCGGCCAATGCGTCAGATAAACGGCTGGCTGGCAAGGATTATCGGTGAACCCGCCCCGACCTCCGCTCACGCCGGACGCCACCGCTTCAGGCGCAGGGCGTTGCTCACCACGAACAGACTGGACAACCCCATCGCCGCAGCGGCGAGCATGGGCGAGAGCAGGATTCCAAACGCCGGGTAGAGCACCCCGGCCGCGACCGGAATCAAAACCGTGTTGTAGCCGAAGGCCCAGAAGAGGTTCTGAACGATGTTGCGAAACACGGCCCGCGACAGGGCAACGGCGCGTGCGATGCCGCGCAGGTCGTCTCCCATCAGCACCACGTCGGCGCTCTCGACGGCGATATCGGTTCCCGTTCCGATTGCGATACCCACGTCCGCCCGGGCGAGCGCCGGAGCATCGTTGATTCCGTCGCCAACGAAGGCCACCGCGCCTCCGGAGGCGTGGCGTAATTCGTCGACGATGCGCGCCTTGTCCCCCGGCATCACCTCCGGGTAGACCGCATCAATTCCAAGGCGCCGCCCGATCTCGCGGGCCGCCACCTCCTGGTCTCCGCTCAGCATGGCGATCTCCAGGCCCATCGCGCGCAGAGCCCGCACCGTCTCCAAAGCGCTCTCCTTCAATGGATCTGCGACCGCCAGAAGCGCGAGCGGTTCGGAATCGATCGCGGCGTAGAGAACGGTTTCCCCGGCCCGTCCCAACTCCTCCCCATCGGCTTCGAACGTCGCGACGTCGATCCCGGCCTCCCGCAAGAGGCGGCGCGATCCCACCCGGACGCTCTGTCCGTCGACGGTGGCCCGCACCCCCATACCGGTTTCAGAAGCGAACTCCCGGGCGTCGGGAAGCGCCAGGTTGCGCTCTCCGGCGGCTGCGACGATGGCGCGGGCGATCGGATGCTCTGAATCCCGTTCCACGGCCGCAATCATCGCGAGTGCCCAATCGGAATCGTACCCCTCTCGGACACGGAAGGTAGTCAGTGTGGGGTGTCCCTCCGTCAGCGTTCCAGTCTTGTCGAAGGCGATCGTCGAGACCGTGCGCAACTGCTGCATCGCCGCACCGTTGCGGTAGAGGATTCCGAGTTCGGCGGCCTTGCCGGCCCCGACCATGATCGACGTCGGGGTGGCGAGTCCCATCGCACAGGGACACGCGATAATCAGCACGGCGACGGCGTTCACCAGCGCGTAGGTGAGCGCTGGAGCCGGCCCCCAGAGCAACCAGGTCAGCGCGGTCAACACGGCCACCACCAGGATCGCAGGCACAAAGTAGCGCACCACCCGGTCGACCAGCGCCTGCACCGGGATGCGTGCTCCCTGGGCCTCCTCAACCAACCGGATAATCTGAGCCAGAACCGTCTCCTCCCCAACTTCCGTCGCACGATAACGCAGGCTGCCGGTTTGATTCACGGTTCCTCCCACCACCGGGTCGCCGGCACCCTTCGCGACAGGGAGCGGTTCGCCGGTGAGCATCGCCTCGTCCACCCACGACTCCCCTTCGATCACCGCGCCGTCAACCGGCAGCTGCTCCCCCGGGCGCACCAGCACCGTGTCGCCGGTCCGGACCATCTCCACACCGATCTCCACCTCGGCGCCGTCGCGCTCCACCCGCGCGGTGCGCGGGCGCAGCGCGACGAGCCGGCCGATAGCCTCACTGGTGCGGCCCCGCGCCCGAAGCTCCAGGTACCGGCCAAGCAGCACAAGCGTGATGATCACGGCGGAGGCCTCGAAGTAGACATGCGCCGCCCCTTCCGGAAACAAACCGGGAGCGGCAAGCGCCACCGTCGAATACCCCCATGCCGCGCTCGTGCCCAACAAGACCAGAACGTTCATGTCCGGCGCACCGTGTCGAATCGCCGGCAGACCGCGCCGGTAAAAACGCATCCCCGGACCGAATTGCACCACGGTGGCCAGAACGAAAAACAATAAATGCCAAAGGCGTTCCGGCGCCATCGCCCGCATCGCCTCCCCCATTGCCGGCCAAAACATTCCGCCCATATCCAGGACAAAGATTGGCGCGGTGCACGCAGCCGCCAGAATCAGGCTCCGACGCAACGCGCCCAGCTCCCCCGCCTCAGCCGCCCGCGGCCCGGAGGCCTCCATCGATCCCGATATCGCTTCGGCCTCATAGCCGGCCTCCCGAACCCCTTCCACCAATCTGCCGGCGTCGCCCGAACCCTCAAGCCGATTCACGCGCGCCTCACCGGTCGCCAGGTTCACCTCAGTCCCGACGACCCCCGGCAACCCCTCCAATGATCGCGCGACACGGTCCACGCAACTCGCGCAGCTCATCCCTCGAACCCGCAGCCGTAGCGGCTCCGTCTCCAGGGCGAACCCAGCCCCGTCAACCGCCTCAAGCGCGGCTTTCGCTGAAAACTCAGCCTGATCGACCTGCAGTTCCGCACGACCAGTCCCGAAATTCACCTCCGCCGAGCGTACGCCCGGCACCCCCCGCAACACGTCCGACACGCGCGCCGCACACCCCGCGCACGACATCCCGCGCACGCCCACTCGCATCGCCATCTTCCCGCCACCGTTCGATTTCATAGCCGCTCCCATCATTCCGTCAACGGATCTGCCGGTAGAGTAGATCCATGATCTCATCGTACGTACGCTCCGCCGCATCGCGGTCCCCGCTGCGCAGGGCATCCGTAACACAGGTCTCCAGGTGATTGCGCGTCACAATTTTCCCCACCGAATGCAGGGCGCTCTGAACCGAACTGATCTGATTCAGAACCTCCCCGCAGTACTGCCCTTCAGACACCATCCGCTGCAACCCGCGCACCTGCCCCTCGATGCGCTTCAATCGGCGCCCTATTTCCATCTTCTTCAATTCGTCCATCGCCCCAATTTTCAGTTTAGCATACCCCCCTACCCTATTATGGCCGGATGGAATGTCAAGGAATGAGTTGGGGGAAGCGGCGCGCAGCGCAAGAATCAGGAGGTTCCGTGCCGTGGCGACAATCGGCGTCGAATTGGACTTTACTCGCCGGATTCGCGCATCTATACCACGACACCGGTCGCCGGATTCGGCGGCATTTGCGATCAACGTCAACAAGCGCAACATGAGTGTTAAACAACGATTTTGGGGATCCTCCCTGGGGAAGAAATACCTGATGGCGATCAGCGGCTTCATCCTGACCGGCTTCGTAATCGGGCACATGCTGGGGAACCTGCAGATGTTTCTGCACCCGGACTGGATCAACACTTACGCGCACCAGCTTCAAAATCTTCCGTACGGCCTTCTCTGGGTGGTTCGCCTGGTCCTCGTGGCTGCAGTGGGGATTCACATCTGGTCCGCGATCCTGCTGACCCTTGAAAACCGGCGGGCGCGACCGCACGGGTACGAGGTGGAGGAGTCGTTGCAGGCGAGCTACGCTTCCCGGACGATGATCTACAGCGGCGCGATCATCGCGATCTTCATCGTCTTTCACATCCTGCACTACACCACCCTCTCGGTGTTCGATTACAGCATGCTGTATAACTACCGGCTCGAGGGTGTCGGGGAACCGGTCCTGAATGTCTACGCAATGTTGTACATCGGTTTCTCGAAGTGGTATGTAGCGGTCTTCTACATCGTCGCGGTCTTTCTGCTCTGCCAACATCTCGGACATGGGATCTCGAGCATGTTTCAGAGCATCGGTTGGCGCAATCAGCTCTGGCGGCGCAGATTGGACCGCATCGCGCTGGTCATCGGATGGGCGCTTTTCATCGGGTTCGCGATCATTCCCGCCGCGGTTATGCTCGATGCTTTCGCGGGGGTCCCGATTTTCGATCGCTCGTCATTTGAGGAATTACTGGGGTACGCCATCGCCGACGGCGCCGCCGTGGAAGGAGGACAATACGTATGAATCTCGATTCCAAAGTCCCAACCGGACCGCTTCCGCAGAAGTGGGAGCGTCATAAGTTCGATCTCAAGCTCGTCAACCCCGCCAACAAGCGGAAGTACACGGTCCTCGTGGTGGGAAGCGGACTCGCCGGCGCCTCGGCCGCGGCCTCCCTCGGCGAGCTGGGGTACAATGTCCTCTGCTTCTGCTACCAGGACAGCCCGCGCCGCGCGCACTCGATCGCCGCACAGGGAGGGATCAACGCCGCGAAGAACTACCAGAACGACGGGGATTCCATCTACCGGCTCTTCTATGATACGATCAAGGGCGGCGACTTTCGTGCGCGTGAAGCAAACGTCCATCGCCTCGCTGAGGTCAGCGGCGCGATCATCGACCAGTGCGTGGCGCAGGGCGTGCCCTTCGCTCGCGAGTACGGCGGCATGCTCGACAACCGGTCGTTCGGCGGCGCCCAGGTCAGCCGGACCTTCTACGCGCGCGGCCAGACCGGCCAGCAACTCCTTCTGGGCGCCTACTCCGCGCTCAACCGCCAGATCGGGCTCGGGCAGGTGAAAATGTACAACCGCCACGAGATGCTCGATGTCGTCGTCCACGACGGCCACGCCAAGGGGATCATCACCCGCAATCTCCTCACCGGCGCGGTGGAGAGCTGGAGCGGCGACGCCGTGATTCTGGCAACGGGCGGTTACGGAAACGTCTTCTACCTCTCCACGAACGCACAGGGGTGCAACGTCACCGCCGCCTACCGCGCCTACAAACGCGGCGCCGGGTTCGCCAATCCCTGCTTCACCCAGATCCACCCGACCTGTATTCCGGTGCACGGCGAGCAGCAATCGAAGCTCACCCTGATGAGCGAGTCGCTGCGCAACGACGGCCGTATCTGGGTGCCGAAGAACAAAGAGGATTGCACCAAAGATCCGAACACGATTTCCGAGAGCGACCGGGACTACTTCCTGGAGCGCAAGTACCCGAGTTTCGGAAACCTCGCGCCCCGCGACATCTCCAGCCGATCGGCCAAGGAGGTCTGCGACGAGGGACGCGGCGTCGGGCCGGTTGTGGGAGGTGCCCGTCTCGGGGTGTACCTGGATTTCGCGGACGCAATCGGACGCCTCGGCAAGGACCGAATCGTGGAGCGCTACGGCAACCTGTTCGACATGTACGAGAGCATTACCGGCGAGGACGCCTACTCGCGCCCGATGCGCATCTACCCTGCCGTCCACTACACCATGGGTGGACTCTGGGTCGACTATAACCTGATGAGCAATGTCCCGGGGCTCTTTGTGCTGGGGGAGGCCAACTTCTCCGATCACGGCGCCAACCGCCTCGGCGCCAGCGCGTTGATGCAGGGTCTGGCCGACGGGTACTTCGTCGCTCCCTACACGATCAGTGACTACCTCGCACGGGTCGGTCCGGGGAAACCCGCCACCGATTCACCCGCGTTTCGCGAGGCCGAATCGACCGTAAACGATCGGCTGAAGCGACTCCTCGCAATCGGGGGAAAACGATCGCCGCGCTACTTCCACATGGAGATTGGAAAGATCATGTGGGAGTACTGTGGGATGGCGCGCAACGAAGCGGGCATCACAACGGCGCTGGAGAAGATTCCACGTCTGCGGGAGGCGTTTTGGAACGATCTCCGGGTCCCCGGCGAGAACGGCGAACTCAACGCAGAACTGGAGCGGGCCGGACGGGTCGCCGATTTTCTCGAATTCGCCGAACTGATGTGCCGCGACGCCCTCGACCGCGATGAATCATGCGGTGGCCACTTCCGCGAAGAACACCAGTACGAGGACGGCGAAGCGAAACGCCGCGACGAAGAATTCTCGCACGTCTCGGTCTGGGAGCATCGGGGGGACGACGCCGAACCGCTCCGTCACAAGGAAGAACTCGTCTATGAGGAGGTCGAGATGACCACCCGCAGTTACAAGTAAACCGCATACAACCGATTGCTTTCATGAAACTGTACTTACGGATCTGGAGACAGAAAAACGCCCAATCGGAAGGGCGCATGGTCGACTATGAACTGGACGACGTCTCCGAGGACAACTCATTCCTTGAGATGCTCGATATACTCAACGAACAGTTGATCTCCCGGGGGGAGGAACCGGTTGCGTTCGACCACGACTGCCGCGAGGGAATCTGCGGCATGTGCTCGCTCACAATCAACGGCACACCGCACGGCCCCCAGCGCCTGAATACCGTCTGCCAATTGCACATGCGCAAGTTCCGGGACGGCCAGACCATCACCATCGAACCGTTCCGCGCCCGGCCCTTTCCCGTGATGAAGGACCTGGTGGTCGACCGCACACCCTTTGAAACCATCCAGCAGGCCGGCGGGTTCGTCACCGTCAACACCGGACAGGCCCTCGACGGCAACACCGTGCCGATCCCCAAGACCGTTGCCGACAAGGCGATGGACGCCGCGGCATGCATCGGATGCGGCGCCTGCGTGGCCGCATGCAAAAACGGCAGCGCCATGCTCTTCACCGCCGCCAAAGCCTCCCAGCTCAATATGGTCCCCCAGGGCAAGCCGGAAAAGGATCGCCGCGTCCTCAACATGGTGCGCACCATGGATGAAGCCGGATTCGGCAACTGCACCAACTTCGGCGAGTGCGAGGCGGTCTGCCCGAAGGGAATCTCCCTCGACTTCATCGCCAAGATGAACCGCGACTACGCCACCGCCTCCCTCAAGCAACTCCTCGGCACCCCTGTGTAAGGGCTTCTCCCGTACAGATTGCGGTGAAGGGCCGGACCCTGATGGACTTCTCGCCGCCGACGATGCCGAAAGCCTGTCGGGCAATCCGACTCAATGACGCTGCGGACAGCGGACTCGCGATGATGCCCGGATGGCGACTGCGCCGTACTGCGCGCAACCGGGTAGGAGATCACGCTTGTAACCGGTTTTCGGTAACAGCCGAACCAAGCATTGTGAATCGTGGTGTAAGCTTCCCCCTTTCGGATTATCGTGTGTTTGGAGGGCGCGAGCGGTCTACGAACGCGTCGTCCGCATGGGCAGAGCCGTCGGGATGGAAGATCGGGACGGTGAAATACTGGACTCCCAACTGCATGGGTGTGGTCACGCTTTGTCTCGCCCTGCTGGCGGTTCCCGCGCTCAAGGCGGCTGAACACGGGGCATTCAACTACATTTACGAGACGGGCGACTGGAAATACGAGCAGGACCTCGGCTGGCTGTTCTCATTTGATGGCGGGGGCGGCAGTGAGTATCTCTACTCGTTCGACATCGGCTGGATCTGGCATCAGCCCGATTACGGCGGCTGGGTCTTCAGTTGGGGGTTTGTCGAGGCCCAGTGGAAGCGCAAGCCGGCGCTCGTGCGGGCCATCAACCATCAGGCGATCACCCACTCGATGGACGTACGCCCCGCCAGCGCCCCGGTCAATATCCTGGAGTACGAGATTGTGAACGGCACCCTGGAAGTGACGGTTGAGTATCCGGGGTCCGGACCGTTCTCGCGATTTTTCCTGTATGTGCAGGAGTCGTTCGGTGAGGAAATTGAAGCGTGGGTCGTGCGGAACAGCCAGGGCGACACCGGGACCTCACCGATCCAGGAGACGCTCACGTTTGATCTCCAACCGATGGATGACGATTGGGAACGCAGCCCCGACCAGGCGTTCACCCTCCGGGTCAACCCGGACCTGTTGCTCAGCGCGGTTGAGACCCGCGCGACGCACGACACCGTCGGCTTGACCTGGTCCACCTCGGAGCCGGCTTTGGTGACGGTGGAGTACGGTCCGGCCGAGAATGACCTTTCCTCCAGTGCCGAATCACTCGACGCCGGCAGCGCCTTCCACACGATCGGCATCTATAACCTGGCAACTGACGCGACGTACTACTACCGCGTCACGGCAACGACCGAGGGCGGAGAGGCCGTGAGCAGCGAGGTTCGCAGTTTTGACACCAACCCGGTCCGGATGGCCTCGCAGGTGAGCCAGTTCGGGATCACCTGGACGTTCGACGGCGAGTATCCCGTCGGTCAATTCGTAAACGGGGACTGGTGGGTGGTCGGTCCGGTGCAGGTCGTGGAAGTCGACCCGGCGCCGGGACCGCACACCGATTCGATCGCGGATCGCATCTCGCTCAATCAGTGGGGTGACACCAGCCTGCGCGATAACAATGAATGGGGGAACGGCTCGATGGTCGTGATGAGACCCGGCAGCGGGCAGGCCTATGACTCGCGCAATCAGAACTACAATTCCGGCATGCGGATTCAGTTCCCATACGAGCTGGCGGCCAACCGCTCGCTGATCTCCTCGGTCAGCCACACTGCGGAAGACGGTTACCCGAGCCTGGTGATGCACCGCGGGATCATGTGGGGCTCCGAGCAAGAGAGAGCCCGGGTCATGCGGACTGCCGCAGTCCTCACGAGCCTCGATGAAGTGCCTCCGGGCGACGCATTCCGTCCAACCTACATTGGGGGGATAAAGAACCTGTACCTGGCAAGAGACCTGCAGTGGGGCAAGCTCCTGAACCTGGAGATCGACCGGCGGCAGGTGTCGGTTCCCTCGTGGTCGCAGTTTGAGCACTACTACGAGCGCCCGTGGCTCGACCACCTTAATGGTTCCTGGATGGGGCAGTTGCTGCTGCCGTCCGAGAACCAGCCGTCGTACGGGCGGGAGTTCGCGCGGATCCACGGGACTGCATCCATGATGATGCACCTGGATGTTCCGCGCCAGAAGA
>SLNJ01000075.1 GCA_007133065.1 Opitutales bacterium
TCATGATCGGTATCGTACCGAGCCGAAGGCGACATCAGCCAATCGGGTCTCCCAATCGAAACAATCTTCTGCTAGTCAATCACTTCGATACCGATTTCGATACCGATTTCGATTTCGCGCTCAACCGAGCACCATTGGGGGAAGAACGCCTTCATCTGAAATGCTGGAAGCGCACCAAGTCGCCATCCAGCATTTCAGCCTTTCAGCATTTCCGCAGCTCTCTACGAGCCGGAGGCTCTCCGAGCCGCCTCCAGCCCGTAGGCTTGCAGGCCGGAGGCGCTGCGAGCCGGAGGGTAGGTCTCGCCTGGTCAATTTAATCCTTCATCTCGGCTCTACGAGCCGGAGGCCGTCGCTCTGCAGTTCTGTAGCTCGCGGCCCCCGGCGCGCAGCGCCCGCAACGGCGCCCCGCACCCGCAACTCGCGCGCAGCGCGCCCCGCGCCCACCAGGGCGAAGCCCGCTCATGCGAAGCGTGAAATAAAACGGTTTCCAGCGACTTGGATCGGGCGATGCATGGCGGTAGCAACGTAGTCGAGCGCCCGGGTGACGGCGTTGGGGAGGGGGTTGCCGCGCGCGAGGCCGGCGGCGATGGCGGCGGCGAGGGTGCAGCCGCCGCCGTGCGTGTTCACGTCCGCGATCCGGTCGCGCCGGAAGCTCCGGGGCGACTCGCCCGGGACCGCGAGCACGTCGCACACCATCCGGTCGGGGAGGTGCCCTCCCTTGGCCAGGACCGCGGTGCCGGTCCCCCGGCTGAGCTCCTCCGCCGCGGCGAGCAGGGCGTCGTGGGATTCCGGCTGGCTCCCGAGCAGGACCCGGATCTCGTCGCAGTTCGGGGTGATCAATGCGGCGCGGGGAAGCAGCTCCTCGCGCAGCACGGCGACCGCGTCCTCGCGCAGGAGCAGGGCGCCGCTGGTGCTCACCATCACCGGATCCACCACCGCGGGAACCCCCGGGTTTCGCTCCAGGAAACCCGCCGCCTCCACGATGATCTCCCGGTTGTAGAGCATCCCGGTCTTCAGCGCCCGGAGCGCAAAGTAATCGCTCACCGCATCCAGCTGCGCTCTCACGAACTCCGGAGCCATCGCCTCGACCGCCCGGACCCCGTCCGGATTCTGCGCCGTCACGCACGTGATCGCGGTCGTGCCGAAGACGCCGAACGCGGCGAACGTCAGCAGGTCCGCCTGGATCCCCGCTCCACCCCCGCTGTCCGATCCCGCGATCGTCAACGCCACCGGAACCTCCGAATCCGCATCAGCCATATCCCCGAGGAAGCCGCATCGCCGCCTCCGATGCAAGAAGGATATGGTTTCGCCCTGGCGCGTGAAACCGCACTTGCGCTTGGCCCGAGGATGGGTTCAATTCGCCTCGCTATGTCGGAATCCCCATTGCCTGATTCGGAACTGCGATGGTTCGCCTGCCATGCGAAGCCGCGGTGTGAGAAGAAGCTCGCGAACGCGCTCCGGGTGGATGGACTCGAGCACTACCTCCCGCTGGTCGACAGCGTGCGGCAGTATGGGAACCGGGCCAAACGCTTCAGCAAACCGCTTTTCCCAGGTTACCTGTTCGCGCGTCTGCACCCGGGGCTGCCCCTGCGCACCGAGCAGCTGGCGCAGCTCGTGCGCATGCTCCCGGTCGACGACGAGGCGCGGTTCCTCGAACAACTCGACGCCATCCGCCGGATGATCGCATCCGGCCTCACCCTGACCCTCCAACCGATGCTGAAGAAGGGCAGCCACGTGCGGATCAGCGGCGGGCCCCTCTGGGGACTCGAGGGCGTCGTCGACAACCCCGTGAACCCCAAAGGTGTGATCATCGCCGTGGACATCCTCCAGCAGGGAGTCCATGTTACCATCCCACCGGAGTATCTGAAGGTGTTGTGATATAACCCATCGTATCCAAATATTCGATTCACCATGCCAATCTACGAATTCTACTGCCCGGATAACAACCGGATCTATTCATTCTTCGCGCGCTCCCCGGCAATGGGCTCGCGCACGCCCCGGTGTCCCGACAACCCGAAATACCGGATGGTAAAACAGGTCTCCGGGTTCGCGGTGACCGGACGCCGGCGCGACGATGACGCGGCCGGCGGGGAGGCGGATGATCTCGCCGACGACCCGCGGACCGAGGCGATGATGGCGGAGATGGAGCGGGAGATGGCGGGGATGGATGAGGAGAATCCGGATCCGCGTCAGATGGCCCGCATGATGCGCCGCATGGCCGATATGACCGGCGAGCCGGTCCCGTCCGCCATGGAGGAGATGATCGCGCGCATGGAGCGTGGCGAGGACCCTGAACAACTGGAGGAGGAATACGGGGATTTGCTCGACGAGGCGATGGATGACGACGCCTCCGCCGAGGAATCCCCCGGCGACCCCCGGTCCGCCCGCGCTCTGCTCCGGCGAGGGCGCCCCCCCAGGCGGGATCCGGAGCTGTACGAGATGGAGGCGTTCCTTTAGGCCGGAGCGGCAGCCTCCGGCTCTACGAGCCGGAGGCAGCGCCCGCAACGGCGCGCAGCGCCCGCAACAGCGCGTCAGCGCCCCGCAACAGCGCGCAGCGCCCGCAACAGCGCGCAGCGCCCGCAACAGCGCGCAGCGCCCGCAACGGCGCGCAGCGCCCGCAACGGCGCGCCTCTCCGA
>SLNJ01000047.1 GCA_007133065.1 Opitutales bacterium
CGACAGCGCCGGACGCATCCTCTACCTCACATTGGAACGGGATTCGCCGCTGGCGTTTCCACGCCTCCGCGCCGTTTCAGCGGACGGCCGTAGTGCCACGATTCCGAAGCAGCGCGCCGAGGAAGTCGACTATGGCTACGGATCCCGCGTTCTAATCGTGCTCGCGGACAACGAAACCGGACAACGGAGGATTTATTCTTTGCCGCCGGAGGGGGGAAGGACGGCGCCGCTACTCTCTCACGATGTTTTCCCAGCGTCGGATTGCTTTCACCCCCGTTTCAGTCCGGATGGATCCCAGGTCCTCTTCGTGTCGAACCGCGAACCGCCGGGAGAAGGGATTCCGGGCAACAATATCTACCTGGTGAACTCCGACGGGTCGGAACTGCGCCAGCTGACACGCAATCCATCGGATGACATCCATCCGGAGTGGTCTCCCGTCGAGCCGGGCGTCATCTTTTTCCTCTCCAATCGCGGCGGCGCCTACAACGTCTGGCGGATGAAACTGGCGGATCCGAACTGAAAATTCCTTGCCGTGCCGTGGCGGAGTCCACAAGGGTTTGGGAATGCAAAAACTCGCGTTGCTCTCGGTCAGCGACAAAACCGGTCTCGCCGACTTCGCCCGGGCTCTCGTGGAGGGCCACGGGTACCGTCTCCTCTCCACGGGCGGCACCGCCCGGCTCCTTCGCGAAGCAGGCTTGCCGGTTACTGACGTCAGTGAACACACCGGCTTTCCGGAGCTGATGGACGGCCGGCTGAAGACCCTGCACCCGAAGGTTCACGGCGGCCTCCTCTGCCGGCGCGACACGCCGCGCCACGTCGACGAGGCGCGTGAACACGACATCCCCCTCATCGATCTCGTCGTGGTGAACCTCTATCCATTTGAGGCGACGGTGGCCCGTAAGGACGTCGATTTTCCCGAGGCGATCGAAAACATCGACATCGGCGGACCCTCGATGCTGCGGAGCGCAGCCAAGAACCACACCGCCGTCACCGTGATCTGTGATCCGGGCGATTACGCCGAGGTCCTCAACGCCCTGGACGGCAAGGAGGACCTCGCGAGCCTCCGTCGCAAGCTCGCGCTCAAGGCGTTTCAGCGAACCGGTCGGTACGACGCCGCGATCGCGAAGTACCTTTCCACGCAGGAGGAGGCACCCGATATGGCGTCCATCGCTGGAATGCCCGAGGAGTTTGCCCTCAGCTCGCGCATCGCGCGCCGTCTGCGCTACGGGGAGAACCCGCACCAGCAGGGCGCCCTCTATGGGCGGTTTTTCGAGGTTTACGAGCAGCTTCAGGGCAAGGAACTCAGTTACTGCAACATCCTCGATATCAGCGCGGCGACCGGGCTGATCGGCGAGTTCGAGGAGCCCACCGTCGCGATTCTGAAACACACCAACCCGTGCGGCGTCGCGAGTGCGGAGGATCTGGTGACCGCCTGGGATCTCGCCTACGAGACCGACCGCCAAGCGCCATTTGGAGGCATTATCGTGGTCAATCAGACCGTGGATGAAGCCCTCGCTCGCAAGATTGCGGAGATCTGGTGCGAGATCATTATTGCGCCCGACTTCACTCCCGAGGCCCTCGCACGGTTCAGGAAAAAGAAGAATCTGCGCCTGATGCGCGGTAAGGAAGGGCAGGGGGCCGAATCCCTCCTCGAGGTCCGGTCCGTGGTCGGCGGGTTTCTGGTGCAGGATGCCGACCGCCGCCGAACCGATCCCGCCGCGTTCAAGGTGGTAACCAAGCGGGCGCCGACCGACGAGGAGATGGCGGCGATGCAGTTCGGGTGGCGCGTGGTGAAGCACGTAAAATCCAACGCCGTGATCTATACCTCCAAGGGGCGCACCCTCGGGATCGGCGCCGGCCAGATGTCGCGGGTCGACAGCTCGCGGGTCGCCGTTTGGAAAGCCGGAGAGGCCGGGCTGTCGCTGCACGGTTCGGCGATGTGCTCCGATGCCCTGATCCCGTTCGCCGACGGCCTTGTCGCCGCCGCCGAGGCCGGCGCGACCGCATGCATCCAGACAGGCGGATCCGTCCGGGACGACGAGGTGATCGCCGCCGCCGACGAACACAATATGGCCATGATTCTGACCGGAACCCGTCATTTCCGGCATTAGACGAAATGGTTCTTCCGGAATCGTGACGCAGTCCCGGTGGTATTGCTCGTGGACGCGCTCGATTCCGCAATAAGCAGGGACGCCGCCTGCCGCGCGGCGTCTTGCGGCAGGACCGCTCTGACGCACTCCCATAGGGTAATCCGAAGGCTTTGCGGCGGCGGACATATCAAAAAATCAGGATATGTTGATATTTCGCTTGAAATTCCTCGGGAATCCATGACAATGGGCGGTCTATATGGCCAAAACATTCATCTTTTCATCTGAATCCGTCGGGGAAGGACACCCTGACAAAGTGGCGGATTACATATCGGACAGCGTCGTGGACGCCTGCTTTGAGCAGGATCCGGCGAGCCGCGTTGCGTGCGAGACGCTCGTCAAGAGCAACTGCGTGGTGCTTGCGGGTGAGATCACGACCAAGGCGAAATTGAACTTCGAGAATATTGTTCGGGAGGCGATCCGGGACATCGGGTACACGAGCGAACGCGACGACCCTGTTTTCCGTGCGGA
>SLNJ01000144.1 GCA_007133065.1 Opitutales bacterium
CTGTTGGCCAAAAGAATTGAAACTCACGCCCGCTTCGCTCAAGACGCTAAGACGCAAAGATGGAAGAGAATGAAATAGGGAGGGAAGTCGTGGATGCGGCAGTGAAGGTTCACTCATTGCTGGACCGGGACTGCTTGAATCGGTCTACGAAGTGGTATTGGCTATCTTCTGAATTTTGGTGCCGCACTGATGAAAGATGGAATCAAGCGTATGGTGAACGGACTTCCAGAAGAAAATCTTGGCGTCTCTGCGTCTTTGCGTGAGCCTAAACGGAATTGCCAACAAGACGGTGATCTCAACTCCGAGTCGCTGCGCTCCTCTCCGTGAGATACCTCGACGTTATGACCCACAAATCGACTTCCGGACGGCATGAGGAGGACTCGCCCGATCCACCCCCGATCGACACGGACGGGAGGGTACGGGTGATGATCGACCGGGTCATTCCCGCAGCCGGGGGTGACGCGTTTCCGGTGAAACGGGCGCTCGGGGAGCCGTTGGGCGTGGAGGCATGGATTCTCGCGGACGGGCACGATACGCTGGAGGCCCGGCTGCGGTACCGGCGGCGGGGCGAATCCGCCTGGAGGGAGTCTCCGTTCCGGTTGCGGTACAACGACGAATGGGAGGCGGCGTTCGTTCCCGGGGAGATCGGATTCTGGGAATATGATGTGATCGCCTGGATCGACGCGTTCCAGTCCTGGCGGACGGGGTTTCGGAAGAAGGCGGAGGCCGGCCAGGATCCCGATGTGGAACTCGAGATTGCCGCGAGCCTGGTTTCCGAAGCGGCCGGTCGGACGGGTGGAGCGGACGCGGAGCAGCTTCGGGCATGGTCCGACGAATTGCGGAACCATGAACTGCCGGCGGGCGTGCGTGTGGAGCGCGCGTTGAGCGAGGCGTTGAACGCCGCCATGCTGCGGAGCGCCGATCGCCGGTTCGCGGCGAGCCTGCCGCGTCCGTATCTCCTGCTGGTGGAGCGGGAGCGCGCCGCATTCAGCGCCTGGTACGAGTTTTTTCCGCGATCGCGGGGGGAGCGCCCCGGAGAGCACGGCACGTTTCGTTCGGCCGGCCGCATTCTTCCACAGATCGCAGAGATGGGATTCGATGTGGTATACCTGCCGCCGATTCATCCGATCGGCCGCACGAAGCGGAAGGGTGCCAACAACGCACTGACAGCCCGGGACGGGGACGTCGGCAGTCCGTGGGCGATCGGGTCCGATGCGGGCGGGCACAAGTCGGTGCATCCGGCGCTGGGAACCATCGAGGATTTCCGGGGATTCGTGCGGCGCGCGGAGGAACTCGGGATGGAGGTGGCGCTGGATATCGCGTTTCAGTGTTCGCCGGATCACCCGTATGTGCAATCGCACCCGGAGTGGTTCAAGTGGCGTCCCGATGGAACCGTCCAGTATGCGGAGAATCCTCCGAAGAAGTACGAGGACATCCTGCCGTTCAACTTCGAGACGGAGACCTGGGGGGAGCTCTGGCGGGAGTTACGCGACATCTTTTTCTTCTGGATCGAGCAGGGCGTTCGCATATTCCGGGTGGACAATCCGCACACCAAACCACTCGCCTTCTGGCACTGGTGCCTTGCGAGCATCAAGGAGCGCCACCCGGACGTGATACTCCTGGCGGAGGCGTTTACGCGGCCGAAGATCAAGTACTGGCTCGGTCGCGCCGGATTCACCCATGGATATACCTATTTTGCCTGGCGAAATACGAAAGAGGAGCTGACGGCCTACCTCGAGGAACTGACCCAAACGGAGGTACGCGAGTATTTCTGGCCGAATTTCTGGCCAAATACGCCGGATATCCTGCACGAGTATCTCGTGCGCGGCGGGCGTCCGGCCCATGCTGTTCGCCTCGTGCTGGCGGCCACACTGTCGGCAAATTATGGAATCTACGGACCCGCGTTCGAGCTTGCCATCACCGATCCTTTCCCCGGCAAGGAGGAGTACAACCACAACGAAAAATACGAGATCAAGGAATGGGATTGGGAGGCGGCGGACAATCTCAAGCCGCTCATCCGGCGCGTCAACAGGATCCGCAGGGAGAACCCCGCCCTGCGGCGGACTGCCAACATCCGGTTCGCGCCCACGGACAATCCCCATCTGCTCGCCTACCTCAAGCGGGATCCGGACGACGCCAATGTCGTCCTCTGCGTGGTCAACCTCGATCCCCAAAACGCTCAGATGGGCTGGGTGGACCTTCCGCTCGATGATCTAAGAATTCCTGGAAGTCACCCGTACCGCGTGCAGGACATGCTTCCCGAGCCCGGCCCCCAGGGAGGGCTCCCTGAATACACGTGGAACGGAGCGCGCAACTTTATCAAGCTCGATCCGGCACAAGCTCCGGCGCATATCTTTCGAGTGGTGCCGGCGCCGTGATCCCGAGCGCGTGCGGCTCCTTGTAACCCGATGCTTCCACGCGTTGGGGGAGGCTTGGGTCCGGCAATTCGGGCTCGACCCCGGCGCTGCTGATGCTGGAGTGGTGCCACGAACGGGCGGTCAATCCAGCAGATCCTCTTCGATTCTCTGCTCCAGTTGCACGGTGTCCGCGGCGAAAAGCCGGATCCCCTCGGCGAGTTTCGAGGTCGCCATCGGGTCCTCATTCAGGTGCCATCGGAATGCCGTTTCATCGAGTTCGAGGGTCTGGATTGCTTCGTGACTGGCGATCTCGGGACTCAGTTTGCGTTCGATTGGCCCGCTCTCTTCCTGCAGCTCCGAAAGCAGGTTCGGACTGATCGTCAGCAGGTCGCAACCGGCGAGTTCGATGATCTCGCCGATGTTGCGAAAGCTCGCCCCCATCACCTCGGTCTGGTGGCCGAACTTCTTGAAGTAGTTGTAGATCCGCGTTACAGACTGCACTCCGGGATCCTCGGCACTTTCGAACTCCCGCCCCGTTTTCTCCCGGTACCAATCAAGAATCCGGCCGACGAACGGGGATACCAACGTGGCGCCGGCGTCCGCGCACACCACCGCCTGCGGCAGGCAAAAGAGCAGAGTCATATTACAGTGAATGCCGTCGGACTCCAGCGCGCGCGCCGCCTGCACTCCCTCCCAGGTTGAGGCAATTTTGATGAGTACCCGTTCACGCGGGATCTTCTCGTCTTCGTACAGCGCAATGATGCGGCGTGCCTTCTCAATCGTGGCGACAACGTCGAAGGAGAGGCGTGCGTCCACCTCGGTTGACACGCGGCCGGGGATGATACGCAGGATCTCGCGGCCGAATTCCACCAGCAGGTGGTCGGTGATATCCTGCAGCGCCCGCTCGCCCGCCAGTGCCGAATTCCGTTTCGAGATCGCCCGCTCAAGGAGTGGTTCATACTCGGGCCGGGTGACCGCCTTGAGAATTAACGTCGGATTGGTTGTGGCGTCGTGCGGGGCGAACGCCTTCATCGAGGCGAAGTCTCCGGTATCCGCAACAACGATCGTAAACTCCTTGAGCTGCGTGAGATAATCTTGTGTCGCGAGTGCTTTAGCCATGATGGATAAAATGCTTGCTGAGGGCGTCTTTCACGGAACACAGCCGCCCCTCAAACGGTATATTCCTGCCTGTATCTCATTCACAATGCGGAAACGAAAGCTTGCTGACAAACCCAAACGTACTTAGTGTGTCCAGGATCGGGATTTACGCCTGGTTGCTCCCGTTGTTGTACGGAAGCAACCGGCTTCCCGAGGAGACCAACCACAAACCACAAAGAACAACCACACTGCTATGAAGAAAACGATAACAACGCTTACGGCACTCGCCGCTATGGGCGCCGCTGCTCTGCAGGCGGACGAGCTCTCGATCTCCTCCACTTTCGGGTGGGAATCGGAGTATGTTTTCCGCGGCCTCCAGTTCGCGAAATCCAACTTCCAGCCGGTTGTGGATTTCAGCTACGAAGAGACCTATGTCGGCTTCTGGTCGATGCTCCCGGTGCAGTCGCGGCAATCCGATGACATGGAATTCAACTTCTATGGCGGCTACACTGCGGCCCTGGATCATCTGTGGCACGTCGACGTCGGGGCGACGGTGTACTACTTCCCAAACTTCGTCACCGACTCGACCCGCATCGAGGCGTACATCGGCGGGGCGCTCGACCTGCCTTTCAGTCCCGCAGTCTACGTCTTTTACGACTTCGACGACGAGGTCTGGACGGTCGAGGGGTCGGCCGGATACAGCCACGATCTCGGCGAAGGCTACAGTTTTGACTTGGGTGTCCACCTGGGTCACTCGTGGATCAGTGATGTCTGGCGGGGCAGCACGTTGCCGGATTACTTCTACGGGGGCGTCTCTGCCGGTGTCAGCCAAGCCTTCACCGATCACGTCCACGCTTCCGCGGGCGGCCGCTTCACCTTTAACGACCTCAGCGGCGCAAAGCAGAGCAACGTCTGGTGGGGTGTCAGCCTGACGGCCGGGTTCTGACGGCGGTGCACGACGCCTTTTCCGGCAGCGACGGCCCGCGCTCTGTGGCGCGGGCCGTTTTGCGTCCCGCCGACGGCCCCCGCCCGGCCGTTGCAAACGTTAAAAACCATTTTATGAGCCCGTACACTTATGCTTGATTTTTCCACTCGCTCGCATAACCATGCCCCCGTTCAGGCGCTTGTACGCGTTGCGCTGACGACCACATTACGACGACCATTCTTCAATACCTGCAAACCACGAAACCAAACTACCAATGAAAAAAATTATCTTAACGCTTGCCGCGGTCAGCCTGTTCGCAGCCGCCCCCGTACACGCGGAGGACCTGTCGGTGACCAGCACGGTGGCATTTGAATCCGAGTATGTCTTCCGCGGAATTCAGTATGCGCAGTATAATTTTCAGCCGACCGTCGATCTGGGATACAGAGACTCATATCTGGGGATCTGGGCCATGGAGCCGACCGACAGCGCCGACTCCCCGGTGTCGGAGATCAACTTCTACGCCGGGCATCAAGCCCAGGTGGATGACATGCTGGGCATGGATTTCGGCATGAACTTCTATTACTTCCGCAACCACGAAGAGATGGTGGCTGCGTCCGATGCCGCGTTCGCGGCGGGTGATCCGATCCGCGTGCGTTCGCTCAACAGCACGGAGATCGAAATGTACGTCGGTGCCACGATCGACGTCCCCCTGACCCCGTCGGCGTACCTGTACTACAATTTCGATGCCAAGGTCTGGACGCTTGAAGCCTCGGGAGGAAGGGCCTTTGTCATCGCCGATGGATGGGACCTCACCCTCGGCGGTCACGTTGGTCACGCCTGGGCCGCGCATCCAGTGGCGGACTATCTCTACGGCGGTGTTTCGGCCGACCTGACATACGCCTTTACCCCGAACGCAAATGTGTCGTTCGGCCCCCGACTGACATTCAATGATTCGGATGCCGACGACCCCGAAATGGCTGCGATCGAGGTGAGCACAAATCTCTGGTGGGGCGTCAGCTTCACCGCGGGTTTCTGATCGGTCCCCAACCGATTTCGAGGAATTGAGCCCGGTCCAGTCCGCGTCGCTGGAGGAGTGGACTGGACCGGGTCGTTTTTTAGCAAATAGGCGTTGACAAAGGGTCCGAGTCGCCTAGCAATAGCCGTTTTTCCTTAATCCATGAAGAGCTATTTGGCAAAGAGTGGGGAGATCGCCCCCCGGTGGTACGTGGTTGATGCCACCGGGCAGGTGTTGGGCCGTCTCGCCGTGCGCATTGCAAACGTCCTGAGAGGCCGCCATCGCCCAACCTATACGCCGCAGACCGATACCGGTGATTACGTCATCGTCATCAATGCGGACAAAGTCGTGGTCACCGGCAGGAAAGAGGACCAGAAGACGTACATGTTCTACAGTGGATATGTAGGCAATGAGAAGTACCGGAGCCTTCGCGAGTTTCGTTCCCGTCGGCCCGAGTTCGTTATCGAGCACGCCGTTCAGGGGATGCTGCCCAAGAATCGCCTCGCCCGTCAGATGATGAAAAAGCTGCGGGTATATCGGGGAGCGGAGCATCCGCACGCGTCGCAGAACCCGACAACCTTGTAACCTCGCCCCGAATCAATTCCCAGGATCACTCATTCTATGGCAGAGACCAACACAGTTTTATGGACGACCGGGAGGCGCAAGACCGCTTCGGCTCGGGTGCGTCTGGTCCCCGGCGGTACCGGCACCATGACCGTGAACGGCCGCGATTACGAGGAGTATTGCTACGAGGAGACGTTGCAGCGCATCGTTCTCGCCCCGCTGCAGGTCGTTGAGGCGACCGGTCAATTCGACGTGATCGCACTCGTCGGAGGTGGCGGGCCGAACGGCCAGGCGACAGCGATTTCTCACGGTATTGCCCGGGCGCTGGAACGGCACAATCCAGAATGGCGTTCCACCCTGAAAAAAGCCGGTCTGCTCAAGCGCGATCCGCGCAAACGCGAACGCAAAAAGTCCGGCCAACCGGGCGCGCGCAAGCGATTCCAATTTTCCAAGCGGTAGTCCGCTCCGGGGATTTCCTTCATTTTCAGCTGAAAAACCCTCCCTGGCGCTCGGAAGCCGCGGAGGGTTTTTCTTTTTTCAACAACACGACGATTATGAACGTGGGCATTGTAGGGGCGTCCGGTTATTCCGGCGAAGTCCTGGTGGGATTGCTTTCGCAACACCCGTCGGTCGATCTGGTCACCGTGGGTTCGCGGGCGCACGCCGGCAAGCCGGTGGCCCAGATGATCCCCGCCGTGGCGCACCAGGTGGGGGCCTTGCGGTTCAGCGCATCCGATCCTGCCGAGCTCGCTGCGCGGCAGGAGGTCGCGGTCTGGTTTCTCGCGCTTCCGCATGGTGTGGCGAGCACCTATGCCCGGCACCTGCTCGATGCGGGGCGGGTGGTCATTGATCTGAGCGCTGATTTTCGGCTGAATTCGGCGGAATGCTACCGGGAATACTACGGCGAGGATCACCCGGAACCGGAACTCCTCCGTGAAGCCGCGTACGTGATTCCGGAGTTGCACCCCCTGGAGGGGTGGAGCGACGCACGGTTGATTGCGTGCCCGGGGTGCTATCCGACGAGCGTGCAGATGCCGATGGCGCCCCTGTTGCGGGCGGGCTTGATCGCCCCGACCGGAGCGGTGATATCGAGCATGAGTGGAGTCAGCGGCGCCGGGAAGCGGGCGGAATCCTTGTACAGTTATTGTGAGCGGGCGGAGAGTCTCACGGCGTACGGCCAGCCGAAACACCGGCATCTCTCGGAGATCGAGGAGCAGTTGAGTCTGCATGCCGGTGCTCCGGTGATCGTGCAGTTCAACCCACACCTCGTGCCGATGCGGCGCGGAATTCTCACGACGATCGTCGTGCCCGGTGCGGACGGCGCAACAATCGGTGATGTGTACAGCGCCTGGAGCGACGCCTTCGCCCCGTGCCCGTGGGTGCGGTTGCTGCCGACGGGAACATTTCCGGACACGGCGCACGTGACGGGCGCCAATCGGGTTGATCTGGCGGCGGTACACGATCCGCGCACAGGCAACTTCGTGCTGAGCTCCGCGCTCGACAACCTGATGAAGGGCGCCTCCGGCCAGGCGGTCCAGATTTTCAACCTGCGGTTCGGCTATCCGGAGACAGCCGGATTGTAATGCGGGCGACGAATTCGCGTTCCACCGAGGTCTAACCATCGTGCTCCCCTTCATCGAAGAGTCCAATCCCTCGGGCCTGACGGATGTCCCGGGGTTTCAAGCCGCCGCGGTGGCGTGTGATATCCGGGAACAGGGACGGAATGATCGCCTTGATCTGGCGGTTGTTCGCTCGACGCCGCCGTGTCGCGGGGCGGGTGTTTTCACACCGCACGCTTTTGCTGCACCGCCTGTGAGCTTGTGCCGGGAAACGATTGCAGGCGCGACCGAGCTGCGCGGATTCGTGGTGAACAGCGGCAACGCCAATGCGTGTACGGGAGAACAGGGAGTCGCCGATGCGCGTGCGATGCGCGATGCCGCGGCAGTCGCGTGCGGGGTCGATCCCTCCACGTTTCTGATATGCTCCACGGGGCGCATCGGCCGTCCGCTTCCAATGCCCCGGATCCTCTCGGGAATCGACGAGGCGGCGCAAGCGCTCACCCCGGAACCGGAAGGAGGCCGCGGGGTGGCCCGCGCGATTCTGACCTCGGATTCCCGGGAAAAGCTCATCACCATTCGGCTTCCCTGGGAGGGTACCCACGTGACGATTGCGGGCATGGCGAAGGGAGCGGGCATGATCGAACCGAATATGGCGACGATGCTGGCGTTCATCGCGACCGACGCCGACCTCCCCGCCGGCGCCGCGCAACAATCGCTGCACTCCGCCGTCGCCGACACCTTCAATGCAATCACGGTGGACGGGGACCAGAGCACCAATGACAGCGTGTTGTTGTTCGCCAACGCGGCATCCGGAGTGCGTGTGGAGCCGACATCCGGCAAAGGCGGGAGCATTCCTATATGGGATGCATTCTGCACGGGATTGCAGCATGTCTGCCGGCAGTTGGCCGACAGGATCGTGTCCGACGGCGAGAAGATTACGAAGGTGGTTCAGGTCGTCGTGCGGGGTGCGGGGTCGCGGCGTGACGCCGAGACGGTGGCCCGCGCGATTGGGAACTCGTTGCTGGTTAAAACCTCCTGGTTCGGATGCGATCCCAATTGGGGGCGGGTTCTCGACGCCGCCGGCTATGCCGGGGTTCCAATCGATCCGAAGCGCACACGGATGTTCTACAAGCGGTATCCGATTGAGATCGACGGGTCGGAGATTCCCGTGTTCATTCTAGGCGAGCCCACACCGGAGCATCTCGACGCGTGGCGGAAGGTGGTGCGCGAGTCCCGGTTTACAATTGTTCTGGACCTCGGTTCCGGCTCGGAATCGTTCGTTCTCCTCGCCACCGATCTAACCGACGGATACGTGCAATTCAACAAGAGCGAATGACGCATGGCTGACGATCTCAATGTAACCCGGAAGGCGGAGGTTCTCATTGAAGCACTTCCCTACATTCAGCGCTTCAAGGGGTCGATCTTCGTGGTGAAGTACGGGGGCAGCTTTGTCGAGGACCCGGTCGCACGCGACCGCGTGGCGGCGGATGTGGCGCTGCTCGCCGCCGTGGGAATCCGCGTTGTGGTCGTGCACGGGGGCGGTAAGGCGATCACGCGGGCGATGGCCGCCGCGGGAATCGAGCCGGAGTTTCGCAACGGGTTGCGGGTTACCGACGAAGCATCGGTGGCGATCGTCGAGCAAACCCTCAACGGAGAGATCAACCGCGAGATTTGTGAGATGCTCGGCAAGCACGGAGCCGCTTCCGCGGGAATTCCGGGTCAGGACGTGTTCGTCTGTGAACGGTTGGAACGGACTCCGGAGGGGGAGTCGGTCGATCTCGGTTTCGTCGGCGACACGCGCGAGGTGCGCACCGAACCGATTGAGCGGGCGCTCGCGATGGACCTGACGCCGGTGGTCTCACCGATCGCGGCGGACAAGGAGGGACGGATCTACAATACAAATGCAGACTCGGCCGCCGCGGTCGTTGCCGCGACGCTGCGGGCGCGGAGGCTCGTGTACCTCAGCGATGTTCCGGGCCTCCTTCGCGATTCGAACGACCCGGAATCACTCATCTCCTCGGTGGACACACATGAGATTACGCGTCTCAAGCGCGCTGGGGCGATCGGACGCGGCATGCTGCCAAAGCTGGACAGTGCGGTGGAGGCGTTGAAGGCCGGCGTTCATCGGGTCCACTTTGTCGACGGGCGGGTCGCGCACAGTATTCTTCTGGAAATCTTCACCGACCGGGGTATCGGCACGGAGATTGTGCATCCCTCGCATGCAACCGAGCCGTGGCCCTCCGACGCCGGAAAATCCGAAAGCACAAGGGATCAGCTATGAACCCTGAAACCGCAAAACGCTACGACCGCTCGATCCTTGGCAATTACGCGAAGCCGTCGCTGACTCTCGTCAACGGACGCGGGACGCAGGTGTGGGATGAGAACGGGCGATCCTACCTCGACTTCACCGCGGGGATTGCGGTGTCGGCAATCGGTCACAGTCACCCCCGTTGGGTTGCGTGCGTCCGCGAACAGGCGGGTGATCTCGTCCATGCGAGCAACGTGTTCTGTAACCTGCCGCAGGTGGAGCTCGCAGAGCAGCTCTGCGAGCGCGCGGGACCCGGAAAGGTGATGTTCTGCAACAGCGGAACCGAGGCGAACGAGGCGCTCCTGAAGCTGGCACGCCTCCACGGCGCGGCGACCTCCGGGAAAGAGGGCGTGCGTCACAAAGTGATCTGTGCCGAGAAGGCATTTCACGGCCGTACGTTCGGTAGCATGGCGGCGACGCCGCAGGAGAAGATCCAGCGCGGGTTCCGGCCGATGCTGGACGGCTTCGCTTTCGGACGGCTGAACGATCTCGATAGCTTCCGCCGGTTGGTTGACGAAACAACCGCGGCGATCTTCCTGGAGACGATTCAGGGCGAGGGCGGGATCCATGCTGCGACGGGCGCGTTTCTCCAGGGTATTCGCGATCTGTGCAACGAGCATGGGCTGCTCATGATCCTGGACGAAGTACAGTGCGGCATCGGCCGCACCGGTCGTTTCTTCGCGTTCGAACACGTCGGTGTGCAGCCGGATGCCATCGGTATGGCCAAAGGCCTCGGAGGAGGATTCCCGATCGGGGCGGTCTGGATCGCCGATCGTTACGCGACGTTGTTTACGCCCGGCTCGCACGGTTGCACCTTCGGAGGCGGTCCTCTGGCCGCCTCAGCAGCGCTCGCCACCCTGGCAGTGATCGAGGAGGAGCGTCTGCTCGAGGCGGTCCGCGAGCGCAGTGCGGCATGGATCGCGGAGCTTGAATCGATTGCTGCGGAATTCCCCGAGCACGTGGCCGAGGTTCGCGGGATCGGCTACCTTCTCGCCCTGGGTTTGACCAGTGACCCGGCCCCGTACGCGGCCGCTTTGCGCGAGCACGGGATCCTCACCGTGCCGGCGGGAGACCGCGCGCTGCGGCTGCTTCCGCCGTTGAATGTAAGCCGGGAAGATCTGAAAACCGCCAACTCCATCGTCCGCAGGGTGCTGGCCGGCATGCCGAAACCAGCCGCCCGGCCCTCCGACTGAACCGCCTCCTGTTTTGGGCGGCGGACACCTTGAATCATCTCAACACCGACACAACGATGGCACATTTTCTGAGAGAAACCGATTTTTCACCGGAACAAACCGCGAGCATCCTGGATCTGGCGGCCGATTTGAAAGCGAATCGTGGACGCCCTTTCGATTCGCCGATCCAGGGCACGAGCTGGGGATTGGTCTTCGCCAAGAGCAGCACCCGTACGCGGGTCTCCTTCGAGGTGGGGCTCCACGAGCTGGGCGCCAACCCGATCTATCTGGAGCAGCGCTCCCTGCAGGTCGAACGAGGCGAGTCCCTTGCGGATACCGCCGAGGTGCTCTCACGCTATCTGCACGGTCTGATCGTGCGCTGTCACGGACACGAGGTGGTTGAGGCGTTCGCCGAATATGGGACCGTGCCGGTGATCAACGCGCTCACCGATTTCCTGCACCCCTGCCAGATCTACTCCGATGCGTTCACGCTTTCCGAGCGGTGGGGTGATGGCACGGATCGGCTCGGTTCTCTGGCCGGGCGCAAGATCGCGTTCTTCGGGGATTGCTCATCCAACATGGCGCACTCCTGGATTCTCGGTGCGGCGCACTTCGGCATGAGAATATCGCTCGCCGGGCCGGCGGCCTTCAAGCCCCGGCCCGAGATCGATCAAGCCCTGTCCGACGCCGGTCTGCCGTCTGAGTATCACTTCACGACCGACCCGAAGGAGGCCGCCCGGGACGCCGAGATGCTCTACACGGATGTCTTTGTCAGCATGGGCCGCGAGGCGGAGGGTGCAGCTCGACTCGAGAAGATGCGTCCCTACGGCGTAACCATGGACCTGCTCGAAGTCGCCAAATCCGACGCCTGCTTCATGCACTGCCTGCCCGCCCACCTCGGCGAAGAGGTCGATGCTGACGTGTTCAACAGTCCGCAATCGATTGTGTACGATCAGGCGGAGAACCGATTACACGTTCAGAAGGCCATTCTGGTGGCGCTTGCTTCCGCGAAACCCGTTTTAGCGTGAGGAGTTGACCAGCCAGGCCCAAATTAACGCAACAACCCAACCTCGATCGAATCATGAAAGCCGTGCTCGCATATTCCGGCGGATTGGACACATCCGTCATTGTCAAATGGTTCAAGGAACACTTCCAGGCGGAGGTGGTGACCTTCTGCGCCGACATCGGTCAGGAGGAGGAACTCGACGGACTCGAGGAGAAGGCATTGCGCACCGGCGCGGCCGAGCACCACACCCTCGATCTGGTGGAGGAGTTCGCACGCGATTACATCTACCCGATGATGCGCTCCGGCTGCCTCTACGAGGGACAGTACCTCCTGGGCACCGCGATCGCCCGGCCCTTGATCGCCAAGGCACAGGTGGAGCTGGCGGAACGGACCGGATCGGACACGGTCTCCCACGGCGCCACCGGCAAGGGGAACGACCAGTGCCGCTTCGAGCTTACCTACGCGGCCCTCGCGCCGGAACTGCAGGTGATCGCACCATGGAAGATGACACGCTTTCGAGAGGCATTCCCCGGACGGGCGGAGATGATCGCCTATTGCCGGGACCATGGAATCCCGGTCGAGGCATCGCTCAAGAAACCGTATTCGATGGACCGTAACCTCCTGCACATCTCGTATGAAGCCGGGATCCTCGAGGATCCCTGGTTCGACCCGACGACGCCGGAGAATCGGGATATGTTTAAACTCTCAGCCTCTCCGGAGGAGGCACCCGATCAGGCGGAGTGCGTGGAACTGGAGTTCGAGTCGGGGGATTGCGTCGCCATCGACGGCGCACGCCTCAGCCCCGGCGCTCTCCTGAAACGCTTGAACGCACTCGGAGGTAAACACGGGATCGGACGCGTCGACATGGTTGAAAACCGGTTCGTCGGGATGAAGAGCCGAGGGGTCTACGAGACCCCCGGCGGCACGATCCTCCACGTCGCCCACCGTCAGGTGGAGAGCCTCACGATGGACCGCGATCTCATGCACCTGCGTGATTCGCTGAGTCCGAAATACGCGGAGCTTGTATACTACGGGTTCTGGTTCGCTCCGGAGCGGGAGGCCCTGCAGGCCCTGATCGACGAGAGCCAGAAACACGTCACCGGCACGGTTCGCCTCAAGCTTTACAAAGGTAACGTCATCACATGCGGGCGCAAGTCTCCGGTCTCCCTTTACGACCCACACGTCGCGTCGATGGAGAGCGTCGCCAGCGCGTACGATCAGAACGACGCCGAAGGGTTTATTCGCCTCCAGGCACTCCGGCTCAAAGCGCGCCACTACGCACAGCGCCGCAAGCAGTGAGCTTCGGCCTCGAAGATGGATGGATGTGGATCAACCAAAATCGGGGACGGGTTAGCGAAGCTCCAGAGATCATAGCCAGCCACGCAGCTTGACGGCTTCAGCGACGCGGGAGACGGCGACCAGGTAAGCGGCCTGCCGCATGTGGACCTTGTGGTTCTGGTGCATGCGGTAGACGGAATCGTAGGCGCGAGACATATGGAAGTCCAGCCTCTCGTGCACTTCTTCCAGGGACCAGTAGTAGTTCATGTGCCCCTGGACCTGTTCGAAGTAACTGACGGTAACGCCGCCGGCGTTGGCGAGGAAGTCGGGAATCACGTGGACTCCCTTGTCGTGAAGTATGACGTCGGCTTTCGGGGTGGTCGGGCCGTTCGCCAGCTCGCAGATGATTTTAGCCTGGAGGCGATCGGCGTTCTGGCGGCTGATGACGTTCTCCAGAGCCGCCGGATACAGAACGTCGACTTCGAGTTCGAGGAGTGCGTCCGCCTCGATCTCACGCGCGTTCGGAAAGTCCTTCAGATAGCCGGTTTTTTCCTTGTGGTCGACCAGGGCGCGCGGATCGATGCCGTCGGGGTTGTGAAGGGCGCAGCTGGTGTCCGACGCCGCGACCAGCGTCCCGCCGCCCAGCAGTTCCGGGTGGAGCAGGGCAGCGTATTGTCCGGCGTTGCCGAATCCCTGGACGGCGTAGGTGCCCACAGGATCGATGCCGAGGCGCTCGCAGGCATATCCCGTGCAGAGAACGCCGCCCCGCGCCGTGGCGTCATTGCGCCCGCGCGATCCTCCCAGCTGGAGCGGTTTTCCGGTGATGACGGCGGGATGCGAGCGTCCGGTGATCACCTCGTATTCGTCGAGCATCCACGCCATGATCTGGGGCGTCGTGTAGACATCGGGTGCGGGAACGTCACGGTCAAACCCGAGCTCGCGGGCCATCACGCGCATCCAGCCGCGAGCGAGACGCTCCTTCTCGCCATCGGACATGTTCTTCGGATTGCACGTGACACCCCCCTTGCCACCTCCGAGCGGGATGTCGACGACCGCAGTCTTCCAGGTCATCCAAGCGGCAAGCGCCCGGACGGTATCGATGGTCTCCTCAACATGCCAGCGCAAACCTCCTTTGCACGGTCCGCGCGCATCATTGTACTGGACGCGATACCCGTGAAAGACCTGGGTCGTTCCGTCGTCCATCTTGACCGGGATCGTGAAGCGATACTCCCGCCGGGGCCACCTGAGGATTTCCCGCATGGCGGGTTCCAGACCGAGAAATGCGGCCGCTTCGTCGAATTGTTCCTGTGCGATTGCAAATGGATTCTGTGTGCTTGCGGGCATTGGTGCTTTCTTGTATTGGATGTAACACAAATGATCTCCGGTGACTCGTGGCAGAATGTTCGGAGCTCGTCAGCGCCGGATAAATAGAGTCCCTTATAGAAAGTCAACCATTGGATAAGTTACGTGTATCTCTGCCTTCCGAGGGCAGCCTGATCTCTACAGGGCATCCAGGTCTGGATCGCTTGATGGATCAGTTGCGCCTGGGGGACAATGTCATCTGGCATGTGGACGACCTCGACGACTACCGCGCATTCACCGCGCTTTTCGCCGAACGCGCCCGGGCCGACGGCCGGTCTGTAGTCTACGTACGATTTGGACAGCATCCGCCGATCACCGAACTTCGGGAGCCGGACGTCCGGTGGGTGCGGCTGCAGCCGCAGGATGGTTTTGAGCCCTTTTCAGCGGCGGTGCACGCTCTGGCGACGGAGGAGGGTATCGGAACTTATTACCTTTTTGACTGCCTCTCCGAGTTGGTCGAGCACTGGGACACCGAAGAAATGCTGGCTAACTTCTTTCAATCGGCATGCCCATACCTCTACGAGTTGCGCACCATTGCGTATTTCCCGTTGTTGCGGGGGCGGCACAGCAATCAAATGGTGGCGCGGATTTACAACACCACCCAGGTGTTTGTGGAGATTTTCCGTGTCGGCGGCGGACGCTCCCTGCACCTGATCAAGGTCTGGGACCGCTATTCACCCGGAATGTTCTATCCGCAACGGATTTCGGGCGATGAACTGCGGCAGGCATTCGATCCGATGACCCTTGAGGATGGGGGCAACGGTTCAGGCGAAGATCCGAGATTGACCTCGCCGTGGGAGAGCGTTCACCAGCGACTGGTCGCTGCATCCGGCGAGAGGGCGGGCGGGGAGGTGGGTGCGCTCAAAGATGAGTTCTCCCGTATGTTGCTTGGGCGCCATCCCGAGTTCGACCGCCTCGCGGCGCGATTTCTCGGGCTGCCGGCCCTGCTGCGGGTGCGCGAACGCTTGATCGGGAGCGGTCGTATCGGCGGAAAGGCGACGGGCGTATTGCTTGCCCACGAGATTCTCAAGGACCGCGCGGCGGGAATGTCCGATCCCTCGGTGCTCGAGGATCACGATTCGTGGTACGTCGGCTCGGACGTGTATTTCAGCTTCCTGGTACAGAACGATCTGTTCCGCTTGCGCGTGGCGGTGTCGGAGGGTGAAAGATTCCCATACCGTGAGATCGAGCGTCGATTCCTGGCAGGCGATTTCCCGCCGGCGATCGCCCTGCAATTGCGGGGCATGCTGGAGTATTTCGGACAATCCCCCATCATCGTGCGCTCGAGCAGCCTGCTCGAAGACAGCTTCGGCGGCGCGTTCGCGGGCAAGTATCGCAGTGTGTTTTGTCCGAACCAGGGCAGCGTGGACGAGAATCTGGAGGCGCTCACACGGGCGATCAAAAGGGTCTACGCCAGCTCTCTGAGTCCCGATGCGCTGTCGTACCGGCGTCGCCGGAACCTCGTGGAGACCGAGGAGTTGATGGCGATCCTCGTCCAACGGGTCTCCGGGATACAGTATCGACGCTACCTCTTCCCCACACTGGCCGGGGTCGGGTTTTCCCACAACCTATACGCATGGAACGATCGGATCGATCCCTCTCGGGGAGTCATTCGCCTGGTGTTCGGGCTGGGGACACGCGCGGTGGATCGCGTGGAGCGTGATTATCCCCGGATGATCGCGGTCAGCCATCCCCTCTTACGCCCTGAAGTAGGGGTCGAAGCAGCCAAGTATTCCCAGCACGAAGTCGATGTAATCGACCTCGAGGAAAATGAATTCGTAACCGTCCCGAGCCGGGATTTGCTCGAGGAGGCAACGTATCCCGGCCAGCACATGCTTGTCTCGATCTGGAATGACGAGCATCTGGACGACCCATACTCGCGGTTTCTCGAACCGCGCCGCAACTTTGTGCTGACGTTCAACAATCTTCTCCGGCAGACACCCTTCGTTCGCGTGTTCGGGGAGGTTCTTGAGAAGCTCGAACGTGCCTACGAGCGTTCGGTCGACATCGAATTCACCACCCACCTCGAAAACTCCGGACGTGTAAGAATCAACCTTTTGCAGTGCCGGCCCCTGTGGACCCATGAATCATCGATTGCCGTCACCATCCCCGAGGATGTTCCGAAGGACAGGATCCTGTTTCGCGCCCACCGCGTGATCACAGGAGGGGTTGTGGAGGACATCCGGTTTCTTGTCTACATCGACCCGGCTGGATACTCCGCAATCGACTACCCCCCGGATAAGAAAACGCTCGGCCGGATCGTCGGACGCGTCAACAGACACCGGGAGCTCGCGCCGCAACGCCTCGTATTCATGGGGCCGGGACGGTGGGGAAGTCGCAACGTCGATCTCGGAGTCAACGTCGGCTACGCCGATATCGACAACGCCGACGTGCTCGTCGAACTCTCCAGCGCGGCCGACGAGCACGATCCGGAGCTCTCATATGGGACGCATTTCTTTCTCGATCTCGTGGAGGAGCACATCATATACCTCCCCGTTTTCCCGGAGCGGGAAGCCTCCGGGTTCAACCATGCATTCTTCCGTGAGGGCCCCAACCACCTGGAGCACTTTCTCCCCGATTGTGCGTCGATGGCTCACGCGATCAAACTCATCGACCTGAGTCGGCTCGGTCTCCGCGCCCGCCTGCTTGCGAATCCCCAGGAACAGGAAGCCATGTGCTACCTCGCGGAGGGGGCGGCGGGCTAGTTGAAAACCGGAGAAATCGGGCGCCGCAGGACACCTCCAGGATCCGTCTCACTCCGGAGAGGCGCCGTGATGAGACAGACAGGCAAATCTGGAGGGACAGCGTCACGAGTCCGTGCTGTAATCGGGTGTACAACCGCAGGATCGGTTCGGGTCAGGACGGCGTCGACCCTAGTGGCGCGGTTAAATCCTCTCATCGGGCTCGAAGAGCCACAAAGTCTTGCAGATAGATAGGATCGATCGCGATATCGATGCATCCCCTAAACCGAGCGCCATTGGCGGCAGACCCTCCAGATGGCGGGTATTAACAGGCTGTTAGTGCAATATCCGGCTCCCGTTCCCCGCTGAGCGAAGATGGAAGCGCAGTCTCTGCGCCTCCGCGTGAACCCAATCTGAACCGCGGGTTCTCCACCGCCTACGTGCAGGAGCCTTCGGTGTAAGCCGTCTCGTACATGGCCAGAATGTTTTCCAACGGTGCGTCCGGTTGGATATAGGTGTGCCCGGGGCCGACGATGAATCCCCCGCCGTCGCCGAGCACGCGCATGTTCTTGCGCACCTCATCCCGAACGGTGTCCGGTCTCCCCTTGCACAGAACGTCCTGGAGATCGATGCTTCCGTAAAAAGCCAGCCGGTCTCCAAAATCGCGCTTCAACCCTTCGACCTCCATGCCTGCGGCGCGCGTCTGGATCGGCTCGAGAATGTCGATGCCTGCGTCGATCAACATCGGCAGCAGCGGGCGGACCGCCCCGCAGCAGTGAAAAAGGAACTTGCAGTCGTGCTCGTGGACGAGGTCGGCGATTTCGCGGATGTAGGGGAGAAAGAACGTCTCAAATACGGCGGGCGGCATCATCGGCGCCTGTTGCATGCAGAAGTCGTCGGCGATGTAGAAGACGTCGAGCACGTCCCCGGCCGCGCGCATCAGCTCCTTCACCTGGTGCAGAACCCATGGGTGGATCTTCTCGATGACCGCCCGCGCGCGGTCGGGCTCGGCGATCAAATCCATCAACAAATCGTCCATCCCCCGCACGAACGAAGCGACGAAAAAGACACCCAGGCCGCAGGTCCCAACGATCGCGCGATCCGGCTGCGCGGCGCTTTTCTCCCGGACAACGGAAAAATCGTTCACGTCCCGGGTCGGCCACGGGTGTCTCTCGATATCCGCGATCGACAGATCCCCCCGCAACGGGCTGTGTACCGGATCGGTGTAGGTGCCCTCCCCGTAGGAGACCGTGCGCCAGTGGATTCCCCACATATCCTCGGAAAGGCTGTCGCTCAGCTTCTTTCGCAGGTCCACCTTCCGCGACGGGCTCACGAACCAGGTATCCACATGGAGCGCATCCCAAAGCTCGTCCTTCGTCGCGGTCCCGAAGTGACGGGAGAGGGCCGCCTTCACGGGAGGTTCGGCATCGAACGTGATCGGCACACGGTCCGGCAGACGATGGTTCACGGCGGTCAGAACGCGTTCTCTCGATGTCATGGCGCTTGCAGGTTTCACGGCGGCGCAGATCCGCTGTGTACACCCCACCATGCATGGGTGCGACAGCCGAATGCAAACGGAAAACGCGCCAATCCGCTGCCGAGCCGATTCGTGCCGGCGACACGGCGTCACACGACGCGAGCTATATCATGGTCTACTTCTCCGGGGCGCGGGAGATCGAGCTCGACACCGCCGTCCTGCGCGGAGAACGGACGCGGTCGTGGTGGTACAACCCGCGCGACGGATCGGCGAGCGAGACCGATCCGCTCCCCGTCGACCGCGCCGCACGCGTTGCGACGCCGGACGACAACTCCGGACGCGACTGGGTCCTCGTTGTCGACGACGAGGACACGGGCTACAGCGTGCCCAAGAAGGGGCCCGTCTTGCGCTCTGCGCACGAAGGGCGGAAAGGGTAGGAATCCCACCGCGATCCCCTCGGCGATGGCACTCGCAGGGAATTCGTTCGCGCCTGGTGTCAGGGCCGCTACGTGGAGCCACTCCCATTTCCCCCTCCGGACGGAGAAATGAATGGGGGTTTCCCGCCCAGACTAGCCGGATCGGGTGACCAGGACTGCCTGGAATTCGTTGGAAGGAGGCTGCAGGATAAGCGATCCGGTGGCGGGGATCAGGTCCTCGGGTTCGCTCCATTGAGTGGAAGCGATGTCAAGCCAGCGAATCTGCAGGGCCTTCCCGATCATCCCGCTGATGTCGAGAGAGCAGGTACCCCTGTTTACGAAGACGACCGCATAAGCACGTCCGGGATCAGCCAGGCAGAATGCCGTATTCTCCTGGCGGTCAAAGAGCAATTCCGGATGGGGCTCGCAGGTGAAGACATCGAGGGCATCAGTTAGCCGGCGCATCGAGCGCAGGTGCGCCTGCGCCTCAGGATCCAGACCGAGCCCCGAGGGAGGGCGGTGAAATCGGCAGCCTGCGAGGCCGGCAAATATGTTCCTCCAGAAGCGCTCCAATCCGTCCCGACGGGTGCCCGCAAAATCATCGTATTCATCTCCCCCATACATCTTGTCGCACTGGACCGGCCAGACGCGGCCCCCCTCACGGACCTTCCTCCAGAACCAAAGCCCGGTCCGGTAATGGGTTTCCCCGCGCTGGGCGTTGTGGTTGGAGATATCGGAAAAGGTGTAAACGTCGGGCTGCCTCAGGCAGTTCAAGGGCGTCGAGCGAAAGACCAGCGGATCGACCTTCTCGGAGTTCCGGACCGCTCCGGCCACTTGGCCGTCGGTCGGATCCCAGTTGTCCCACATCTCCGTGAGTTCGACCCCCATTCCTGCACCTCGGGCCTTTTCATCGATATATCGCGCCCAGTAGGCGCCCCACTCCGGATGGGCATGGGTCTCGTTGTCCATGCAGTACAGGACATTGTCGAAGGCCAGGCTGATGGACAGGAGGCGGTCGACAAAGCGGTGCTGAAATTTCAATACAACGGGATTGTTATTCAATCCGGGCACCGTCTCGAAGAACGGGTTGAGCGGATGAATACCGGTGGAATGAAGAACCTCCGGCAGGCCCGACTCCTCGCTGGTGTAGTTCAGGTTGTTCACCGGATTGAAGGGATTGTGCTGCCAGGGAAGATATCCGGGCCGGGTCTCACGCTGGTAGTAGTCATAGGTTTCCCAGATTTCGACCTGGACCATGACCGCCCGCTCATGCGCCATGCGGAGAAACCGTTCGAAGCGGCTCCAATACTCCTCGGAAAACGTTTCCAGATCGTATTTTCCGGTCGAGGAATCCCGCTCATACGGCCAGACGTCCCCGATGTCACGGGAAGACATCGAGCATCGGAGGAAATTCCCTCCGGAAGCCACCAGGGTCTCGAACTGGTATTCGAGGTTGGCGATGGCAGGATCATGCTGCGGGTGGTCGCCGCGAGGTTGACCCATGGCCGCTTCTGCTTCCGTTGCGGGGAGCTGGAACGGATTGTCCTCGACGGATCCCCCAAGCAGGAGAACAGGCCGGCCTTTATACTGCCAGTAGGCGGGGTTGTCTTGGTACGGTTGGATACGGTCTGCGTTCATACGATGAAATGGTGCGTCCGGGAAAGTCGCCTGGTGTCCTGTCTCGCAAATAGGCATCCAAAACGCGAGAGTGTTATGAACGCTTGCGACAAGGCCGACGCGCGCAAATTCCCCGGCATCTTCACCATCGATGTGGGAGCCTGCGCAACTATGGCCGCCAATCCCTCGATACGGAGTGGCGCGGCCTCCTCGAGACCAGGACGCTTCGCCGAGCCCGGGTTTTCAAATGCAAATCGATGGGTGTCCTGGTCCTGTCCCTCGGCATAAAAAGCTGGTCGGTGCGAATAACTGGCCGGTCGAAATCTATGCGATGCTCCTGTTCTCTTGCGGTCTTTTGTAAGACGAATTGCACGATTCATCCGAGGGGGTTCAGAGGTTCAACAACGTGCTGGGCGCTCCACGGCCAGCGGACACATCCCCGGATTTCCGGAAACAAGACAATGTCGGCGCTTCCTTTGAATGCAATCGTAACAATGGGATGGCCGGGGAAGCAATCGCGTGCGCGCTGGAATGTCGCTCCGCTGACCGAGACATCGTCCACAAGCAGGATGGATGCTCCCGGCGGAATATCCGGGATCGGCGCGAGCAGTTGGGGGGAATCGAATTCCGGTTCGTTGTTCGGATTTCGAAAGCGCAGGTACAGGTAATCGAGAGGCAACCCCAAGCGGTAGGCGACGAGCGCGGCTGGCACGGTGCCGCCCGTAAGGATCCCCACAACGTGTTCACCCTCGGGCAGCGAGACGTGCTGCAGCCTCGCTCGGATTGCATCAAAGCAGAGCAACGGCTTTGCGGTGCTCATTGCGCGGCACCTGGGGGTTGGCGGTGGAACCGGATCGCGAGGTGAGTAACGATCGCGAGGAGCGCCATGCCAAGCCACGCGCCGGCAACGGAGCCGATCCAATGCGCGACCGGACCGGCTGGATGCAAGGATGGCACGAGCGCGATGAGGATCGCCGATGCGGCGACAGCCACCGGGTACGCGAGCACGGGATCGTGCAATCGGGGTCCGCGGCCCGCGAATCGCCACCTCAGAAACAACACAAACACCAAGAGCTGAACGCAGAGGATCAAAGCCATTGGAGGCAGCGGGCGCCCCGTTAGCCAGAAGTTCACCCATGGAGCCAGGAGGGCGATCGCAATCCCGACCTCCTTGCGGCAGAACAATGTCGCGAGAAGGGGGCCGAAGAAGATCGGAAGCAGGCGCGCTCCCCAAGGCTCGTCGCCCCACACGGGCAACAAGTGTATGACAAACGGGGCGAAAAGGGTCAGCGCAAACAAACCTGCAGCCTCGGCGGCGCGCCAGCGAGCAGCGGGTAATTGTCCGGCGATTCTGGAAGGGCTTGCGATTGGGTCCTGATTCGTCATCTGCAACGGGCTGAGCGAGAATTTTACTGGCTGGATACCGCCTCTGTCAATCAGCCGAAGGCGCTCCGATCCACTCTTCCTAAGCGAAAAAATCCTTAAAAGGGGAAATCGTCTTCCGGTTCGTAGTCCAGTTCCTCAATAACGGGGGGGACGGCTCGTCCATGAACGGGACTGCCTTCGATATAAATTGCCCGAAACGGGCGTGCGGGGCAGATATATTCGCAAGCCCCGCAACCGATGCATTGTTCGGGGGTGATCTCCGGGATGGTGAGACCGTTCTGATAGGCGACCATGTAAACGGCTTGGGTGGGACAGTGTTCCGCACAGGCACCGCAGGCGGTCTTTTCGGTCTGGACGACACAGTTTTCCAGTTCCAGGCGAACTTCACCAATCTGAACGAGCTGTTTTTGTTCCCGCGAAAGCGGGAGGATTGCGCCGGTGGGACAAACTACCGTGCACCGGACACAATCGAAACTGCAGAAACCTGCATGGAAATCCATTCGGGGCTGCATCATCCCAGTAAAGCCGTATTCGAGAAAGGAGGGCTGCAGGACCTTGGTGGGACAAGCGGCGACGCAGAGCTGGCAGGCGGTGCAGTTGCCTGCGAAATGAGCCAGGCCCAGAGATCCGGGCGGAGAAACCGGATAGCGCTTTTTCTCGGGAATGGTCGAAGGCCGGGTCACATCGATCTCCAGATCCTTTCGGATTTCCTTCTCCAGGGGCTCGGCTCGTACCACCCGGGACGCGACGGCAAATCCGAAAAAATAAGCGGCCAGGTGGAACAGAAATCTCCGGCGTCCCTGACCGTAGGTCGCGTTCCCGGACATCCGTGTTTGCCGGGAAGGGGCGTCCGGGGTCGCCTTGCCCGGCGCCTCATTCCGGTGGAGCTCCGAGGCTTTATTGCCCGGGGGGAACCAGTGGTTCTGATAATCGATGCCCCGCTGTGAGCAGACGGTCAGGCAGTTGAAACACCCGACACAACGGGTGAAATCAACCCGGCTGTTTTTAAGATCGATACATTCGGCTTTGCAGTTCAGGGAGCATTGGGCGCACCGTGTGCAGAGGGATTCATCGATGGCGATCCGGTAGACGGCGAATCGGGACACCAGTCCGAGCAAGCTCCCAACCGGGCAGACCGTGTTGCAGTAGAGGCGTCCTCTCCGGAAAGAGAGAACTGCAATCAAACCGAGCATCAATGCCGGAAATACCAGGGGCCACAGGTTCGTCTGCCGGGTTTCAACGTGATAGAGGGTGTATATTCCGAATCCATAAAGGGCGTCGGCGGTTAAATTATGGAGGGAGAAATAGACCGGACGGATCAGTCCGGCGAAGATTTTCCCAAAGAGGCTGAATGGATCGAGCAGGTTGAGGAAAAAAATGCTGCCCGAGACAAAAGTGAGGACCGTCAGAGTCAGTAGGGTGTAGCGCAACCAGTTGTGTGGGGGGGACGGGCGGCAAGGTTTGCTCCGTTGGCGGACTCTCCTGTAATAGAAGCGGGATAAACCGGAAATCACGTCCTGCAGAATCCCCAGGGGACATACCGTCGAGCAGTAGATCCTCCCGTATAAGAGAGTCCCCGCCAGTACAATCAGGAACCCGAGAGCCAGAAACCCCGGCAGGTAAAGAAATGTCAAGAGGGAGGGGACAAACTGAATCCAGGTGATATCATTAATGAAGCTGGAAGAAAGCGCGCCGGAAAAATCAAGAAAGAGCAGGCTGGTGGCTGTCAGGAACAGCAGGGAAACAAGCACTCGACAGACCTTCAGCAAACGCTTTCGCATCACATACGCACTCTGCTGATATCTAAGTCATCGAGTTGCATCGTGCCGACTCCCATTTCCTCGCCCAGGCGGATGTGCCCAACCTCGTCCGGTGGTTTCCCGAAGAGCAGACTGGAAGCCGCATCCACGGCCACGATGTCGGTGGAAAGAACCTGGGCTTCCATTGTCACCAAATCCTCCAGCGAGCGGCCCCGTGGACCGTTTCGCATCATCACCCGGTAGGCATCGACCACATTAAGGTCGGGTTGGCGGAATGTGGCATAATCGGTGATGCATTGGTGGAGGTCGTTGCGGTGGTAAAAACGGCGATCCCAGACGCTTCCCATCAGGTTTTTCATAGCGATGGTGAGGGAGGCGCCGCCGTGGTGCTTTAAAATCGGAACATTAATGAAAACATCCGACTCCGGAAGCAGTTCATGTTCCTTGGCCGCAGTGAGTCGCTTGCCCCGGGGAAGCGAAATATCCTGGAAATACCTTTCGGCGTTACCAGGAACGACTTGAGCTCCTGCTTCCGCGGCGGCCTTTTCAATTCCGCTGTTGGCATAACAAGCCCGCCATTCGTCACAGGTGTGGTCGAAAACATAGACCCGACGAGCGCCGACTTTCAGGCAATGCTCAATAATGCGAGCCACGAGTTCCGGATTGGTGTTGGCACCCATTTCCGGTGGGCGGTCCCATGCGATGTTGGGCTTGACCACAACGGTCTGCCCTTTGGTCACAAACCGGGCCATCCCCCCCAATGCGGCAATTCCCTTGTCAAACATCCTGGCCGGACTTCCGCCTCGAACGGCGACGAGATCATAAAGCGGTTTGAGCGGTTTGTTTCTGTCTCCGGCAAGCAACGATGATAATCCGCCAAAAGTTGCGGCGGATCCCAGAAAAACTCCCGCACCAATGCCCTTTAGAAGAAACTTTCTTCGGTTCATTTTGTTGTTTATTAGACTTATTTATTAGATAGTATAACTCCGGTTATTCAATTTTCGGAAAATGGGAGGGCGAATTCTCGAGCCCGCCTCGGCAGCGGACCGATGATCGGACTTTGAACGGGCTGCGAATGGTTTCAATGGGCTTTACTTGAATCGTCTACGTTTCTCGCGTTGCCGATGCGCTTTTACCGCGCCTGGCTACGCCTCGCTGCGAAACATTGTGACACGCACCCGCAGGGAGCGCAAGCCTTTCCGCCACCTCCGTGGAGGGCTTTTGCCCCTGTGCCCCATTGATCTATGTATCATCTTCCACGCTCCCTTGCCGGTCCTTGAAACGGTTCATCAAGTTTCGGACTCGAGCCTGGAAGGCACCAATCTCCAGGCCCGCACAGATGTGCTCCGCGCCATGACCTCCGTTTGCGTTTCAGGACACACTTTTTCGAGGTCCCAATCTATGGGTGTCCTCGATTTCCGATTCTCTAACGTCACCCCAGTCAAATATTTCTGCCCTCTCCATTTTTCTGCCACAGAAAGCCGTTATTGCGGGAGGCTTCGGGGCAACATAGGGTCAGAAAGATGCGATTCTCGAAGGGGGCCGCAGAAGGGTCGCTGTTCATTCTAAGATTCCGGAGTCGTGTTGCAGCCCCCTCACGCCCGTATTTGCCGCAAGCTCTGCTTTCGATTCGCATGCGCGCGCGCACCGCGCGCTCGCATTCTCAGCGACGGCGTGCTATCGTCGTACCATGAAGATCGTGGAAATCCGATGCGCGGGCCTGCGCGGGGCTACCCCTGAGGGGGGTTGGAGCCATGAAATTCAACCGGACGACTGCGTGCATACCCTGCTGGCCGTTCACACCGACGAGGGCGTCACCGGGATCGGGAGCGTGTTCAACAGCGACGACTCCGTCCGCGCCGCGCTGGCTACACTCGAACCGCTCTACCGCGGGGAAAACCCGCTGGAGCCCGAACGCGTCAGCGAGAAGCTTCACCAGAACACCTTCTGGCTCGGGCGCGGCGGCGCGATCACCCACACCATCAGCGGCATCGACATCGCCCTCTGGGACATCCTCGGGAAGGTGGCCGGCCAACCGGTCGGGCGCCTGCTCGGCGGGCGCTACCGCGAGCGGGTCCGTCCCTACGCTTCCCTCCTCATGAGCGAGGCCCCGGCGCTGGCGGACGCGCTGGCGGATGTCCGGGCGCAGGGATTCCGCGCCGTCAAGATCGGCTGGGGACCATTCGGGCGGAAGAGCCCGGCCCTGGACGAAGCCATGGTCCGCACGGCCAGGGACGCGCTAGGCCCCGACGCCTTGCTGATGGTCGACGCCGGCGGCAGTGACGCGTATTGGCAGGGAGACTTCAAGTGGGCGCTCCGAACCGCAAGCATGCTCGCCGATTACAGTGTGGATTGGTTCGAGGAGCCGCTGCACCCGGATGCGCTCGACGACTACGTCGCCCTCCGCCGCAGCACGCCGGTCGCGATCGCAGGTGGCGAAGTGCTGACGCGCCGCCAGTCATTCCAGCCCTGGCTGCAACGCGGCGCATTCGACATCGTGCAGCCGGACGTCACCAAGGCCGGAGGTATCAGCGAGGTGCGGCGCGTTGCCTGGATGGCCGAATCCTGCGGCGTCCGGTTTATCCCGCACGGGTGGAACACCGCGGCCGGGCTGGCGGCTGACTTGCAGCTCGCCTCCGCATTTGCCGGCACCGACCTCGTGGAATACCTGACCGGTTCGCCGTTCATCGACGACCTGGTCCCGGAACCGTGGCCGCTCGACGAGGACGGTATGCTCGCCATCCCGCAGGCCCCCGGACTCGGCCTCGAACTGGATCCCGATGCAGTCGCCAAGCATACGGGAGGAGCGATGCTGGTATGAACAGGGAAAGTGAACCTGACTCTGCACCCGTTCTCAATCTCCACAGAATCCCAGAGCAGACATGAGCCTGGAAAAACAGAATGAGGGAACAGACCCCGCGCCGTGCCGGGCGCTCACGGAACACCGTTACGAAAAACTGACGTGGGAGGATATCAACGACGCTGTCGAACACGGGCAAGTCTGTGTCATCCCGTGCGGCGCGGTCGAACAGCACGGACCCCATCTCCCGCTCGACGTCGACATGGTCTGCCCGACCGGTATCGCGGCCGGCGCAGGACGGCTGATTCCCGGTAGCATGCTCGTCCTGCCGACCGTATCCTACGGGTACACCGCCCATGTCATGGACTTCCCCGGAACGGTCAATGTCCACTACGAAACATTCATTCGCCAGGTCCTGGACATCACAAAGTCGCTGGCCTACCACGGATTCAAGAAGATCCTTCTGCTCAACGGACACGGTTCGAACATGCCCAACCTGGACCTCGTGGCGCGCCGCACCAACCTCGAAACCGATGCCGAGTGCATCCTCACCGCCTGGTGGAACCTGCTGACCGTCGACAAGACATTCCTCCCCCGCTGGCGCGAGAGCCGATTTCCCGGCGGTTGCGCCCACGCCTGCGAACTGGAAACCTCGCTCTACCTCTACCTCGACTCCGGAAATGTCCGCGAAGATCGGATCCATAGCGGCGACATCGCGTTCAACCTGGAGGATGATCCTTTCAACTGGGTCGACCTGTTCGCGAGCGGTCCCGCCACCCTGGTCTCATGGACCAGCAGCTACAGTGAAACCGGCGTCCTCGGCGATGCCGAACTGGCCACCGCAGAGAAGGGCCGCGAAGTCTACGAGGAGGCCGTTCGGCAACTGGCGCGGTGCATCACTTGGTTCAAAGACCGCCCGCCGGACCGGCGCCGGGACCTGCACCGCAGAAAACCAACCCGGCCCATGCCGTGGAACCAGAGCGGAGAATCCGGAGAATGAAGTTGAAGGAAGCAGAAGGGTCGCGGTTCAATTCCAAGATTCCGGAGTCGTTTTGCAGCCCTCCTCACGCCCGTATTTGCCGCAAGCACTGCTTTCGATTCGCAGTTTGCGCGCCATCGATTTGTTCCTCCAACGCGGGGAGAGTTCGGTCAGACCTTATTTCTGAACAGTGACCCCTTCGCTCGGCACTCAAGGATCCATTCGCGTTCGGCAATACCGTAGCGTTTCATGTCCCCATCTTACCGCACGGGGGCTCGCGCGCATAGGAGGTGGAGTTTGAGACGCTTACGAAAAATTAAGCCTCTCCAAGTGTAGAAGATGGGCCCAACCTCGCCGGCAACGGTGCTTCTCCAACGTCGCGTGGAAGGCCGCGACAATATTCTTATCAGCTGATAAGGTTATTGTCGCGATCGTCCAAGGTGCGGGAGGTTGTTCCATAGCGCGTTTTCAGGGCGCCCACGGAGTGCTCTCCGACCGCCTGTTCAAAAACAGCAGGTCGCAGCGGTTCCCTCTACTCTCCCGCTGCGTTCACGACAAACGCCCAGGTGGCGGGAGTCGTCCAGTCACCCTCCGCCAGAAACATCCAGGTGCCCAGGTCGAAGCTGTACACCCATGGCGCGAATTCGACGTGTATGCGCCCGAGGTAGCCTTCGGAGACCACGACGTGATCGTCGGCCGCGGGAGGCGTCGCCTCATCGATTCCGGAGTTGAGGGCGTACGTGTGGGACAGCCCGGTTCCGGAGGAGGGATGGCACTTCACAGAGGCAATGGGAACGTGGGTGTACGGATACGAAGGCGGCTGGACCTTCGTGCTGAACAGCCGGATTTGGTGACTGCGGCACGCGGTGCGTCGGACACCCAGGACACCCAGATTCCGCCCGTAGTGTCGGTTCCCCGAGGACATCGGATAACACAGCCGCTCGCAAATCCCGCCTCGTCAAGACCAAGGCGGCTCGCCATGTCTGCCCGAGATCCAATTGCGAATTTATGGGTGTCCTGGTTTTTCCTGCCAGAGAAAGCCGCCATTGCGCGATGCTTCGGGGCAACATGGGGTCAGAAAGATGAGGGTCAGAAAGATACGATTCTCGGAGGGGGCCCAAATTCCGCCCGTAGTGTCGCTTCTCCAAGGGATGAGGGCGGGGACACCCAATCTGCGGCGCCACCCGACGTTTGGGTGTCCGGGAACGGCGCAACCGGCGGCGCGGACGGGCTTGTTCCACGCGACCGCACTCCGCTGGCACCGGTCCGCCGATCAATACGGATTGTCGTCGACCGGACCGCCGGGTTGGAGGAACCGCTGCCGTCCGTGTCGCACCAGCCGGGAACCCTTGCGGTGCGGTTCGCGGTCGATACTGTGACGGGATTGCTTTGTGAAGACGAGACACGGCATGTCTGATATCGAATTGAATCCGCGCGCACAGCGGCCGCGGCCGCCGGGACCGTCTGTCCTGTTGGCCGTGGCGGAGCCGGGGCGACGCGCGGCGCTGTTCTGGTTCGGTGCGGCGGTGCTGGTGCTCGCATTCGGCGTGGGGATGGCGATCCGTCAGTTTCCCGGGGAATTCGATTGGATGTACACGGTGATCTCGCATCTGGCGTCGACGACCCGCAACCCCGATGGCGGCCGGTGGGCGTCGGGGGCGCTGTTTTTCGCCGTCCTGCTGCTCTGGCCCGCGACGCATTTCCTCGCCCGCACGACGGGCCGGGCGGACATCCTCCCGCGCGCGGCGGTCGCCGCACTGCGGATCGGTCTGATATGCTGTGCGGCGCTGGCGCTCGAGGGACTCCTGGAACTGGACTACTCCCGGCACCTGCGCAAGGGGCACGAGATCGTGGCTCTCTTCGCCTTCCTCGGATGCTACGGGGGCGTGCTCGGAATGTACCTCCACCGGATTCGTGAGACGGCTTCGCTCCTCGTTCCCGCCCTCATGGTTATCCTTCCGCTCTGCGCGATCGGGATCACGCAGCTCGCATTGTACTTTGATCAGCGCGACCTCGGTTGGGTCGACACCGGCTGGCGGGAGATGGGGATCCCCGTCTGGCTCAGTTTCGCCTTCTGGCAGTGGCTGGCCGGAATCTTCCTCGGACTCGGGTTGGGTTGCCTGATCGTGACGGGAGACGGGGAAGGCGCCCGGGGTGCCCGGGGATCGGGGGACGGGAGCCACTCTCGTGATCGTAATCTTACTCTTACTCGGAATCGGTAGTCGCTGCTGATGCCCCCATCCCACTCCAGGCGGTCGGTATGGATGCATGCAGATCTGGAGGGACAGCGTCCCCGCCTGTCCGGGTTGCAATTGGGTGTACAACATCCGTATCGGCCTGGGTCAGGACGGCGTCTGACCCCAATGGCGCTAAGTTAAGGCGGATTTCAGGCCGATTCGGACTCATTTCTGCTTCCTTGACTCCGAGGTGATCATTACGTTCCTGGGTTGGGTCAGAAGC
>SLNJ01000001.1 GCA_007133065.1 Opitutales bacterium
TCGAGTGGATCGGTCTGGAAAGTATCACTGCAATCCGGATTATTGAGGTCAATAATTTCAATCGTTGCCTGAGATCCGTCAGCGGGTAATGTAAACGTACCGTCGTTTGCGTAATCAAAAGTATCGATGAGTTGACCGTCAACCAATAGGATAAAAGAATTGTCTTGCCCGGGATTCAAAACGTCGGGCATAACACTTATTTCATAAAAATCATCCCCGGGATTGGTAGGGGTGTCATTGTCATTGCACTGGACTGTGACTTCAATCATGGAAATTAGACAATCAAAAGAACAGGGCTGTTGACTGACTTCTAAGGAAACCTGACATTGACTATTCGTAATGTCGATTACATTGAGAACGAGAACATCCCCGGTAGCTGGCAGGCTGTCAATGTTGGCTTGCTGACCGTATTCAAAAGGCCCCCAGGTCATGCCGTTCCAGTTGACATTGTATTGGGAGGCATTGCCTTCCAGACTGTCGATGGTAAAAGTAATTCCGAAGAAGTCATCGCTGGGATCTGTGCCGGTATCATTGTCGTTACACGCTCCGATGATTATTTCATCGAGGTCGATGAGGCAAGGTTCAGAGCAGGGTGGTGGTGGGTTTACAGTCAATTCGGCAGTACAGTCGTGATCTTCGCTGTCGACGATGGTAATGGTGGTGGGCCCGTCGGCGATGAGCCATTCACCGAGTTCGACCTGCTCCCCATAAGGGTATGTAGTTGTGGGGTCTCCTTGAACATACCATCCGTCTGAACTACTGTTTAGTTCGCTTGCCGTGACCAATGCGGTGAAGGTGTCATCCAGTGTATCTTCTTCGGTTCCCTGATTGTTGCAACTGACAGAGTTGAGAACCAGATCAATAAGGCATTGATCCGAGCAAGGGTCGAGTGGATCGGTCTGGAAAGTATCACTGCAATCCGGATTATTGAGGTCAATAATTTCAATCGTTGCCTGAGATCCGTCAGCGGGTAGTGTAAACGTACCGCCGTTTGCGTAATCAAAAGTATCGATGAGTTGGCCGTCAACCAGCAGGACAAAAGCACTGTCTTGCCCCGGATTCAAAACCTCCGGCATGAGGCTAAACTCGTAAAAATCGTCGCTGGGGTCTGTAGGGGTGTCATTGTCATTGCATTGTGAAACTACTTGACCCGTCATCAATAGGCAGTCAAAAGAACACGGTGCTTGCACCAATGGTATGGTCAATTGGCAGGAGTTATTGGAAATGTCGACAATCTCTAAATAGAGGGTATCTCCGGTAGCGGGCAAGCTATCTATAGATACTTCTTGTCCATAAGAAAACGGGCCCCATACTTCTGATGACCATACCACTTCAAATGCTTGATTGTTCCCCGCCAGAGAATCAATAGTAAACGTTACACTGAAAATATCATCCGAAGGGTCTGTTCCCGTTCCAAAATTATTGCAGGGTCCGATTTCAATTTGACTTAACTCGATTTCGCATGGTTCTGAGCATGGTGGGGGAGGATCTATGGTCAATACCGCAATGCAGTCGGGATCATTATCATCTACAAAGGTAATGACTACCGATCCGTCACTAATCAACCACTCACCAACCTCGACCAACTCATTGTAGGGAAATGGGCCTTGTGCAGGACTTTGTACGTGCCAGCTTTCCGCGGTATTAAAACCATCGAGCTCAACCATAGCTGAAAATGTATCATCACCAATATCCTCTTCAGTACCTTGATTGTTGCACAGTACCGATTGAAGTTCTGCAGTTATTGCACAATCGTTGGAACAGGGAACTAAACTACTGAGAGTTTGAGCATCCAAACAAGTGGGGGAATTTAAATCATATACTTCAATGAGCGGTTGAGAGTCATCGGCAGGCAAAGTAAACTGAATGGCCATACCGTAAGCTGCAGTATCGATAGGAATGCCATTAACGGCAACTACAAAGCTTTCGTCTACCCCTGGATTGAAAATTTCTGTTTCTAATTCGACTATATAAAAGTCGTCCGTTGGATCAGCGGGTGTCCCATTGTCTTGACAAGTGAAACTCAGGGAAGAAATTTCAATCAGACAGTCCGTAGAACACGTATTTAATGGACCCAATTCCTGTTCTACACTACATTCAGTTTCCAAATCAGTAAATACCATGAGGTAGACCATTCCATCTGCGGGAATTTCAATGGTATGAGTTTCCCCATAATTAAATGGGCCGTATTGGGTTCCCGCCAGGTCAACCTCATATTCTCCGGTATTGGTTCGATTGTTTTGTAGAGAAAAGGTTATTTCGTAATAATCGTCGTCCGGATTTTCCGGAGTGTCAGCATCGTTGCATATAGCTTCAAGATTGGCTATTTCGATATCTAAACCCGGTGGAATTTCAAATTCAGTTTGTCCTGTACAACCCTCTTCATCCACTATATAGACGGTGTAAACTCCTGAAGAAAGGTCCGAAAATACATGTTCATCAAACCAATCTACCTGGTTCAAACTGTATTCAAAACCACCGAAAGGACCACTTACTTCTACCGTTGCACGGCCATCTTCATCGTTAAGGCAGGTGGGTGATTCACTTTCTACCTCAATTTCAAGAGCGGGAAGGACGATTAGTTCCAGTTCA
>SLNJ01000119.1 GCA_007133065.1 Opitutales bacterium
ACCAAAAAAGCACCAGCTTCTGACCCAACCCAGGAACGTAATGATCACCTCGGAGTCAAGGAAGCAGAAATGAGTCCGAATCGGCCTGAAATCCGCCTTAACTTAGCGCCATTGGGGTCAGGGTGGAGCCGCGGTTGGAGGGTGGCTACCATTTTTTGTAGGGAAAAAACTTTCCGTTCATGGTGATTTTGACGCGGTCGCCTTTGGGCGGCCGGAAGGGGTCGAACGTAGAATATAAATATTGCCGAGCGGAGGGGGCTGCAAAACGATTCCGGAAGACTCCGGAATCTTGGAAATGAACCGTTCCCCTGCTGCGGCCCACGATACCTCGCAGATACTCCGCCGCTCCGCTTTCCCGGTCCGCGAAATGGTACACCTCAATCGCGTCCCGTCCCTGAGGTAGCGCTTGACCGTCCCACGGTGAACCCCCAGTTCGCGCGTGATCCGCCGTTCGGACCATCCCCGCTCGCTCAACCCTCTGATCACTTCCTTTGATCCCGATCGGCTAATGTTGCTCGGTACGATCCCGATGAGAAGGTTTGACCAAGCGCCATTAGGGTCGTCCGCGGCGGCGGGGCGCCACCCTTGGCAGGCGGTCAGACCTTCCGGCAGAGGTGGACGCCGTCGGCGATCGGAAGGAGGACCGACTCCACCCGCGGATCGGCAGCGAGCTTGCGGTTGAGGGCGTCGATCGTCGCTCCGTCGGGATTGGTGACCGGTCCCGGCGCGAGGCGCCCGTTCCAGAGCATGTTGTCGAAGAGGATCAGGCTCCCGGGGTGCAGGCGGGGCAGGAGCAGTTCGTAGTAGGTGTCGTACCCGGTCTTTTCGGCGTCGACAAAGGCAAAGTCAAAGCACGGCTCCTCCGGCAGCGCCGGCAGCTGCTCCTTCGCGTCGCCGACGTGCAGGGTGATCCGGTCCGCCACCCCCGCCCGCTCCCAGTGGCGCCGTGCGATCGCCGTCCACTCCTCGCTCGCGTCGTAACAGGTGAGTGTGGCGCCCGCGGGCAGAGCCCGGGCGATGCAGAGTGCGCTGTATCCGGTGAATGTTCCTACCTCGACGGCATTGCGAACCCCGAGCGCCGCCACGAGAATGGCGAGAAACGTGCCCTGCGCGGGGCTGATCTGCATCTGGCTCACGCCGCCCAGGGCGTCGGTCTCCGCACGCAGGTCCGCCAGCAACGGATCTCCCGCTTGCGTGTGACAGGTCGCCACATACTGCTGCATTGATTCGTTCAAAGTCACGTATTTTTCCGGCATGGCACATGCCCATACCCATCTAAAACGACCCGTGCAACCCCAATCGCCGGAACGGATTCCCACCCTGGGCACAGCGTGATCACGATCCTCTCCAATACTTTCAGCCTCCTCCGTCACATCTCACTCTCTTCCGCGAGATCACCCGGGATCCGGTCGAGTCCGGATCGGGCGGGGTTGTCGACCAATTCCCGGTGCAGGCGTTTCCAGTACGCGCCGGGCAACCGCAATGACTCGAGCAGTTCCAGCGTCGGCACGACCACGAAGGAGCGATCGCCATAGCGGGGATGCGGCAGCGTCAGCTCCGGTCCTTCGCAGACGAAATCCTCGTAGAACAGGAGGTCAATGTCGAGATGCCTGGGTGCGTTCCGGAAACTGCGCCTTCGCCCCATCTCCCCTTCGACCGAGCGTGTGATGCGCAGCATCTCCTCCGGCGGGTGCAGGGTTGCCACGGCGATGACCGCGTTGATGAACCGGGGCTGATCGATGAATCCGACCGGGTCGCTTTCATACGGAGCGGAGCACCCGAGCAACCGTATCCCGGGCGCGGCGGCAATCGCCCGCACGGCGCGCCGAATCTGGCCCATGCGGTCGCCCAAATTGGCGCCCATGCCAAGCAGGGCCACCGTTTCACCGGGATGGAGATGCTCCGTCACGAGTGATCATCCGACGCCCGTTCACGGATCAACACCACCGCGGCGCCCTCGAAACTCACCGGCACCGGTGGATTCGGTTTGACGAACTCGACGGTAACGCGGCGCACGCACGGGAATCGCTCCAGGACGGACCCGGCGATTCGTTCCGCCACCGCCTCGATCAAGGCACATCGCGGTCCCTCCACCACCTCGCGAACCACCGCGATGAGCTCCGTGTAATCGACGGTGAGAGCCGGATCATCCGCACGCGCCGCTTCTCTCAGATCCAGTGCAACCTCCAGCGAGGTCACGAACCACTGGCCGAGCTTCGCCTCCTCGGGAAGCACCCCGTGCGTGCCGAAGCAGCGGATCCCGTTCAATTTCAATACATCCATGTGTCGCCTCTCCCCTCACCTCCCGATACATCGCAATTCCGGCTGCAGGTCAACGCGGGGATTCGTGCCGCTGCCCCGACCCCACAACCAACACCGACCGCACAACGGACAAACGACGACCCTGAACCTGTCCACTTTCAGTCCGAACCCGACATACCGGCCCGTCACCATCACGCATAACGCATCCCTTCACGGATCGCGTCCGCCATGGCCACCGCATCCCGGTGTTCCTCGACATCGTGCAACCGGACCATCCGGCATCCGTGCGCGATGCCCCAGACGAGGGTCGCGGCCGTTCCCCGGCCCCGCTCCATCACCGGGCGGTCGAGCACGCGACCGATGGTCGACTTGCGCGAGGTGCCCAAGAGCACCGGGTAACCGAGCCCGCTCACCCGATCGAGGTGTTTCAACACCTCCAGATTGTGTCCCGGGTTTTTGCCGAACCCAAACCCTGGATCGAGCCAGATCTGGTGGTCGGGGACGCCCGCTCCGCGGGCCAGTGCAATGGAAACACGCAAATCGAACAGGACCTCATCCCAGAAATCCCGGTATTCAGGCTTCGCTCGATTGTGCATGAGGATGCACGGAGCACCGCGGGATGCGGCTACATCCGCGATAGGCGAACCCGCCACCCCATCCAGCGATTCGCCCGCCCGCAGCGCACCTTCCCAGCGCCGAAGGTCGGCGACGGACATCCCATGTTTCGCTCCCCACACGTCGTTGATCAGATCCGCTCCGGCGTCGATCGCCGCCGCGGCGGTTCCGGCCTTGAAGGTGTCGATCGAGATGGGAACTTCCGGAAATCTCCGGCGAACCTCTCGAATGACCGGAAGTACCCGCTCCCGCTCTTCCGGTTCCGACACCGGACTCGCGCCCGGCCGGGTCGACTCCCCTCCCACATCCAACAGGTCCGCACCCTCCGCCAGCAGCTGTTCCGCATGACGGAGCGCGGCCGCGGGCGCGTTGTAGGCGCCACCGTCGGAAAAGGAATCAGGTGTGATATTCAGAATCCCCATCACGAGCGTTCGAGCCCTCCAATCCGGTAGAGCACGGCCGTGCGGGCTCGTCCATAATTCACCGTCCATAGCGCTCTAAGATGCCACGGTGACGCGGAAAGACAAGCCGCGCCGTCTCTCCCGCATCAATGCGCTCCGGCGCAAGACCGGCGATAGGCGGCCGCCAGCGCCGAGAAAACCGGGTGGATCGGCGTCCTCCCCTCCCACCGCGTTCCGCCGCACGCATCCGCAACCCGGACCACCGGAGTCAACCCTCGCACCGCGTTCGTGGAGAAGATGCCCTCGATCTCACCGAGCGAGTGCGGTTGCATAACCTGAAAGCCGACGGCGATCCCTTGGCGGGCCGCCTCCTCCGCAACCCATCCCCGAGTAACCCCCTCCAGAACGCCGCAGTCCGTCGGGGCTGTAATGATCCGGTCTCCGGTGATGAACCAGAGGTTGCTGACCACGCCCTCCACCCATCCGCCCGCCTCATCCGTCACGATTCCCTCATCGGCGGCTTCACAGGTCCGCTCCGCAAGCTCACGCCATGCCAAAAGGTTGTTCACGTAGGCCGTTGTCTTCATCCGCCTCGCAGCGGATGCCTGGGTGATGCCGAGCACGTGCAGGACGATTCCGTCGCGGGGATCCTCCGGGGGAAGCGGTCGCGGGACGATCAACTCAACGGGATGCGTATACGGTCCCCGTGGCAGGCCCGCCCCCCCCGGACCCGCACTCACCGTATAACGGAAGACGGCGTCCGCCATTCCGTTCGCCCTCAACAGGCGATCCAGGATCTCCCGCAACTCCGGACAATCCATGTCGCACCCGGACGCCCGGGCGGGACTGGTCCTGGGGAGCTCAATCTGCAGACGTTCGCATCCGCTCCGCAACCGTTGTACATGCCGGGCGGGCAGAAACGGTTTCCCCGCGTAAGTCCGAAACGTCTCGAACAAACCGGCTCCGTACATAAATCCGTGATCATCGAAGCCGACGCATACCGTACCCGAATCAGCGATACGACCATTCCAGTATACGGTCACGAAATCACCCTCCGCCTCGCCCCCGGATCCAGGGCGTCCGCCTCTTCCATCGCAGCCCACAGCGCCCGCGCTTTGCTCAACGATTCCCGGTACTCGCTCGCGGGAACCGAGTCCGCCACAATGCCGGCACCGGCCTGAACATGCGCCAAGCCCCCGTGCGCGAGGAGCGTCCGGATGATAATGTTCAACTCCATGTCCCCGCCGAAGCCAAACCACCCCATGGCACCGGTGTAATACCCGCGGCGCACCGGTTCGAGCTCGTCGATAATCTGCATGGTGCGAACCTTCGGCGCCCCAGTGATGGTCCCCCCCGGAAACATCGCGCGTAACACGTCGACGCGACTGAGGCCGGGCGCCAACTCACCGGCGATGTGCGAGACAATATGCATCACATGAGAATAGACCTCGCGTACCATGAAATCGGTTACGGTTACCGTTCCATACCGGGACACCCGGCCGAGATCATTGCGAATGAGGTCGACAAGCATGAGATGCTCCGCACGCTCTTTCGGGTGCCCGAACAACTCCGCGGCCAACGCCTCGTCCTCGGCTTCGGCCACGCCGCGGGGACGCGTTCCTGCGATCGGCCGTGCCGAGAGGCGCCCGGCGTGGCATGCCACCAACAATTCAGGAGAGCCGGAGACCACAGTAAACCCGGGGAAGCGCAGCAGGCCCATGTACGGGGAGGGGTTCATCCGCCGCAGGGACTCGTAGATTGCCTCCGGAGGCGCCCCGAGAGCGCGGCTCTCCCGCAGCGAGAGATTGACCTGGTAACTGTCTCCCGAACGAATGTATTCTTGGATTCTCTCTACTGCGCGGCAATACCCCGGCTCGTCGAGCGAAGGGGGCGGGATTTCGGCCGGACGGGTCTCCGGTGCGTCCCGGTCGAGTGGTTCAACCTCGCCCGAGGTCCATGCTTCCCACTGCCGCATGAGCTCGTGAACCCGTTCGCGTGCCCGCGCGTATTCGTTCTGCACCTCGATCGGATCCGGAACATTCGATCGGCACGCGAACGCGAACAGCCGGCGCGCCTCGTGGTCGACAACCCACCCTGCATCCCCGAGTGCCAGACAGTAAAGAGGCAGTCCGAGGTCATCCCGGGACTGATCGGGGACCGGTTCGTACTCCCGTACCAGATCGTAGGACAGCAGAGCAATCCATCCGCCGCAGAACGGCGGCGTCCCCGGAACGGATGGAGACCTGGATTTCTCAAGCCGATTGCGCAAAACGTTCAACGGGGATTCCCGCAGTGTCTTGCGGCGGCTCTCCCGGCCGGCGCCCGACACGATTATCTCCGACACGGTCGTCGCGTTGCCGAGGCAAAAACGTTCGATCCGGGGAATCACGATGGTGTACCGCCCCGCTTTGGCGCTCTCGAGCAGAACGGAGTATGGCTCCTGCCAGAACGGTCGCCAATCGCGCGGCAAATCCGCACACGGTTGTGCGGCGATACATGGCAGAACCGAAAATTCCTCCGCCCACGCCTTCCACTGCGCTGCCGACGTCAAGAAGTCCACCGACGCAATCTCGCTCGAACCGGCTCCGAACTCAACACCTATTCGCCCGCCCTCGAACAGATCGGCGCCGCCAGGGTTGCCGTAGTCGGGTGTTGCGTGTGGTGCGGTTTGACTTGCATTCGTCCGGCAACCCGTAAAAATAATTTTACGGCTGTTTCGACAGAGCCGCTACTCCGCAGTATACACCAATAATAATAAGGGGGACAAGACAATGCAACTTAACATCAAAGCCTTCGCCATCGGCCTGGGCATTCTCTACGGGCTCGGATTGTTTCTGGTAACCTGGTGGGTGATCGCATTCGAAGGCATCACCCACGATCCCACGTTCATCGGCCGCGTCTTCCTCGGATATCAACTGAGCCCGCTCGGGAGCGTGCTGGGGCTGATCTGGGGATTTGTCGTCGGTGCTATTGCCGGCGGGATTTTCGCGTGGCTCTACAACCGTCTTGCGCGCGAACAGCCGGCCCAGGCGAGCGCCGCACCCGCCTCCCAGGAACCTCCTCTCGCCGGCTGACCCGGCAGGCGCTGGATCTCCCATCGGCTCGCGCCTCCAACGCGGGAAATATTTGCGCAATGCCGATCCGCCCCGCATAGTCTGCGGCGCATGCTTGATCCCGCAACCATCACCGGACCCGCTCCGGCTTTTCTAGCCGGACTCGTCACGAGCCTGCACTGCGTTGGCATGTGCGGTCCCCTGGCGTGTGTACTCACCCCGAAGGCCGCGGACAATTCGCGCGCGCTCGGCTCGCTCACGGTGTATCACCTGAGCCGGATCGCCGGGTACGGAGCCATCGGGGCGATCCTGGGATTCGCCGGACAGGCGGTGCTCGACCGTTTCAACGCGTCGTACCTCTACCTGGCGCCATGGCTGCTCGTGGTCTTCTTTCTCTTGATCGCGCTGCGGGTGGACCGCCGGCTCCCAAAGCCGCAGTTTCTCACACGCATCTTCCTTGGCGTGAACCGGTCTGCGCGCAAGCTTCCGCAGGAAGCGTCGGCAAGCCTGCTTGGATTCGCCACGCCGTTCCTCCCGTGCGGACCGCTCTACATGGTCTTCGCCGTAGCTCTCGTGACCGGGTCCGCCGTAACTGGAGCTCAGTTTCTCATGGCCTTCGGCCTCGGCACACTCCCCCTGCTCTTCCTGGTGCACAGTCAATACGCCCACATCGCGCGCAAAGTCTCTCCCGTATGGATGGAACGGATTCAACGCGGTCTGGCTTTGTCCGTCGCGGTCATCATGGCATGGCGGTTGACCGGAGCCCTGGATGGGATCGGTCTGGCGGCGGGTTGCCCCCTTTGCCCATGACGGTGAAGGCCGCCTGCCGCCTGTGCGGAACCCCGTTCTCCCCGCGCCGCCCCGGGGATCTGTACTGCTGCGGCGGATGCGCGGTCGTCGACCATCTTGCCGGGAGCGGATCGGGCGCGGGAGCGTCGCGAGCCGTGCGGGTTCTCGGCGTTTTCCCCGGATATCTCGCCGCGTTTGCCGGCGGCGTTGCACTGTTCAACGCGCCGCAGTATCTGACGGGCGAAGCGGCGACCGCGCTCGCTCCGCTCTTCGGCATATTCGCCCTGGCATTCCTGACGCTCTCCACGGCAACTGCGATGCTGTACCTGCACGTCACCGTCCGAATGCGCCCGCCCCTACCGGTGCGAGTTCTGGCATGGACAGGGCTCTGCCTGTTCCCACTGCTCTACTTTGCCGCTCTGGTTCTGTGGATCGTCGGTCTCACGCCCCCGCTTCTATGGGAGGCGATCGCTCTGCTCGCCTTCGCGCTTGTCGGGTTGCTGCGCCTGCTACCGGACAAAACGAGCGTTTGAATCGCGCCGATCGGCGCTGATCGCGGAATGATTGCAGACCCTGGAATCTGCCGCTTGAACGAAAATTCCACAGAGTTCCCGGAAGAGCCAAAAAGATGCCCGATCCGGCTATAGGTTGACCGTTTGCCACCGCGGGAGCAACGGGACGCCCTGCACTCCAAAGTTGCCGTCAGCCTGAAGCGACCGCCTCACGCGCTTTCTCGTACTCCGCGTTCGCCCGATCCCATGCCGCTTCGAGCTTCGCCCTGGCTTCGTCCCAATTCTCCTCGCTGGCTTCCCGTGCGTGCTCAGCGGCCTCCTGGAGGTTGTCCCATTCCTCATCGAGCCTGGCGCGGGCCGCTTCATAGCGCGCCCTCGCCTCCCCCTCCACATTCTCCGCCTCGTCTCCCAGGTCGGCGATTGCGCCGCGCAATCGCTCCATGTTGGAACGAAAACCGGCCATCAACGATTGACGGGCCTCTTCAAAGGACTCACCGGCTTCTTCCCTCAGTTCTTTCGCTGAGTCCGATGCCTCCTCCCAGGCATCGGCGGCAGCATGATCCTCGGGCTCGCCACATCCGGTGAATAACAGGGCGGCGGCGGCGAACATGGCAATCATCCGAACAAATGTCATCGCATTCATCATCGTGTTGTTTTGAGGGTTGATGGGGCCGAGGCTTGAATCAGCGGGCCTGAGTTGTTCGATCCGCGGGAACAATCAGCCATTTCCGGCACACCGGCCATGGGAGGTTATCAGGACGATTGTATAACGTATACCTTCAAATTGTACAGTCAAGGGATACCGCAGGATCATTGCACGGCACACCTTGCCGGAACAGAGACGTTCCGAACAACCGGGCAATGACGGACGCGGCATCGCGCCGGCGTATTGCATCGCCCTACGGCCGGACCGTCAACGCGACGCGGCGTGCGGGATCGAAGTAACGGCAGGCATACCGCACCACGTCCTCCAGGTTGACGGCGTCGATGCGCGAATCGTACTGCATCCAGGTGTTCTCGGGAAGACCGAACAACTCGTCGAGTACCGCCTGCATGGCGCGGGCGCCCATGACCTGCAGCGAGGTGCGCCTCTGCGCCTTGAGGCGGGTCCGGCACCGCTGCAGTTCCTCTTCCGTGATCTCCCCCGCACGCGCACGGGCGATCTCTCGATCGAACTCCTCGGCGACCGCCGTCAGGTGATCCGGATGGGTTCCGGCGAGCAGGTAGAACATCCCGGTATCGATTCCGGAGATCCGGCTCGCTCCGACGAAGTACGCCAACCCGCGTTCCTCCCGAACCCGGCAGAACAGCGATCCGGACATATCACTGAAAATCTCGTCGAGTAGCTCGCCCACGAGATAGTCGGGGTCGCGGATGCCCGGCTCCGGAAAGGCGTGGAAGAGCACGGCCTGTTCGCGCGGGAGACGTTCCACCCATTCCCCGCCGGTTTCCCGGTCCGGCGTTGGAGCGGAACACGGCTCAAACCCGGATTTCGGGAATCTGGTCAGCAGCTCCCGGAGGCGTTCGAGGACCGCGGCGTCGCCGAGGTCGCCCGACACCGCCAGGACGAGGTTTCCCGCCCTGCAAAGAGCCGCGTGATGCTCTCGAAGTGCATCCGGATCAATCCCGCGCAAGTCGTCGATCTCTCCGAATCCGTCGACCGCGAACGGGTGATCCCCGAAAAACCGCCGGCGCAACGCCTTCCTTCCGAACTCCACAATCTCATCGAGATCCTCCCGAATCTGGGCGATCTGCGCATCACGTTCGATTGCAACGGTCTCGGGTTCGAAACGCGGGTACAACAGCCCGCCCCGCAACAGATCTTCGGCCAGCGGAAAATCCTCCGCCATTACCTCGAGTGAAACCCCGAAAGAGTTGTTCCCGGCAAACTCATGGAACGCCCCTCCCACGCTTTCGACCGCTTCGGCGACCTCCGCCGCGTCGCGTTGCTCGGTATCACGGACCAGCATCGTCGCGAGCAGGGAAGTGATTCCCCGTCTCCCCGGTGATTCGTAGAGTGGCCCCCCGAGGAATCCTGTGCGCAGGTGCAGCTTGGGAAGCCGGGGATCGTGCTGCCAGAGGAGCCGAACGCCGTTACTCAGAACCTCCTTGTGAAACGGGGGCATTTCCCGGATCGCGGGACGTTCGGTGTGAGCGCACCTGGATTCTCCCGAGGTCAGGGAGGCAACGCTCAGGTGTTCGGTTACGCAATACTCCCTCAACAGCCGCTCCAGCGTCGCGGTGGTCACCTCCTGCAGGCGCGTGAAATATTCGTGCGGATACCAGAGGTCGCCGACCACGACTTCCGCCAGTCCAAGGCGCATCGCTTGTCCCCCCATGGTCTTGCGCGCGTTGACCTCCGCCACCATCGCCTGCTTCCGGGCTTTCTGCAGCGCCGGCTCCGGGATCCCGCGGCGCACGATCTGATCCAACTCCCGCAACAGCGCAGCCTCCGCAGCCTCCTGCTTCTCCGGATCGCAGAGAAAGGAGATCCAGAACAGGCCTTTTTCCGACGGGTTCCAGCAGGCGGCGTCGATGTGGTGGACCAACTGCTGTTTTTCGCGCAGGCTCTGCCAGAGCGATGAGCTGTTGCCCCGCCCGAGAATGGCCGCAAGGAGGTCGAGCGCCGGCGCTTCGGGATGACCCAATCCCGGGATCTTGTAGGCAAAAGAAACC
>SLNJ01000074.1 GCA_007133065.1 Opitutales bacterium
CCGGAGGCAGCGCCCGCAACGGCGCGCAGCGCCCGCAACGGCGCGCAGCGCCCGCAACAGCGCGCAGCGCCCGCAACAGCGCGCAGCGCCCGCAACGGCGCGTTAGCGCCCCGCGCCCGCAACGGCGCGTTAGCGCCCCGCGCCCGCAACAGCGCGCAGCGCCCGTCACAGCCAACGGGTGGCCTTGGCGAGGGCGTCGCCGACCTGGTCGAGATCGTCGTGGGTGTGGCGGGCGGAGACCGCGGTGCGGAGGAGATCCTTGCCTGGCGGGACGCTTGGGGAGACCGCGAGGACGGTGAACACGCCGAGATCGAAGAGTTTTTTCCAGGCGCGGTAGGCGCGCTGTTTGTCTCCGAGGACAATCGGGACGGCCGGGGTGGTGGTATCCCAGGTGTCGAGCTCGAGATCGTGGAGGATCTTCAGGTAGTAGCGGGTATTCTCCCAGAGGCGCTCCCGGTGTTCCGGTTCGTCGACCATGACCTGGAGGGCCGCCTCGGCACAGGCGGCCTGGGAGGGGCTGATCGCGGCGCTGAAAATCGTCTGCTTGGAGTTGGCTTTGATGAAGTCCACGATCTCCTTGCTGGCGGCGATGAATCCACCGGTGCTGGAGAGTGATTTCGAAAGGCTGCCGCAGATGACCTCGACCGAGTCGGTGAGCCCGAAGGAGGCGACCGTCCCGTTGCCCTGGTCTCCCAGGATCCCGAATCCGTGGGCGTCGTCCACGACGGTGAAGCAGTTGTGGCCCTCGATGATCGCGTTCAACTCGGGCAAGCGGACGATGTGGCCCTCCATCGAGTAGATGCCTTCGACCACCATGAGCTTCGGGTGGGCGGGGTTCTCGTGTGCGAGAAGCTCCTTCAGATCGTCCGGGTTGTTGTGGGCGAAGCGCTCCACGCGCGCGCCTGTGAGCTGGATGCCGGTCCAGAGGGAGGAGTGCACGTTGCGGTCGACCACAATCAGGTCGCCCTTTCCCGCGAATGTACTGACCGCAGCCATACAGGAGAGGTAACCGGCCGCGCTGACAATGCAGGCCTCTTTCCCGAGGAACTCGGCGAGCTTGTGCTCGAGGCGGGAGTGGTACGTGCGGCTGCCGTTCGCCGTACGGGCGCCGGTGGTACCGCTTCCCCACTCGTCGATTGCCCGCTTCCCGGCCGCAACGACCTTCGGATGATGGCTGAGCCCGAGGTACTCGTTGCTCGTCATCATGATCATCTCCCGGTCCTGGTGCCAGAACCGGGCACCGCGCTGACGTTCGAACTCGAGGTAGAAGAGCTGATACTTGCGCATCAGGCGCGTCATCTCGTCATCGGCGCAGCGCTGCTCGATGGAGGTCTTATGCTTGGGTCGGATCTGGCTCACGGTCGGCAAGGGGTGATCACGCGGAACCACGAACCCTGCCGGGGCCGAAGTTGGAAGTCAAGTGTCGCGCAGGGCGTCGTTGCAGCTCGCGCAAAGCACGAAAAACGCAACATTGCGGATTGACACACAGCCCGTCGTGAGTATCACGTTGGCCGTTGATCATAATGAGGAGCGTCGCAGCCTGTCTGCTTAGATTTCAGCCTCATTCTTCCCGGTCCAATTCAATCAATTCAAGGCGCCCATTGTGCCGCGTCACAATCCCGATGTTTCCACAGCCGGGGAAGTGACGGGGCGGAGCGTGGACGGCTTCCGCCCTCCGAGCGAAAGGGGAGGGGGCGGCAGAAACGCAGAAATGCTGAAACGCTGAAAATGGGTCACGCCGACTGTTTCGACTGCGGAGGGCGGAACGCCGGGACACGCGTTCCGTTCGGGCCTTCAGCCCGAAAGGCAGGGGGCGGCTCCAGCGCCCGCAACGGCGCACCTCTCCGAGCCGGAGGTCTCGCCTGGTCGATTCGACCCTCCAGAGGTGGTCGTTACGCATGCAACCCTGGAGGGACAGCGTCCTCGCCTGTCCGTGTTGCAATCGGGTGTACAACCTCCGGATCCTTCCAGGTCAGGACAGCGTCCGACCGTCTTCCGCCCTCCGCTGAGCGACGCGAAGTCCCGGTGAGCGAAGCGAATCGGGATCCGACCGTCTTCCGCCCTCCGCCGCCCGTCCTCTTTACAAATAGGCTCATGGCGTTTTCCGGATTTTTCCGAAAAAAGAGGTTGCCTTCATCGTTATGATATACCAAGTTAGACCTCACGCTAGGGGCGATATCCGCCCCGTTCTGTTATTGACTACTCGATCGAATCCAACCTCCCAAACAAACCGTCCTTATGAAGTCACTGCATTATATTAGAATATTCGTCGCGTTCGCCGCTGCGATGGTGGTTGCTGTTTCCAGCGCCAGCGCGCAGGCGACGGATGCCGAGATCGATGCCGCCATGCAAGCCGAGCTTGAAGCGATGGGGGTCGAACTCGCCGATCTCACGGACGAGCAGGCTGACGCGCTGATCGACGCGCTCGTCGCCCAGTTCGGTGAAGCCCAGGTCGTCGCGATCACCACGGTTATTGTGAACGCCGCGCCCACCGCCACAGTCGCCGCAAGGGTGCAGAACGCAGCGGCGAGAGCCGTTCCGGCCGCCGAGGCCCAGATCCGGGCGACTAC
>SLNJ01000145.1 GCA_007133065.1 Opitutales bacterium
CCGTGGAGGATCCTCCGCCGGTTATCGTTTCACATCCTGAATCACAGGAGGTGGCCGAAGGTCAGTCTGTGACCTTCAGCGTCGAAGCCGATGGATCGAACCTGAGCTACCAATGGAGCAAAGACGGTGCGGAGATCGACGGTGCTGAGAGCGCAAGCTACTCCATCGACACGGTGACGTTTGACGACGCGGGAGATTATTCCGTCCTCGTCAGCAATCCGGGCGGTGAGGTTGAATCCGATCCCGCCACGCTCACGGTGCGGGATGCGGCAGCGCCGTTCATCGTTTCGCAACCGGAGTCCCAGACGGCGAATGTCGGGGAATCGGTCACCTTCACCGTGGAAGCGGGTGGTGACGATCTCTCGTATCAATGGTTCAAGGACGGCGATGAGCTCATCCCGCCCGCTACGCCGACGCCGGCCGCGCCCGAGCCTCCGGAAAATGGACTCGCAAAGGCGCCCTTCGCGACCACCGCGCCAAGCATTGACGGCACGATTGATGACGTCTGGGCCTCGGCCTATCAGCATCCGGTCGAGAAGCACTATTCCGGCGACTTCGATGGTCCGGAAGACCTGACCGCCTATTGGTCCGCGATGTACGACAACGACAACCTGTACCTGCTGGTCGATGTGATTGACGACGTTCTCTATGGGGGGCCCGCCACATTCCCGCACCAGATGGACCGGATCGAGGTCTACTTCGTGATGGACAACGTGCGCGATGGAACCGGCGCCTCCGCCGGTCGTTCGGCGAATCGCTTCCAGATCTCCTTCAATTACGACGATCTGGACACGATTCATGGAAATGGCAACTCCGGTGCGATTGATGAATGGGTGATTACCGAAACCGGTGACGGTGAAGGCTATCGCCTCGAAGTGGCGTTCCCATGGGACTCCCTTGATATCGACCCGCCCGCCTCCGGATTCACGTTCGGATTCGACGTTGGCATCAATGACCGCGACGGAGAGGACGACGGAACCGCCACGCACTTCTGGCACAATGATCCGGAGGATTCCCACCTGTGGAGTAATCTGGACGGAGCCGGCGAGCTGACGCTCTCGGAACCGCCGGAGGTCGAAGAGACCCGGTACGTCTTCGATGGACCGAGCCTGACGATCAACGACGCAACCATGGACGATTCCGGCGATTACTTCGTGCGGGTTTCGAACGAACTCGGTGAGGTCGACTCCGATGTAGCCACGCTGACGGTTGAAGCGGAGATTTCCTGGGAGACCGTCCGCATGATCGACTTCGACGATGAGGAGAATCCGTTTACCGCGGGTTCGGTCTCCGGCGATCAGTCGGTCTCCGGCGACTTCTCGCTTCTCGTCGATGAAGGCGAAGGTGCGGTGATCAGTATTCCGCCCGGCATGGTGGGAGACCACATCCGTATCGAGATGATGGTGTTCGACCAGGGTAAGTGGATCGACCGCGAGGTCGAAGGGTATCCCGGCAACAGCTACGGGGCTCGCTGGGGCGTCAGCCGCGAAGGCGGCGCCGGAGACGAGTCGCTCGGTGTTGGAATCACGGAAAGGGGATTCCTGCCGTCAACGATGTACAGCCGCTCGCATATGGCTCGTTTCGCGGGAAGCTGGTTTACCGTCCGCGCGGTCGATGACACCCCGCGGATGGCCCTCGCCGAGGATGGCGGGAGCAACCCGACCGGCGACGAGTGGATCATGGGTGAGCCGGATCCCGAAGAGGGTGCATGGGCGAAGTGGATCTTCGAAGTGACGCCCGACGGATCCGTCACCTACGGTATCGAAGGGTATCCGATGATGGTGAACAGCTCGCCGGAGATGCCGGACGGCATCGGCGGTCCCGCCCAGGAGGTCTGGGTCTACGGCGGCACGCAAGCGCCGCTCGCCGGGGTCTACATCGACGACATCCGGTTCATGCGCGCGCTCGACGAGCCGCCAACGCCGCCGGCCGAGTACGAGGAACTCATCCTCTCGGACAACCCGATCGCCTACTGGCGGTTCGAGGAGACCGGGGGCGATGTGGCCGCCGACACGGTCGGCGACCGCGATGCCGTGCTCGTCAACGATCCGGACTTGGATGTTGACGGAATGGAAGGTTCCGGTATCCGCTTCATCCGCGGGAACGAGTCCTACACCGAGGTCGCTCACGACGACGGCCTCAATCTGCAGCACTCGTTCACGATCGAGACATGGGTCAACATCGGCGACGGATTCTCGGAGTCCTGGGAGGCGATCGTGGGCAAGGGCGACGACACCTACCAGTTCCGTCGCGACAGCGACTCGAACAGAGTCAGCTTCGAGGTTCGTGACGACGACGAGGGCAACAGCACCGTCACGTCGACTTCGGAGCTGCAGCTGCACCAGTGGGCGCACATCACGGTGGTCTTCGACCAGGAGGCCGAGGAGATGCGGATCTACTTCAACGGGGAACTTGAGGGAACCGAGGCGCGGAGCAATCCGCCGCGGACGAACGATCTGGCGCTCGCCTTCGGGGGGAACCAGACGGACGATCTCGAGTACCGCCGCTTCTTCAACGGCA
>SLNJ01000021.1 GCA_007133065.1 Opitutales bacterium
AATCGGGATCGAAATCGCTATCGCTATCGATCATATTTATCTGCAAGGCGTTGTGGCTCTTCGATCCCGATTTCGATAGCGATTTCGATCCCGATGAGAGGGCTTAACCGAGCGCCATTAACCCCTGCCCTCGACGAAAAGCGGTCGCGGTCTTGTCTTGAAGGGACGGACGATAACGGTCCGCTATCAGACCGTCCCGGGCTCCGGTGCGGCGGCCCGTCGCAAGCGGTCGAGAATCGCTTCGCCAAGGCCGTCCGAGGGTGGTTCTTCGATATGCACAGCGGCGTGATCCCGCTCATCGAGCTTGCGCAGAATCGCGAACAAGCTGCGGCCTGCTTCCGCCAGGTCGCCGTTCTCGGTCAGCCAGTACATAGAGGGTGTGCTCAGCGTAATCGGATCGCGGGGTCGGGAAAAGAGCAGCACGGCGTCGTTCGGATCGCGAGCGGCTGCAGGAGCGCTGCCGTGCGGAAAAAGGCGCAGGCGGACGCGCGGGCTGTAATGCCGATCCATCATTCCGGGCGCGGAAGGAGGACTGCCGTCGGACGGCTTCGAGGAGGGACACGGCCGTTTGAGGCAGGATTCAATCTCCTGTCGGGGAATCGCCCCGGGGCGCAGGAGCATGGGATTTTCCGGCACGCATACATCCACAATGGTAGATTCCAGACCCAACGCGCACGGTCCACCGTCCAGGATAAAGGGGATCCGATCGCCCAGGGAATCGAGGACATGCCGAGCGGTCGTCGGGGATATGTACCCGAAGGGGTTAGCGCTGGGCGCGGCGAGGGGAAACGCACAGCGGCCGATTAATGCCTGGAAGGCAGGATGGACGGGGCGGCGGATGGCGATGGTCGGACGCTGTGCAGTGACGATCCCCGGGACCGCATCGATGCTCGGTAGAACGAGGGTGAGCGGCCCAGGCCAGAATGCCGCAGCCAGGGTGCGCGCTGTTTTATTCCACACCGCGAGCGGCTCTGCCATCTCCATCGAGGCTACATGAACGATCAATGGATCGACCAGCGGACGTCCCTTGACCGCGAATATGGAACGGCAGGCAGGCTCCTGCAAGGCGCAGGCGGCGAGTCCGTAGACGGTCTCGGTTGGAACGGCAACGAGCCCTCCATCGCGCAGGCAGCGGGCCAGAAGCGCAATATTTCGCGGGGTTGCCGACAGGACCCGTGCGCGTCCGGATGGGGCGGAGCTCACTTGTAATTACTTCATCAACAGAAGCTTGCGCGCGGTCTTGATCTGAGTGGTGACATGGCGCTGCTGTCGGGCCGTCAACCCGGTAATCCGTCGCGGAAGGATCTTCCCCGTGTCCGTGACAAACCGGGAGAGGTCTTCGACGTCGGTGCATCGATAATCAAGCGCATTGCGCGAACGCTGTTCTGTTGCCTGGGATTCTTCGGTCATAAAAGAATCAGAATGAACCGTTGAGGAACGGCTGGCAAGGATATTTTGACGCATCTTCAAAACGGCACATCCCCGTGCGTTCCGGCGGGCGGCGCAATCTCTGCCATATCCGCCTTCGATCCGTTTTGGGACGTGAGGGATCACCAGTCGAAGTCATCCTCAGCTGTAAACGCCCGGATTACCGGACTGCGCTCCTGCAGATAGAACTTCAGGTCTGGGGCGATGCCGAATACCTCAAAGGGGACGCCGAAGACTCTGCCCTGGATGAGGGTCTCCCGGCAATCGAACTGGAATCGGGCCATGTCGAGGGTGAGATTGATCGGGCCTTCCATCACGATATCGTGAGCGACGGCTTGAATTGGATCCACGGTTACGGAGGCGACGCGGAATTCCTTGAAGGGGATCAAGAGTATAACCGTGCGGTCGACGAGGGCGGCGATGCGGCTGAGGAAAGCAATTTCCGTCTTGAGAATCATTCCGGCAAGGCTCACGGAGTCGAGTTGGAGGAGGGGCTCGGGACTGATCCTGAAGCGCCCGCTGAACCGTAAGTCTCCCTGGTCAAACAAAGCGGGAAGAGTTTTCAATTTCGCCAGAGTCGGATTGCTGCGGCCCGGCTCGCTCTGGAAGATATGCAGGGGAGCAACTCCAGCATCGAGCCAGTTCCCGACATTCGAAAGACGAAAAACCACGGTGTGTTCGTCCCCTGCTGGCGCGATGTTCAGCTCCATGGCGTGATCGCCGTCGTGAAACAAGAGCTCGAAATGGCGGGGAAGCCCGTCAATTCGTGAACCGCGCAGGCGCAATGGTCCGACGCTTCGGATATTGCCGAACTGGATCGTGTCGAAATCAAACGCGATTTCGAGGTCCGGAATCGCGGGGAACGTTTCGTCGGCGTCGAGGTCTTTTGCGGTCCCCGGCGCAGCGGCCGTTGCCGGTGACGCGTCGTTTTCCGTCGACTGTTCCGGAGGCGGATGGAGGAGATCGAGCAGGAGCGGTTCGACAAGCGCAAGGGCGGGGCCAAGATTGACGATGTCGCTCTTCCCGTGGATCTGCAGTACGCCGGCAGGGTTCATATGGGCGGTGACCGCGAGGTCCGAGTAGTCGATGCCTGAGAACGTCAGGTCGAGTTCCTCGAATCCATACCACGCGCCCGGGAATCCTTCTCGAAAACGGCTTCGGACGCTCAGGTTGAACCGGTCGAAGAAAAGCTCGCGAACGCCGAGATCGGCTTTGTATTCGCGGCTGGCAGCCCCGTGCCGGGCAGAGGTTCCGGACAGTTCGAGGGTGATCGACGCCGGATCGCCTCGGATCTTGTTCGTGGCCAGGGTGCGGAAACGGGTCTCGATATCCTGCAGGCTCAGTTCGGACAAGATGGAAAATGCGCCATCGGCGAATCCCGTAAAGGTTCCGGAGAGGCGAATGGATCCATTGATCACGGTTCCGACTTCAAGGTCATGCAGACCGGTTTCGTAGTCGCCGATGAGCCGCTCTCCATCCCATTTCAGAGCCATGCTGTGGCTAAGAGCACCGTAGCTCCCGTTCCATTCCGGAAGTGGCGACCAGAAATCTTGCAGGATGATCTGTTGATCGATTCTCCAGTCCGCCGGGTCGATTGGCTGTCGTGCCGTCCCGTGCAGTGTGAGAGAGGTGAATGCGTTGCCGCGGAATCCACCGTGGCGAATCCATTCCGGGAGAGAATCCCGCATCTGAAGGGCATCCAGAATGACGTCGATTTCCGGGAGATCGCTTCGGCTGTCGGCGGACAATGTCATTTCCGGTTCCGTTCCCAGCGGGTTCATGATCTCGAGGTGGACACGATCGATCCATGCGCCGGCATGACCCGCATTCTCGATGGTGATATCTACAGCTTCGAGATCACCCATGATCGAGCATCTCGCGAGGGAGAACGGCGGCAATCGGGGCTGCTCGATGACGATCTGTTCGGCCTTCACCCCGTACGAGAGTCCGGCCAATCCCGGGATCCGCTTCGTTCCGGTGTCGGATCCGAGAACCGTCTGCAGATCGACCCGTCGCAGGAATCCCTCAATGTGCAGGTGATCGAACCACGGACGGAGAGTTTTGGGAAGGAGATCGAATGGAAGCCGCGGTGGGAGACCTGCCAGATCCAGGTCGGAGATTGTGATGTCAAGTCTCCCGACCGCTGTTTCGAGGAACCCCAGGTCGTGTCCTTTCAGTCGAATGGCCCCGATCTCTGAGAGGAGGATAGAGTCGAGACGCGCAATCCGCAGATCGCTGGGAAGGATTTTGGCTTGTCCATGGGCCTTTGGAATCGCGAGGCGTTTTCTGAGAAAAGGATTCACGTCGACGTGGCCGTCTTCCAGCACAAAGGCGACTGTTGCGTGCAACTGCGACAAGTCCCTGGGCATACGGCTCAATCTTAGCGATACCGGCAGGTGGAATGATCCGCTCAGTTTCAGAGGCAGGTGTAGTGTGGACGCAGGGAAGGGGAGGAGGACCCCTTCAGTCCATCCGGTGCGGCCGATATTCCACAACCCGGATTCCCACTCCACCCGTAGCTCTTCGCCTGGCGCGGGGTGGTCCCTGAGATGGATAGCGAGAGCCTCATTGCCCGTTTGGAGCGTCGTCTGAGCCGAGACGTCCCGAAGCCGAAGGTAGGGATCGACCCCGAGATCGCCGAGTTCCATTCCCGCCTCCCCGGAGAAGCCAAGCAACGCAATATCGGCGATTGCCTCGGGCTGGAGCGGCAGGTCGAGCCAGAGTTCAGGGGAGAGCAAACCGATGAGGTCGATGGTATCCGCCGGTGAGACATTCCAACGCCAGCCCAGCTGAATCGGGTGTACGAGAAGGCCGTCCGGTGCGAAGGGTTCGACGGCGAGCGATGCCTCCAAACTCCCGGGAGCGCCCGCGGCGTTGAAATCGATGTCCACCCGCCACAGGTCTGCTCCGGACAGGCGAGCCTCCCAACGCGCGCCTCCGAAAGCGATCGGTCCGGCCAGCAACCCGTTCAGCGCGGATCCCGGATAATACGTCCCGGCGGTCGTATGCGCCACAAGGGCCAAGTCGATTGATTCTCCAGCGCCGGTGATCGTTCCGCTCAGCTGCGCTTCGACCGCACTGTCCAGGTTTCCGAACCGGGAGATTCCGGGTATGCCCAGATTGAAGAGGGCGCCCCGTGCCAATGCCAGGTCGATGTGGAGTGCGCGATCGACTATGCTTCCCTCGACCAAACCTCCGCCGCGGATCGATTGGCCTGCTACGCTCAGTTCCCATGCGGGAGCGATTCGGATGCGGTCGAACGGGGCGGCCACCCCTTCGCTGCCCGCGATTTCGATGCCCAGTTCGAACTGCCGGATGGCGGTCTGTTCGAGCCATTGGCGAACCTCCGGGGGGATTGTAACGAGATCGCTCGGCAACTCCGCCAGGAGTTCGGCGAAATCGATTGGTCCGAGGTGAATGAACCCCTCGGCGTCGCTGCCATCCTGGTCCCGGCGCCAGTGGAAACCGCTTCCGTGCACTGCGACGGGGCCCGCCTGCAGCGCGAAGGGTTCGATATGAATCTCGCGGCCGGCTCGTTCAATCCGCCCCGCCAACCTGAACGGTTCGAGTTCGACGGGTTTCGGGTCGGTCGCATCGAAGGTGAACCGAATCCCGTTGCTGGAGATTCCAACGTGCCCGACGGATACGGCTGCCGGGTGCGAGTAGGTCGTCTCCATCGCCGCGTCCCACCGGAGATCCCCCTCAATACCAACCGGACACAGGTGGGGTGGAAGCAACGCGAGAAGGTCCTCGACATGACTCAGCGTACCGCTCGAAGCGATCTCCAGCACATCCTCGGCTCCGTCGATCCGCGTCGCAAGCCTGAGGACGGAGGCGCGCTTGCCGGCGCCGAGACGCACGCTTACGACGCTGCGCATTCCCGGGGTGGCTTCCCCATACGCGAGGGTGCTCTCAAACTCCATCAAGACAGGCGGTATCGTCAGCCTCGTTTGTTCCACGGTCGGCAGGACAATCGACCCAGGTTCAAGGGCGACGTGCCCCGCCACCTCCATTCGCATCGGGATCAGGGCAATCGTTCCGCGGCTCTGCAAATGGACTGTGGTTTCGAAAAACGATGGAATCGGCAGGAATGGGAATCCGGTCTCAAGCCAGGCGGCCAGTCCCGGCGTCAGAGGCAGGTTGAATTCGTTCCGCCAATCCACCGTCTCGTCAGGCACGTTGACTTCCATGTGCCCGGTCGCAAAAGGCACATTCCCGCTCTCCCAGCCCAGAGTATGCCAATGCATTTCAAGACCGTTATCACGTCCCGTGGCATCGATGTACCACGATGGCAGGCGAAACACACGCTCCTCGGCTCCGCGGACCAGGCGGCCTTCGTAATCCTCCATCGCAATCCGCAAGGCCTCTCCCTGCACGAGCCGCAACACGGACGGCAGATCGCCCAGTCGGAAATCCTCCCATCCGACTCCCCCGGTCTCCGGGGCTGCGTCCTCCTGAATCAGCTGATTCACCCATTGCGGCAGGCGCAATGTTCCCGTCTCGTCCACCTCAACCCAGACCCGCACGCCTTTGGTATGGATTCGATCCGGGATCATGCGACCGTGAAACAACCGTTTGAGCGGGAACACGATCCCAGCGTCTTCCAGTGCAATAGTCGGACCATCTCCCGCTTGTGCCAGCCGAACAGAATCCAGCTCCACCGTGAGCAACGTTCCACCACGCAACTGCACGTGGGCCCGTCCCAGTTCAAAATCCAACCCCGGAACACGTTGCTCAAGCTGCTCCCGAATCATGCCGTGTAGCGGCGTCAGATTCCATCCGGGATAGACCAGCGTCCCGAGCAGCAGAGAGATCATCCCCACCGGCATGATAAAAATCAGAAACAGGATGGATTTATAATGACTTATCATTATTATTAATCTTCGTAATACCGTCCGTATCTCCACTCGGCATGGTTGCCATTCCTGTAGCGGATTATTAACAGATACTTTACCCCCGATCGAGTTTCTTCTTCGAATTCGCTTCGGGTGCCTGCCTGAAACCATTGCCTTGGAGGACTCACATGAAATACTGCTTACCACTGATTTTAGCGGTTGCCATCGCGACGACCGCCCTCGCGCAGACCCAGCCCCCTGACTACTGGGAGGAGGAATGGGATCATCATGATTGGTATCATGAAGAGGGGTACGACAGCCCGGATTCTCCTTTGGCAGTGACCGACGGCACCCCACAATCAACCAGCGCGATGGTCGCTCTCGAAGTCGCCTCCGATGCCGCGTTCCTGCGGGTCGATGAGACGGTTGAACTCTTTGAAGAACCGGCGCCGGATGAGGCAGCGACCGAGGTCGCGGTTCAACGCTCGGCTATCGACATCGATTTCGGAATAGGATCCGCAACCGTCGGTGACATTGATTTCGACCTGTACACCGTCCGGGTTCCCTACTCGCGTACGCTTCACAAGCGCGGCTCCGTCAGTCTCCTCGTTCCTCTTTCGATCACCAGGGCCAAGGATGTGATCCTGGGGGAGGACGGAGTCAGCCTTGGCAACGCGAGCATCTACGGGGGAGGAGTCGTTGCCGGTTACGCGCACCGGGTCTTCATCAAGGAGGACGGCAAGCCGTACCGCTGGAGGGTTTCTCCGAGTGCCGGCCTTTTCCTGCGGGAATCTTCGGACCTCAACCAGGGGGCGTGGGTTTATAATCTCGGCCTGTCGAGCAGCTTTGCCTATCGGTTGGACGAGCACTGGGTCATCAACATGGGGAACTCCCTCTCACTGGCCTGGAACTCCGGGCGCAAGGACTATCCCGACCCGATCCGCGACAATCAACAGGTGGTTATCAACGGAATCCAGGTCTTCTATCTCGCCAACCGCTGGACGCATCATGCCTACGTCATGGATACCCGCTTCCTGCGGAGCAGCTTCATCGATAACTTCCAGGCATACGCGATCGGAACGGGATACCGGATTACGCGCAGCCGCTCATTCCAGGCGACTCTGGTGTACGAGAATGGCAGCCGATATGAGTCGATCCGCGGGATGATCGGGACCACATGGAAATTCTGACAACGACCCCGCGAACATCGGTAAAATCAGAGCTGGGTTGGCATCGCGTCGCTCCCGCGGTGGCCACCCGTCGCGGGTGAGCTGGATAATACGATATACCGTGGTGAATCGCCGCGACGGGGTACCCCTCGTGTCCGTCTGGAGGGCATGGAAGCCGTTGGGCGTGCCGGCCGGTGCCGGTTAGTTGAGGAAGCCGAGCATGCCGATGGGGCGTCACCGTGGCGGAGTACCAGGGTGAACCGCTTTCCGCTTGCCCGAAAATCGTGGCTGCGGCTATTTTCGTGGCCTCGATGCAAGGAGTTGGATTTTCATCACTGCCGTTCCAGGTGCGCCTGGCGGCGATTCTGTTGCTCGGGCTTGCGGGATTCGTGATCTGGGACCAGCTGCATTGGTGGCGCCTGCGCGATGATTACTCCTTCGGATTTCTGGTTCCGTTGTTTGTGGCGTACGTGCTACACGATCGCTGGCCGGCGATCCGCGGGTTTTTCGGCCAGCGTTGGGGTCCCTTGCGGGCCGGTCCGACCGCACCGCTACGGATCGTGGCCGGCGCGGTGTCGTACGGCCTGTTTGCGGGAGGAGGGGGGCTGCTCTTTCTGGGGGCATTGTACCGTGCGGCGGAGGGCGCGGCGCCGGCGGCCTCGATGCCGATTGCGCTCGGGTTTGGTCTGTTTGTGATGGCGACCGTGTATCTTCTGTCGGACCGGAATGTGCACGGAGAGCGTACCCCGGTCGACGCACGGGCGCGGTTGGCCCTGATGTTTCTCTTCCCAGCTATGATCTGGCTGTTGTCGGCCCCGACGTTTGGAGTGCTCGAGACGTGGATCTCGACGTACCTGCTCGATAAGGTCGCGATTTTCGTGTATCACAGCTTCGAGTTCTCAGGCTTCCCGATCGTTCGGGAGGGAAGCGTACTCATCCTCCCAAGCGGGGAGGTGGGTGTGGAGGATGCCTGCTCGGGTATTCGGTCGATGACGGCGTGCCTCTTCGCGGGGTCGTTTCTCGGGGCGATATTTCTCGATCGCTTGTGGAAGAAGGCCTCGCTGGTCTGCGCCGCGATGCTCCTGGCGTTTTTGACGAATCTGCTCCGAAGCCTCTTCCTGACGGTCTGGGCGTACCGTTACGGTCCTGAGGCGATCGACGGTGCCATTCACGATGCGACCGGCTATGGGATCGTCTTCCTGACCGTTCTCGGTCTTTTCCTGTTGCTCCCGGTGTTCAATTTTAGGCTGGAGGTGGATGATGAGGATCTGGCAGCATCCTGAATGCAGCCGGATGATCGAATCTTGAACGGCTCATTTCTGAATGAAGGTTCTCTTTTTCACCAAGGAATATCCGCCGCACGTATACGGGGGCGCCGGAGTGCACGTAGAGCATCTCAGCGCGGAGCTCGCACGGGAGATCACCGTCGAAGTTCGATGTTTCGGCGATCAGAACGACTCGGATCCGTCGCTGGCTGTGCGGGGATTCCAGGCGGATGCATCGGCGTTTTCATGCCCGGCACACCTGCGATCGACCCTGGAAGCCGCCCGGATCGGCGTCGACTTCACCACGGCCGGGTTGGAGGCGGATCTGGTCCACTGCCACACATGGTACGCCCATTTCGCGGGGATCCTGGCGAAGCTCAACTACGGGTTGCCGCTGGTGGTGACCGTACATTCGCTCGAACCGCTCCGACCGTGGAAGCGGGAGCAGTTGGGTCGGGGTTATGACTTCTCCGTGTGGGTCGAGAAAACCGCGCTTGAGATGGCGGATGCCGTGATCGCGGTCTCCGAGGGAACGCGGGCGGATGTCCTGCGTCTGTTCGATGTTCCGCCCGACCGCGTGCGCACGATTTTTAATGGCATCGACTGTGATCTGTTCCGTAAGGTATCGGAGACGGGAGTATTGCGGCGGCACGGGATCGATCCCGAACGGCCGTACGTGCTGTTTGTTGGACGTATCACCCGGCAGAAGGGGATCATTCACCTGGTTGAGTCGATTCGCCATATGGATCCCGGGTTTCAGGTCGTGCTGGTTGCCGGGGCGCCCGATACGGAGGAGATCGCGCGGGAGATGGCGGAAGCGGTCGCGCGCGCCGCCGCCGAGCGTGGCGATGTCCACTGGATCGGCGAGATGCAGGACAGGGAAAACCTGATTCAGTTTTACTCGCATGCCGCGCTGTTCTGCTGTCCGTCGATCTACGAGCCGTTCGGGATCATCAATCTTGAAGCGATGGCCTGCGAGACCCCGGTGGTGGCCGCGCGAGTGGGAGGAATCCCGGAGGTGGTCGTCGATGGTGAAACCGGTTTGCTCGTCCCCGTCGAACAGGATGATCAGCCACCGTACGAACCGCGTGAACCCGGGCGGTTCGCCCGCGATCTGGCGGGGGCGGTGAATCGTCTGATGGCCGATCCCGACTTGCGGACGCGTATGGCGCTCGCCGGCCGAAAATGGGCTGTGGAGGAATTCAGCTGGCGCGCGATAGCGGCCCAGACGCGTGAACTCTATACGACGCTGTTGGCCAAAAGAATTGAAACTCACGCCCGCTTCGCTCAAGACGCTAAGACGCAAAGATGGAAGAGAATGAAATAGGGAGGGAAGTCGTGGATGCGGCAGTGAAGGTTCACTCATTGCT